>JAGNYO010000018.1 GCA_017984895.1 Sphingobium sp. | reverse complement strand
GCACGGGGCGAACCCGCTCCCACTGCTCGTCGCTTAATCCGTGTCGATCCAAGATGGCGCTCCCTTCGCCAGTCTTGAATCCGATCCGCGCGGAAAAAGGAATCCCTTAAATGTCCACACGCCTTAGCCTAACGCGCTTTTCGCCCCGAAATACATTTTTTGTACAGCCCTTGGCTTTATGCCGGGCTTTTCGATGGTCGCAGATCCGCGCTTCCAATTTCTACAAATCGACGTCTCACATTGCAATGCAAGACGCCCCGCCTGGCGGCTTCACAGGCGACGCCAGACAGGGCGTAAAGCCGGAACGGGGCGGACGGCTTCCCGCTCCGGTGGAGAGATTATGCTCCGGGGTTCAGATAAGTGCCCCGATGATCGACAACGCCGCAGCCAAAATCGAGCACAACGCGAAACTCGGTGCCGAGCACATTCCAGCCCGCGCGGCTTTCGAGCTGCGGCCCTCGGCTTGCCGTCAGATACGCATATTCGATCACTGGCATCAGTGCCGGATCGGCAAAGAGGCGCCATGCGAGGCTGGGCAGACGGGGATCGACCAGCGGCGTCAGCTTGGTAGCGAACGGATTGGCCTGATCGGCCGAGGCAGGCGTCAGCGTGGCGATATACTGCTCAGCCAGCGTTTCCTGATCGGTTCCGACCAAAAGAAATTTGGGAACAGAATTGATCGGCGTTTTGCCATCAAGGTCTTTCTGATCGCGCATGGCCTTGCGTCCGGTCGCCAATGAAGCAAGTGCAATCGCCGCTCCCGATGCCGCCTTGTTACCATGCGAAGTGTGATAGAGCGGATTGCCATCGGCCAGCGTCACGCCGTTGCCGCTGTTTGCGGTCAACAGGGCGGTGAGTTCCGTTGCCTCCGTCTCGGCAGCAGCACGGCCCATTAACCGCAGGGGATCGGAAAACGCGCCCAGATCGTCATTGATTAGCGCTTGGCGGCTGATACCGAAGATCTTGGCGAAGGTCGCGAGGCGGTAAACTTCGCCGCCGTCGGTGAATGTGCCGCTTTTGACCTCGCCGTGCTCATTCACCTTGTCCAGCGCCGGGCCGCCGCTAAGCTTCAGGTTAGTGATATCGCGGAAATCGTTGGCAGTGCGCTCGCGCGCCACCTGCTTGATGGCGCTGGCGGCGGTTTCGAACGTATCCAGCAGATAGCGATTGCCTGCGGCGGTGAGCAGCTGAGGGAAATCGCTGGTGGTATGCAGCGCGCGCTCGATAACCTGGGCATCAGACTGCCAGCGGACATTCTCTCCGCGCATCTCCAGCAAGCCGCGTGCCAGATGAGGCATGCTTGCGCCCATGAACTCGCGCGCGCGTTCGGTAGGGGCGGTCCCGCTCATCCGGCAATAAATGGCATCTTCCATCGCGCGGAGATGATCGGTCAGCGGGCTTTGCATTGGGGCAACCCGGCCGTTGGTCGGCACCTGGGCGTCACGGGCAGCGAAACGACGGCCGATTTCGCCCATAAGCGTATCGCGTGTTAAGGCGGAGCGCTCATGCGCGTTAATCAGCTCATCAGCCGCCGCAATGTCAAGGCCAGCATTGCGCACGGCGGTCATGATCGAACGGACGGTTACGGGCTGGGCAGTATTGGTGTCGGATTGATCGGTGGAGGCATTGTTTCGGTTTGTCTGGGACATGACGGATTCCTCTGAGCGAATGAAAGAGCCTTGATCGGCTGCGACGGGGACAAGGGAGATTTCGATAGGCTCCCAATCGATGACGGTGATGGCGCGGCGGCCTTCGCCTTCCTGCACCTGATAGGCGTGAATGATGTAGCCAGCGGAGACGCTACGGATATGACCATCGCGCACCTTGGCAACGATATCGGCAACATCTGCGGTGCTGGCGAACCTGACGCGGGCAATGCCACTGCCGTTCTGCATCCTGGCGGTACCGGGAACGATCGAGCCGACCACGGAACCGAGGTCGCTGCGGTCTTGATTGGCAAGAACCGGGCCGCCGCCGTTCAGCCGTTCAAGGCGGACGTTTTCCGGGCCGGTGGCAAGCGTTTCATCATATTCCCCTTCGATCCAGTCATAGCGGCGAACCGTGGCGCCGGTTGTCCAGATCACTTCGCAGCTGTTGTCCGCCTCATTGAACGATGAAGGCTGCAGGATGGCTGCGCGGGTAACGATGGTGCCCACTGGCGGGCGACTGGTGGCAATGTGGCTCATGCGGTTAGGATGATGCTATAATCGGGTGAAGGATATGGGGCGTGTGAGGGCAATCAGGGGCGCTTGAGGGCGTTCGCGGGCACTCGTTCCTGCTCAACCACCGCGAGCAGGTCTTCGAGCCGATAGCGGATGCGCCCAGTCGGCGTTCGATACCAGGCGACAAGCCCTCGCTCGCGCCAGCGCCGGAGTGTTCGAGGATGCACCTCAGCGATCCGGGCCGCCGCTTTTTCGTCGAAAAAGTCTGGTGAGACGGCCTGGCTCATCGAACATGCCCCACGGCATTGGGGTCGATCGTCAGCCCCAGCTGCTCGATGAAGCGCCGGCGGCGTTCGAGGTCGGCGGGCGTCGGCGCATCGAGGGACCTGAGAAAGGCTTCGGCTGCCTCCGCGTCGATCTTCCATCGCTCGCCCTTGTGACCGCGTGCGATGATCGGAAAATCCGGGTGGCGGTCGATAATCTTACGCAGCGTCGGCAGCGACGGCACCCCAGGACGGCGGCAAAGCTCAGTGAGAGAGACTATCGGCATGGGTCAAACCGAAAAACAAACAACAAGAAAAAGCCCGGAAAAAAAACTGCACTCTCGCCGTTCATGCGCCTTCGGCCCCCGTATACCATCGGGGCTGGGGAAGGACCCGCGAGGGGGGAGGGAGGCCACGATCATTGGACGGTGGCACCAGACGCATTCTCCCAGTCGGAGAATGTGGGTTGCAGAAATGCAATGAGCACGGGCGCAGCACGGCGCGGGCCGACTGACTTCTCTATCAGTGTCGTGGCGGCGGTCAGCATAGCGAGCACTTGCTGATCTTCCCGCGCGGTGATTTCAGCTGCGGCCGCCATGAGCTTGCGCGTATTCTCCTCATTCATGAGGACCAGCTCCTGCATCTCTTCATCATATTCGTGCATTGCCAATTTCCTTTCCAACATTTGCTATAGTGCGCGCCAAAGACGGCGGGCGGTCATGAACAAGTCTCAGTGATAGAATGGGGCGTGTTGGTATCATTGGGCGGGTGACCGCCGGTGGTGCGGTTGCCAAGCGGACAGCGGTTGGCCTCTGCCTGCGCATCGATGGCCGGAGGGTCACGAACGTTGGAGTTCTGCCAATCGCGGCCAGCTCATCTCGATAGACAGACAAGAGCAGCTCGATTGGCACACCGACTGCGGCGGCAATCTCGACGCGCGACAATCCCGCATGTGCCAACGCGCGCACCCTGTCTGAGCGTTCGCCTGTCTTGAGGTGATCGGCACCGCCGACTGCATAGCAGCCACGCTCAGCCAGTCGTCGAAGGCGTCCGATCTCGTGGGCGAGCTGATCAAGGCACTGTTGCAGCGAGGGCGTCATAACGTCTGCCCCATTTGGAAGGAGGCGTCCTTCCACCCAATTGATGATGGAAGGACACTAAAACCGCAGATTTCTGCATGATTGGAAGGATTGGATAGAGAATATAGGGTCATGATCGTGTGCGCGCCTGTGCGCGCACACGCGCACGCACATGGCGGCACCCCCGAACGTCCTTCCACTCCTTCCAAAGGCGCAGAAATACGCGCGTTTTGCCTCCTTCCACGCCTGATTTCGCCTCCTTCCACGGAAGGACATCTCCTTCCAATGTCAGTCAAAGCCGGGCACGAAATCATCTTCGCCTCCCTCATTCCAGCCGGAAGAAACGGCATCGCTCATCCCGTCAGGGGGCGAGGGGTTGCCGCCGAAGCGCCCGCCCTCGATCGCGCCGATGTCGGCTATCATTTCGATGTCGAGCCACCAGACGCCATTCGATGTCTTGCGCTCATAGCCTCGGTCTTCCATCGCCTTGGCAAAGCCCTGCGGCGTCCACTCGCCAGTGCCGCTGGCCTTCGCCCACGCGGTGAAGAGGGCGAACAGCTCCGATGACTTGGTGCGCGCGGCGGGCTTGTCCGCCGTGCAGTCACGCAGGAACCGGCCCAGCGCGTCGCTCGCCTCGCGGTATTTCTCGGTCGCCTGTTTGATGTTGGCGCTTTCGAGCAGCCCGTGCATCTTGAGGTCAATCAGGCCCGCCATCATCCGGTTGAAGATGCCCGATCGCTCCGCGCGCAGTTTCTCGGGCAGCTTGCGGTCGATCTCGCTGTCGGGGATGCGCACGGTGAACGGCACCAGGCGAACGCGGCTCCATATGCCGTCATCATGGCCGCTGATCTTGGGGCGATAATTACCCTGCCCGGTGAATTTGAAGCTGGGCAGGAACTCGAAAAAGCCCTTGTTCAGGTGGCGCGCCTGAATCCGCTCACCGCCGGTCACTTCCTTGATCAACCCCTCGGCCAGCTTCGCGCCCTTCTCAGGCTCGCTCGCCCGCAGAAAGCGCACGCCGGGCAGGCGGGCAAGGTCTGGCGTTGCGTCCGATCCCTTCTTCTTGTTCGCCTGATCGAGGAACGTGTCGAAGCCGATCGTCATGGCATAGTCGCCATAGATCGTGGCAATCGTGTCGACCAAAGTCGATTTGCCGTTGCGGCCTTTGCCCCAGAAAAACGCCATCTTGTGATGGCTGATGTCGCCGGTCGCAGACAGGCCGAACCATTGGTGCAGGAACCGCCGATCAGCCGCATCGGGCATGATACGCTCGAAGAAGCGATCATAGTCTGGGCAGGTGGCCGCAGGCTCATAATCGACCTCGGCCATCTTAGTGATGAGGTCTTCGCGCCGGTGCGGAAACAGCCTGATCGCGGGCACATTGCCCTCGGCCACGATCCTGATCGTGCCGTTACGCACGTTGATCGCCTCGCGCTCAGTATCGAACGCATCAGGGCGCACCAGGATGCCCGCCATACTCTTGACGAGGCTAGCTATGGCCTCAAGCCGCCCTTTGCCCTCGCTGGCCTTGGCATGCGCGCGAAGGGTATCGGAAAAGAGCGTGACACCGCTGCGCGTCGCCTTGACGATGAAATCGAGCCGCGCGGCCTTTCGGCATCGCTTGCGTCCTCGGGCGCATCTTCCTTGCATCCGCTCTGCGCGACAAGCTCCTCCTCGTGGCGAATAGCGCACACGGTCGCGAAAACCGCCTGCATCACTTCGCCGGGCGTCTTGTCCTTTTCCTCGGTCAGTGCGTGCCAGCGTCTGCCATCCCATTTGAGCCAGCCCAGATCAGGGCAGAACCGAAAGTCGGTGCCATAGCGGTAAAAGAAGCGCTCGGCATTGCCGAGGTCAGTCTGCGGCAATGACGCGCAGTGACGATCCCGGTCAGTATCGGGCGGCACATTGAAATCTCCCCCGAACCCCTCACCAGACTGCGCGCCGCCGGGTTCCGCATGGAAGGATGGATTATCGTTCGCATTGCCCGGCGCTGGCGGCGCATCCCTGCGCGCGGTGGCTGGGCTGGCGCGCAATCCTGCCCGCGCGCCAATGTCGCTCATGTCGCGGGGCTTGCCCTTGCCATCCTCGATCGCCCGCCCGATCGTGTCGAGCGTCTTCTCGATGTCCGGCCAAAGCCCAGCCACGCGCCCCAGCTCGGCGCGCACCATCGTGCCGCCGGCACATCTGCAATCTGCGTTGTCGCGGGATCATGCACTTCGCCGCCACGGCGCAGCCAGTGATAGGTCCGCCCGCTCGCCATCTCCGAAGGCGGCACGATGACATAGCCACCAAGGCCGCGCACATCGACATGGAGAGGGAGATTGCCGCGATTGGTGATCGGCGCGCCGCCGTCATCAGGCCAGCGCAACCAGACATGCACGCCGCCCGATTGTGTTATGCTCGTGAGCGAGGGTGGCAGCGCGCAGCCCATCTGCGCCTCCAGCTCCGCCTTCAGCCGCTCCAATGTCCAGACTTCGCCCGTTGCCTCATCATGGCGCGGGTCGAAATCGAGCACGAACAGCCGGTCATGGCCTGTTGCGACGCCTATCAGGGCATTGGGCCAGCGCTGCCACCAGGCGCGGACCTGATCGGGATCGCAGCTCGCCTTCTTGACGCCGCCAGTCTTCGGGATCTTCTTGCCGTTCGACGGATCAACTTCATTGCCCAGCAATGGCGCCTTGGTCTGTGGCGAGCAGGGGAAGACACGCCAGCCCATCGCCGAATAGGCAAGCGCAGCATTGAGCAGCGCACTGGCCTTGCCCGATCGCATGAAATGAGGGTCGCGGTCAGCCACGATTAGCGCCCGAAAAGGTTAGCCAATCGCCTCTTGTCGACGGGAGAAATGCGTTGCCGAAAAAAAACGGTTAGCCACTCTAACTTGCTGAATCCTGGGGCCTCACAAAATCCAGCCCTGTCCACCATCAACTCCCTTTGCGTATCTTGCACAGGCTCGCCTGAACCCGTCCGTTCGGTCGCGCGGATGGTTGCGGCGTTTGCGGGATTTCCGGGTGGGCCAGAGCCACGTGAGACGAAACATGGCTCTGCGTAGTGCCCTCGCCACATTGCGCGCAGAGAAAAGCCCTCGCTCTGGGGGAGGAGCGAGGGCTTTTGATTTCTCAGACATCTTATTGTTTTTGTGGTCACTTGATCGAAGAGTAGACCCCCGGCACAGAGGGGACTGGAGAGTGCCGGGGGTCATAAGACCGGCTTGCGGCGGACCAATACCATGGGCCGGTCCGGAACCATTTTTCAAGATGACCGTAAACGGCTATCGACTTAAAAAATGGCCTTTTTCAAATATCTGGAGCATTTTCAGGCGGAAACTCCGTTCCCAGTTTTCCCGAAAATGCTCCCAAGCCGAACTGGATTACTGGATCAGTTTCAGGACGCCCTGCTGAGCCTGGTTGGCCTGCGCGATCATCGCGGTGGAGGCCTGATTCAGGATCTGCGCCTTGGCGAGCGTGGTCGTTTCGGCGGAGAAATCCACATCCTCGATGCGCGAGCGGGCTTCCGTCAGGTTGGTGACGGTGGACGCGATATTGTCTACCGTGACCGACAGGCGGTTCTGGCTGGCACCGAGCGAGGCACGGGCCGAGGCGACTGCCGCCAGAGCGGTGCTCAGAGTAGCCAGCGCGGACGAGGCGTTGGTGGCGTTGGCAAGATCGATCTCGCTGGTGCCGGCGGTGCCCTGGGTCGTCGCCTTCTTGATCATGAGGGTGACGGAGCGCGAGTCGCCCAGTGTCACGGCGACGGTATCGCTGGCGTTGATGCCGGTCTGGATGCTGACGCTGGGGGCAGAACCATCCAGCAGCGAAACGCCGTTAAAGTTGGTGGTGGTGGCGATCGTGTCGATCTGATCGAGCAGGGCGCGGCTTTCATTGTCGAGGCCCAGACGGTCAGCGTTGGTTACGGTGCCGTTGGCGGATTGCACCGCCAGTTCACGGATGCGCTGAATGATGTTGCTGATCTGGCCGAGCGCGCCTTCCGCCGTCTGAGACAGCGAGATGCCATCATTGGCGTTACGCGAAGCGGCAGTCAGTCCCTTGATCTGCGCGGTCATTTTGGTGGCGATGGCGAGGCCGGCGGCGTCGTCCTTCGCGCTGTTGATGCGCTTGCCCGAGGACAGGCGCTCCATCGACTCCTGCAATTGCATGGAGGCAGACATAGATGCGCCTTGAGCGCGCATCGCGGCGATATTGGTTCCGATAACAGTCATTTTGGTCCCTTTCTAACAGGTAAGTCGCGTTGGTATGGGAGCCAACCCGGCCTCGAAAGGGAGAAACGGCGGATGCTGCCGGACTTTTAATCGCTATGGTAAATTTTTTGGCGCAATCCATTTACTATGTTGTTTTTACGATATTTTGTTTTCAACACAAACACAAAATCCTCCGCCCTTGGGGGAAGGGGCGGAGAAGAAATTGTGCGTTTATGTAGGGTTGGCTTGTTTGCCTTGTGGCCTTTTGATCGAAGGTAAGACCCCCGGCACGGTGGGGACTGGAGTGTGCCGGGGGTCCGATGACTTGCCGAGGCGGACCAATACCTCAGCCGGTCAATTCAGATCTGACCCTTAGCGGATCAGCGAGAGGACGCCCTGCTGAGCCTGGTTGGCCTGCGCGATCATCGCGGTGGAGGCCTGGCTCAGGATCTGCGCCTTGGCGAGGCTGGTCGTCTCGGAAGAGAAGTCCACATCCTCGATGCGCGAGCGGGCTTCGCTCAGGTTCGTGACGGTGGAGCTGATGTTCTCGACAGTAACCTGCAGACGGTTCTGGCTGGCACCGAGCGAGGCACGGGCCGCGGCAACTGTGCTGAGCGCCGTGTCGAGTGTCGCCAGGGCGGTCGAAGCGTTGGTGGAGGTCGCAAGGTCGATCTCGCTGGTGCCGGCGGTGCCCTGAGTCGTCGCCTTCGCGATGTTCAGCGTGGCAACGCGGGCATTGGCAAGGCCAACAGCCACGGTATCCGAAGCGCCGGTGCCGGTCTGGATGCTGACGCTGGCGGCCGAACCGTCGAGCAGGGCAACACCGTTGAAGTTGGTCTTGGTCGCGATGGCGTCGATCTGATCGAGCAGAGCGCGGCTCTCGTTATCCAGGCCAGAGCGGTCAGCGTTGGTCGAAGTGCCGTTGGAGGACTGAACCGCCAGCTCACGAACGCGCTGAATGATGTTGCTGATCTGGCCGAGCGCGCCTTCTGCCGTCTGCGCCAGCGAGATGCCGTCATTGGCGTTACGCGAAGCAGCAGTCAGGCCGCGGATCTGGGCGGTCATCTTGGTGGCGATGGCGAGGCCGGCGGCGTCGTCCTTCGCGCTGTTGATGCGCTTGCCCGAGGACAGACGCTCCATCGAGCTCTGAAGCTGGTTGGTCGCCGTGTTGGAAGCGGCCTGAGCGCGCATGGCGGCAATGTTGGTTCCGATAACAGTCATGGTTTTTCCTCTTTCCTGAAGAATGTTTCGGTCGCTTGCCTTGATGTCGCTTGCGGCCTCGAAGCGAAAAAACGGCGTT
Source organism: Sphingobium sp. (assembly GCA_017984895.1). Classification (GTDB taxonomy): domain Bacteria; phylum Pseudomonadota; class Alphaproteobacteria; order Sphingomonadales; family Sphingomonadaceae; genus Sphingobium. The sequence continues at coordinate 32,957 of JAGNYO010000018.1, read as the reverse complement.
TGCAGGGTCTGCTTAAGTCGTTAACGGCTCGGAATTGCCGCTCGACCGGCAAAAAAGCGGCAAAAATATGCAGTAGTCCAAGTCCTGAAAGTCGCGGTTTTCCGCCATAAATTCGCCCCGGCAAACCCAGGCGGCAAAAAAATGCAAGAGTGCGGAAAAAAATTGCCGCCCGGCAATAAAAGCGGCAGCCATTAACCATATCCTAAGCGTTATTACGCACAATCGGCCTATCGAAGGGACAGGAAAGTGCGGGGGCACGGACCTGTCGAGATGATAGGGACTGGAACAGATGTCTACATTCGGCATCAGCGATGCGCTGTGCGCCCGTGTGCCTGCGCTGCAGGCGTGGCTCGAACATGCTTATCTGGACATTGCGCCTGTCGCGGCCCATGCCCCGCGCGAGAAGGGCAGCATCTATGTGATGCTGGCGAGCGAAATCGCCTTCGCCAATTGTCGGGACATCCTCATAGATTATCGCGAGGGCGAGCCGCGCTTCATCCGCGCCGCCAACGGCCTGCCCGCCCGCGTTGACTTTGGCGCCGCCGATATGGAGTTCGCTTGCGCGCTGGTGGGGGAGCTGCTGCGCCCGTCCGGCACGCCCGCAGTGGGCGACAGCGCGAGCGCACGGCTGATGTCGCTCGCCTCGCGGATCGCCATGAGCGACGCGACCGTGCTGATCCAGGGCGATACCGGCACCGGCAAGGAAGGCATGGCGCGTTTTCTCCATGCCCGCTCTGGCCGCCGCGATCAGGACTTCATTGCCGTCAATTGCGCAGCGCTGCCTGAAACGATGATGGAAGCGATGCTGTTCGGCCACAAGAAGGGCAGCTTCACCGGTGCGGCGCAATCGTCAGACGGTCTGTTCCTCGCGGCGGATGGCGGCACGTTGTTCCTCGATGAAATCGCCGAACTGCCGCTCAACCTTCAGGCCAAGCTGCTGCGCGCGTTGCAGGAGGGAGAGATACTCCCTGTCGGCGCGACCCATGCGGTGCCTGTCAATGTGCGCGTCATTGCGGCCTGCAACCGTGATCTGGCGGCAGAAGCAGAGGCGGGGCGTTTCCGCAGTGATCTCTATTGGCGCCTTAATGTGATGCCGCTCGCGATGATCCCGCTAGCCGATCGCCGGGGCGATGTTCTGGCGATTGCCGCAGCCATGCTGCTGGGTTTTGACGAGAAACATAATGCGGACGACCCCTTTGTCTGGCCCACAGGCGAGGCGATTGCCGCCCTCAAAACGCATCAATGGCCGGGCAACGCCCGCGAGCTGGGCAATGTGCTCCAGCGCGCGCTGGTGCTGCGCGAGGGGGAGCACATCACCGCCAGCGATCTGTCGCTGATAGCGCCGGCCGTCGCCCAGCCCATGATGCACGCCCCGGTGCATGTTCATGCGCCTTATCAGCGCGTCTCGCCAATTCAGGCGATCGTGGAGCCAGTGATAATGCCCGCCGCGCGGGGCCGACCCACACGGCTACAGGATATCGCGCGCGCGTCCAAGCTGGATGCGGTGCGTCATGCGCTGCGCGAAGCGGACGGCCATCGCGCCCTTGCCGCGCGCAAGCTCGGTATTTCCGAACGCACGTTGCGCTATCGCCTTGCCGAGTTGCGCACATTGGCGATGGCATAGAACAGGGAGGGGCTGAAGCATGAACGGCATTTCCACAGACAGCATCATGGCCATCCGCAGCGCCATCTTGCAGAAAAACGCGGCCCTGCGCGATGTGTCCGCCCCGCCGGGTGGCGCGCAGGTCGATGGCGTCAAGGGCGGTGGCATTGGTGCGCCCTCTGGCTCCGCCGATTTCACCACGGCGCTGAAAGGCGCGCTGGAGAAGGTCAATGGTCTGCAAAACGATGCAAGCCAGGCGGCGTCGGCCTTCGAACGCGGCGAAACGACAGACATAGCAGCGGTGATGCTCGCCAAGCAGAAGGCTTCGGTCAGCTTCGAAGCGACGCTTCAGGTGCGCAACAAGCTGCTCTCGGCCTACCGCGACATCATGAGTATGCCGGTGTGATGGCGGAACGGAACAAGGGAAATAGCAGATTATGAGTGATCCTTTCACCCCCGCGCCCGCTCCCGCGTTGCCCGCGGTATCCGCGCAAAGTGGCGGCGGCATGGCGCGCATGAACTTCCGCCTGGGCGATATATTGAGCCAGCCGGCCATTGCGAAGAGCCTGCCGATGCTCGGCCTGCTCGGTGTCGTCGGCGCGGCCGCGCTCGCCTGGACGGCCCTGCGCGAGCCGCCGCAGCGCGACCTGTTCCGTGGCCTGCCTGACACCGAGAAAGCCGCTGTGGCGGATGCGCTCGACAAGAATTCGCTGAAATACAAGTTCGACAATCAGTCCGGAGCGATCACGGTCGCGGAGGATGACTATTTCAAGGCCAAGATCATGCTGGCGTCCGAAGGGCTGCCCAAGAGCGCGCCCGACGGCAATAGCATGATCGACAGTCTGCCGATGGGCGCAAGCCGTGCGGTGGAGGGCGAAAAGCTCCGCTCCGCGCGCGAGATGGACCTGGCCCGAACGATCGAAGCGATTGACGGGGTGGAAGCCGCGCGCGTGCACCTCGCGGTCGAGACGCCGAGCATCTTCCTGCGCGAACGCAGCAAACCAGCCGCTTCGGTCATGCTGCGGTTGGCGAACGGCAAATCGCTGACGGACAACCAGGTGCAGGCGATCGTGCATCTGATCGCGTCCTCTGTGCCGGATCTGTCGCCCGAGGCGATTTCGCTGGTGGATCAGAACGGCCGTCTGCTCTCCAGCATTGGCGGGCTTGAGGGCGAGACGGATCGGCAGCTCGCGGTGCAACAAAAGATCGAGGAAGGCTATCGCAAGGCGGTCATCGCCCTGCTGACGCCGATTGTCGGCGCCGACAAATTCTCGACCGAGGTTCATGCTGAAGTCAATTTTAACGAACGGCAGGCCACCCGCGAAACCTATCCGCAGGATGAGGCGCGGCTTCGGGTAGAGCAGGGCGCATGGCAGGCAGGCAACCCCGGCAACGGGCCGGGTGTCTCCGCCGAGCCGGGCGGTATCCCCGGCGCGCTATCCAACACCGCGCCGCCGGCGCCAGCGGTGGGGACGCAGGCTGCCAATGCGCAGCAGGCGACCAATGCCGCGCCCACGCCACCTTCTGCCGCCCAGAACGGCCAGACCGTGCCCAATCTCGCGCCTTTGCGCACGCAGGAAACCTATAACCGCAGCTTCGAGCTGGGACGCGAGGTGTCCGTCACACGCGACGCAGTTGGCACGGTCAGGCGCATCTCGGTCGCCGTCGCGCTCGATACCGGCGCCGGTGGCAAGGCGCGCACGCCGCAGGAAATCGCGCAGCTCGAAAATCTGGTCAAGAATGCCGTCGGCTTCGATGCCGTCCGGGGCGACACCGTGGCACTGACTTCGCGCGGCTTTGTCAAGAACGCGCTGGGTGAGGACGCCAGCACCCCCATATATGAAGCGCCGTGGTTCAAGATGCTGGTGCGCAATCTCTCTGCGCTCGCTGTCGTGATCGTGGTGGTGATGGGTATCGGCAAGCCATTGCTCAAAAAGATCGGCGAGATGAAAACCGCGCCCACTATCTCCCCCGCCGCACGGGCCGCCAAGCGGCAGGAAATTGGCATGCAAATGTCGCAGGAGCTTGCCAAGGCGGCCCAGGCCAACCCCGGCAGCCATGTGGTGACGCTCGACATGATCAGCTCGACCCCGGATTATGTTCAGCGGGCCGATCTTATCCGCAACTTCGTAAAGCAGGACCCGGATCGCGCCGCGCTCGTCGTGCGGGATCTGCTAAGAGAAGGCAGCAAGGCCAAAGAGAATGCCTGATCCCGACCTCGATGTAGATGAAGAAAACCTGAAGCCGCTGCATGGCAGCGCGGCAGCGGCTGTGCTCCTTATGCTCTTTAACGAGGATGAGGCGGCGGAGATCCTCTCGCGCCTTGAGCCTGATGAAGTGCGCCAGCTTGGCTATGCCATGTATGATGTGGCCGATGTCGAGATCGAGGAGGTCAACCAGGCGCTCGATCAGTTCGTCAGCAAGGCAAGGCGCCGCACCACCATCGGTTATGGCGCGACCCGGCATATCCGCGGGGCGATGCACAAGGCTCTTGGGCCGGAGCGCGCGGACAATATCCTCGCGCGCATCACGCCGCCCGCACGCACGACCAAGCTCTCGATGCTCAAATGGATGGAAGCGGGCGAAATCGCCGGGATCATCGAAAGCGAGCACCCGCAGGTGATGGCAATTGTGCTCGCGCATCTGGAGCCGCGCGCCGCCGCTGATGTGCTCTCCATGCTCCCGCCCGAGTGCCAGGAGGATGTGATCTATCGTGTGGCGACGCTCGGTCCTGTCAGTGCCGAGGCGCTCGATGATCTTGAGGCGATGATGTCCAGCGGCACGCCGGTGCAAAAGAAGGGCGCTTCGTCCCAGCGCGGCGGCACCAGCGAGGCGGCCGCGATCATGAACAATGTCCGCAAGGATATGGAACAGCGTATCATGAAGGCGCTGACCAAGCGCGACAAGATCATCAGCCAGACGATCGAGGAGGAGATGTTCATCTTCGACAACCTGATCGAGCTGGACGACAAGAATATGGGCGCGCTGCTGCGCGGGGTCGATACCGAGCTGCTGGTGGTGGCGCTGAAGGGCGCGAACGAGATGCTGAAAGCCAAGATGCTGGGCTGTATGTCTCAGCGCGCTGCGCAGTCTATCGTCGACGAAATGGAAGAACGCGGGCCGATGCGGCTTGCCGATGTGGTCGAGGCGCAGAAGAAGGTGGTGGCCGAAGCCCGCCGCCTCGCCGAACAGGGCACAATCATGCTGGGCGCGGGAGGCGACGATTTTGTCTAGTGCATTCACACCCGCGCAAATGGGCGAGGCCCAGCCGGTTTCCATCGGCATGCTGGGCAAGGCGGGCAGCGGCACGCCGTTTCGCGCGCGCTTTGCCGATGGCCAGGAGCTGAACCACACGCGCCCCGCCTCGGCGCAATCCACAGGCCGGGTCGATCCGATCGAACAGGCGCGGGCCGACGCGTTTGCCGAAGGGTTTGACGCCGGGATGCGCATTGCCGCTGAAAATCATGCGGCCGATGCCGAAGCGAGCCTGCGGCTGGCGCAGGCGCTCGAACAGATTGCGCCCGCTGCCAACGGCACCTTGTCCGAGATGCTGTCTACTGCCGTCATCCGGCTGGTAAGCCAGATCGTCGGTGAGGCGCCGGTCAACGCCGACCTGCTGCATCAGCGGGTGGAGGCGGTCGCGGCCTTTATCGAGGAGGATCAGGCACGCAGCGCGCTGTGCCTCAATCCAGAGGACATGCCCCTGCTCGGCGGGCGCGACATTGCCTGGCGCATCCAGGCCGATGCGTCCGTGGCGCGCGGCTGTGTGCGGCTCGATGCGGGCGATGGCTGGATCGAGCATGGGCCGGATGTGCAACTTTCGCGCCTCAAGGCGCTGCTCGATGACATGGAGGGCCAGGGATGATCGCCGCTGCGCTGGCCCATGCCGAAAAACTGCTGGATCATACTGTCCTGCCCGATGCGCCGCGCCATGTCGGTCGCTTGGTCAGCCATGACGCCGGAATGCTCGAGGTGACGGGCTTCAACCGCCCGATCGGCACCGGCGCGCGGATTGCGTGTTCTGGCGCCGGCGGAGGCTTTGCGCGCGCTGAAGTCGTGGGCTTTCGGGGCAACAAGGCGGTGCTGGTGCCGCTCGATGTTGATGCGGCGTTGGAAAATGGCGCACGGGTAGAGCCGGATAGTGCCGCCAATATGGTGCAGGTGGGCGAAGGGCTGATCGGACGGATCATCGACGCGATGGGCCAGCCGCTCGACCGCAAAGGGCCGATATTGGCGCAGGGGCACTGGCCGCTGGGTGGCGTGCGCGGCAATGTGCTGGATCGCGGCCGGGTCACGGAGCGGTTCGATCTTGGCGTGCGGGCGGTGAACGCGCTGCTCACCGCCGGGCGGGGCCAGCGCATCGCCATCATCGCCGGGTCCGGCGTCGGCAAGTCAGTGCTGATGGGCCAGATGATCGCCGGAGCAGAGGCGGATGTCGTGGTTGTCGGCCTGATCGGCGAGCGCGGCCGAGAGGTGACGGATTTCATCGAGACGAAACTGAATGGCGGGATGATGCGCAAAAGCGTGGTCGTCGCGGTGCCTGCGGATCATCCGCCGGTGCTCCGCCTGCGCGCTGCTGCGCGCGCGACCGCCATCGCCGAATATTTCCGCGCGCGCGGCAAGCAGGTGCTGCTCTTGATTGACAGCCTAACGCGCTGCGCTCATGCCCAGCGCGAGATAGGCCTCAGTCTAGGCGAGCCACCCGCGATGAAGGGCTATCCGCCTTCCGCGCTCTCGCTCATCCCGCGTCTGGCCGAGCGGGCAGGGGTGGATACGCGCTCTGGCGGGTCGATCACCGCGCTTTATACTGTGTTGGCCGATGGCGACGATACCGACGACCCGATCGTCGATGCTGCCCGCGCGATTGTCGATGGGCATATCGTGCTTTCGCGCCATCTCTCGGAGCAGAGCATCTTCCCCGCGATCGACATCGGCAAATCGCTTTCCCGCGTGATGGCGGACGTGACCGACGACGCGCATTTGAGCGCGGCTGCCATGTATCGCGCGCTATGGGCGGCCTACGAGGAAAACCGCGATCTTATCCTGATGGGCGCCTATCGCCCCGGCAATGATCCGCTGATCGACGAAGCGGTATCACGCCGCCAGCAAGTGCTCGATTTCCTGCGCCAGAGCGCCAAGAGCCAGATTGATATCGACAGCAGTATCGCGGCGTTGCAGGCGGAGTTCGGCCTGTGAGCGGCGGCAAGCTGGTCATGCGCCGCGCCCGGCTGGTCCGCGTGCGTGAAGTGCAGCATACCATGGCTGTGGCCGAGACGGTGCGCGCCCATGACGACGCGAACAGCATCGCCAACAACGCACAGCGCCTCTCCAAGGTGCGCGACGAACTTTTCAAGTCTGATACCAATATCTTGGGCAAGAACTTTGCGGCCTATCGTGAAATGGCGGATCGGCTGGAGCGGGCCGGCAGGCAGCTTGAGGGCGCGCTCTATGATGCGCGCAAGGTGATCAACCACAAGCAGGAAAAACAGGTCGAGGCCAGCCGCGAAAAGGAAATTGCCGAGCGGCTCAAGGATCAGGCGGCGGCGCGGGCAGAGGCGCAACGCGAGGCGCGCATCAGCGCCGTCCCACCGCATAAATTGTTGAGAATGCGCATGATGGCCCAATCTGGGGAAAAGGCCCAATCTGGGGAAAAGGCCAGGTCAGGGGAAAAGGCCAAATCAGGGGAAAAGGAATGAGTATGACCCTATCGAACGCGACGCATGGCGCGCCGGGCAAGGCATCGACGCTGCACGCCAAGGGCGACCAAGGTGCGGCAGGTGCCGCCTCTGTTACGGGGCTGGAATTTCTCATGGCCGAGGGGATGGATGCCCCTGCCGTAAGCAGCAAGGACGGCGTGGATTTTACGGCGTTGTTGCAAGGCATTGTCCAGCCTGGCCTGGCCGCAGGAGCTGGCAAGAGCGCGGATGAGCCAATGGCTGCACCCGTATCGCGGGCTGGCGATGGTGAAAACCTTCAGAACATGCCTGCCGAAGCTGCTGCGCTGCTGGCTATGGCGTTGGGAAGCAAGGGCGGGGCAGAGAAGGGCGGCGCAGACCAAGCGAAAACGCCTGCACCAGCTACAGCCAAGCGCGTTGTTACGCTGGGCGGGCACCCCGCAGAAAAGGCCAGCCGCGCTATTGACGCTAAAGCAAAACCCGAAGGGACTGAGCATGAGGGGGAGGAGCAGACTGACGAAGCGCTCACCACGCCTGTGCCTCTGTCTGTGCCCGTTGTCGAGGGAGAGCTTCCGCAACCCGTGCTGGCACAGTTGCAGGCACAGGCGCAGGCAGCACAATCTGTCCCGCCCACAGATCATCAGGCTTCATCGCCTGACAGTAACAGGCGCACGGACGAGCATGTTGGCGTCGCCCCCGCTGCACTATCCTCCGGCAAGCGGAGCGAGAGCGATGTGGCGCTGCCAGGGCTACCGAAGCAAGAGCAGCCGCCAACGAAGCCACAAACGGAAGGCATGAATTCTCCGGTCTATCAGGCCATTGCAGATAGCCCAGTGGCGCAGCAAAACGCCGCCGCACCGCTTGATATAGATAGAAAGAGTGTCTCGCTTAGCCCTGAAAAGAAAATGGAAATAAATATAGCGGTGAGAACCGGCTCTGCCCCTATCGAAGGGGAGAAACGCAGCGCGCAAGGCGATGACCCGGCCCGGAAGGAGCTGCTTGGCGCGGTGTCGGAAAAAGTGGCTGCCAGTGCATTGAGAACAGACGCACAGTCCCCGCCAGTGCAACAGCCTCAGGCCCAGAACGCTCCCTCCTCGGTAACGCCCCTGCCCACGCTTGCGCCCGCAACTGGGCCGAGCCTGGGAGGAGCGCTGGGCCAGCAGGTCGTCGACATGGGTATCAGCGGGCAATGGATTGACGACATTGCCCGGCAGATCGCCAGCATTGCCGCTAATCCCGGCCATGGCAGCTTCCGCATCGCCTCACAGGAGCTAGGCGCAGTGCGGGTCGATATCGCGCCGTCTATGGCGGGTGGTGGCTCAGACGTGCTGATGCGGGTCGATAGCGAGGTCGCCTTCGCGGCTCTCAATGAGGATAAAGACCGATTGGTGCAGGATGCGCGCATGGCGTCCGTGCGGATCGGTGAATTACGCATAGACCGGCTGGCCCCAATGCAGGAGGCGCAGCGCGGCGACATGGGCGGCAACGCCTCGCAACAGCAGCAGAACGGCACGGCTCAGCAGAACAACCCGTCATCCACGCCGCAGAACGGCGCGCAGATGGGAGATCGCGGCGGGCATCAGCCAGGCCGGCAGGATGCTTCGGCGCTCGCGGGGCAGAACCAGGGCGGAAATACCCCTAAAGCTCCGTTCACTACAACCGTTCTCAATGGCGCGGACGCTGATGAGGCGAACGGCCCCTCGCGCCCTGGCCATGGCGACAGCGCGCGCTACGCCTGACAAGGATGCGTGAGGGACGACGACAGGCAGGACCAGACCGATGAGCGACGAAATCGTGGATGCGCCCGTTAAGGGCGGTAAGGGCAAGGGGATGATCATCATCATCCTGATCGTGCTGCTGATGAGCGGTGCGGGGGTCGCTGGTGGTCTGTATGCCGCGGGCGCCTTTGGTGCGGCGGAAGAAGAGGCCGCCCCTGCGCAAGACCCCAATCGTCCGCTGCTCGTCAAGAAGGGCGAAGATCCGTTGGCCATTGCCGAGAAGGCCGTCGCGGAAGCCGGCGGCGGCGCGAGCGAGGGCGGAGGCGAGGGCGGCAAGAAGGAAGGCGCGACCATTCCGCATGTGGAAACGGATTTCAAGGTGCCCAAGGGCGGGGTAGACCTGCCGCGCCCAAAGAAGATATCTGATTATCAGGCGACCTATTTCCAGATGCCTGCGCCCTATACTTCCAACCTCGCGGATACGGATTCGCTGGTGCAGGTAGCGATCGCGATCTCGACCTATTACGACGCGCGAGTGACCGATGCGCTCAAGGTTCATGAGCTAGCGATGCGCTCCGCGATTCTGATGCTGCTCTCGCAGCAGAGCGGGATGGAATTATCGACTCCGCAGGGCAAGGAAGCCCTCCAGCAACGTCTGACAGCCCTTATTAACAAAATATTGCGCGAAAAGACGGGCTATTCCGGGGTTGATAACGTTTATTTTACCAATTTCATTATTCAATAGGGCGTCCAAAGCCGGGGGTCCTCTGGCGGCGGGCAGGGGACACAATGTTTTATGGACGAAGTACAGCCATACAAGTTCGGCACGTCTGAACCGCAGACGCCCGTATCGCTATCTGGCATGGACCGGATCGGCGAGCGTGTGGCGCGGCAATTGCGCGCCATGCTGGAAACGATCATTGGCACCAAGCCCAATCTCGTCACCCAGCCGGCCGAGATGGTCAATTACGACCTGTGGTCGGCGATGGCGCCGAATTTCTGCTCGCTTTCCACCTACAAGCTGCACCCACTGAAGGGCACGATCCTCGTCAAGCTCGATGCCGGGATGGTCACATCGATGGTGGAACGCTTTTATGGCGGCACCGGCGCCCGTCCTGCCCCTGAGCGGGGCGAATTCACCCGCAGCGAGGATCGGTTGCGCGCCAAACTGTCTGACGATGTGATGAAGGCGCTGATCGCCGCCTGGGCTGATCTGCTGCCGATGGACATGTCGCTCGCCTCGCGGGAGCATGATCCCCAGGCGCTGGTATTCGCCGAGGCGAACGACCAGTTGCTGAGCCAGACCTTCACCCTCGCCATGGGCAAGGGCCAGGACTGGACGATCGAGCTTATGTTTCCGGTCATTGCGCTGCGCCAGCTTGAACCGCTGCTCGCCACCAATGCGCCCGATGAGATCCACCTCAAGGACCCGCTGTGGCAAGCCCGGCTCGCGCGGCAGATGGGCAGCATCCGCATGCCCGCCAAGACCGTGCTTGCCCGGCCTACGCTGACGCTGAGCGAACTGCTCAATCTCAAGAACGGGGACGTGATCCCTGTCACTATCGAACGCTATCTGCCCCTGTTGGTGGGCAACCGCGTGGTCGCTCAGGGGACGCTTGGCGAGCAGAGCGGGCGTGCCGCCTTCATGATCGAAAAGATGAATTAAGGACCATAATGACATGAGCGATATGAGCGAAGCACCGAGGATGGAGAGCGCGATCGGCAAGATGAATGCCAGCCCGCAATATCATCTGCTATCCAGCATTCCGGTGCGTCTCACGGTGGAAGTCGGCTCGACCAGCCTGCGCCTGTCGGAGATACTGGACCTTGCAGAGGGCAGTGTGGTGGAGCTGGACCGTCAGGCGGACGATCTTCTCGACATCATGGTCAACGGCGCGCTGATAGCGCGGGGCGAAGTGGTTACGGTCAACGGGCGCTATGGCATCCGGGTGGTCGATGTGGCGAACACAGAGGCGATGATGGCCGGCGTCGAGAGGCGTAGCTGATGCTGTGGTATTTCGTGAAGCTGATTATCCTGCTGCCGCTGGTCGGCGGCATGGCGTTTGGCGCATTGTGGCTATGGCGCAAGTATCAGCCGGGACTTATCGGAGCGCAGGGCAACCGCGCGATCAAGCTACTGGAGATGTTGCCGATGGGCAGCTTCGGCAAGCTCGCCGTGGTGGAGTTTGACGGGCAGCGCGTGCTGATCTCGGTCACGCGCGGACGGATCGAGAAGATCGCCGATGGCGCGCGCGCTTCATCGCCCGCTCCGGTGGCTACCACCAGCACCAGCGGGAGTGACTGGCGTGCGCGCTAAGGCTCTTGTTCTGGCGGTGATCGGCCTGGTCGCCGCTTTCGTATTTTCTCATCCGGCGCTGGCGCAGGTGGCGCAGGGCGCGCCTGCTCTGCCTCTGCCGACAGCTCCGCCCGCCTCGAATGGCGGCGCACTGACCCGTGCGTTGGGCGACATATCCGGCAATGGCGCACCGCTTTCCTTGAGTCTCCAGATCCTCATTCTGATGAGCCTGTTGACGGTGCTGCCCTCGCTCATCCTGATGATGACGAGCTTCACCCGCATCATCATCGTGCTGTCGCTGCTGCGGCAGGCGCTGGGCCTGCAACAGACGCCGCCCAACCAGGTGCTGGTCGGGCTGGCGCTGTTCCTCTCGATGTTCGTGATGCGCCCGACAATCGACACGATCAACAGCCAGGCCTTCACCCCTTATGGCGCCGGGCAGATCACGATCGAGGAAGCGGTGGGTCGTTCGGCCAAGGTCTTCCATGTGTTCATGGCGAAGCAGACGCGGCAAAGCGACCTCAAGATGTTCTCCGGCCTTGCCGAAGCGCCTGAGTTCAGGACCATCGAGGATGTTCCCTTCTCGATCCTGCTGCCCGCCTTCGTCACCAGCGAGCTGAAAACCGCCTTCCAGATCGGGTTCATGATCTTCCTGCCCTTTCTCATCATAGACTTGGTGGTGGCCTCCACCCTGATGTCGCTCGGTATGATGATGCTCTCTCCCACGATTATCTCGATGCCGTTCAAGCTGCTGCTTTTCGTGATGGTGGACGGCTGGGCGCTGACCATGGGTTCCCTCGCCGGATCGTTCGCGAAGTAGCGCGGCGCGGGGAGGGACATATGGAAAACTCTGATTTCTTCGTCGGTATCGCGCAGCAGGCCCTGTGGGTGACAGCACTGGCCACCGCGCCGATCCTCATTCCCGCATTGGTCGCGGGTTTGCTGATCGGCATGGTGCAGGCAGCCACCTCGATCAACGAGCAAACGCTCACCTTCGTGCCCAAGCTGATCGTGGTGGCGGCGACCCTGGCGATCTTCGGCGGGTCGATCCTGCTGCTGATCGCGGATTTCACGCGTGAGGTGTTCGAGCGTATCCCCGAAGTGCTCGGCACCTGAGCGGGCGGCAAGGATCATGTTTCCCACAGGCTTTATCGGCGTCGAGAACCAGCTCTGGATATGGCTGGTCGCGATGATCCGTCCCGGCGCCGCATTTCTTGCCGCGCCGATCTTTGGCGCGCGGGCGGTGCCGGTGCAACTGCGTCTTATCCTGTCGCTCGCTATTGGCATGGCGGCCATGAACAGCGTGGTGTTTCAGATGCCTGCGGGCGGCGTGGCGAGCTTTGCGGGCGTGCTGCTGGTGATGGGCGAGGTGCTGGCGGGCCTGGCGATGGGCTTCGCGCTCCAGATTGGCTATGGTGCCGCCTTTGTCGCGGGCGAAACTATCGGGAACGCGATGGGCCTGGGCTTTGCGGCGATGGTCGATCCGCAATCCGGCCAGTCGACCCAGGCGGTGGGGCAATTCCTCTCGATCCTCGCCACCTTCATCCTGCTTGGCATGGATGGGCATCTGCTGCTCGCCAGCTATGTAGTGAAAAGCTACCAGGCGATGCCGCCGGGCGGGGGCATGCTCTCCAGCGACGCGATCTACGATCTGGTGATGTTTGGCGGGTCGCTGTTCGGCGCCGGGTTGACGATCGCGCTGCCGGTAGGGTTTGCGCTGGTGCTGATCCAGCTCATCATGGGTATGCTGGCGCGCTCGGCACCTTCGCTCAACCTGTTTGCGGTGGGTATGCCGGTGGCGATCATCGGCGGGTTGATCCTGCTTGCCATCACCGCACCGATCATGGGGCAGGGCATTGCCGATTCGCTGCAAGCCGGCCTGGATCGGGCGCTCTCTATCGCGGGTGGCGGGAACTAGACCATGGCAGAGCAATCCAATGGCGGCGGCGAGCGGACAGAAAAGCCGACAGCCAAGAAATTGGCCGACGCCGCCAAGGAAGGCGACATCCTCCAGTCACGCGAACTGGCGACAGCGCTGGTGGTGATGGCGGGCGCCGGGTGGCTGGCGCTTGCCGGGCCGATGCTGATGCGCGCGATGCGCGAGATGCTGGTGCAGGGGCTGCAATTCGGGCCTGAGGATGTGACGGGCTTTGACCCTGCCGAGCGCGGCACGGCGCTGGTATCTGGCCTGTTGATCCCGTTCGGCGGGATCATGCTGGTGACACTGATCGCCGCCATCGCCGCACCCGCGATGCTCGGTTCCCTCGGTTTTCGCACCAAGGCGTTCATGCCCAAGCCATCCAAGCTCAACCCCGCAACCGGCCTCAAGCGCATGTTCGGGATGAACGGGCTGGTCGAGCTGGGCAAATCCGTCGCCAAGACAATTCTGCTGGGCACCATTGGTGTGTGGCTGATCTGGAGCCGCCTCCCGGAAATGACCACCATGGGCAATGGCGGATTGCAGGCCGCGCTGGCTGAAGTGGGCGATCTGTTCGTGCTTGCCTGCCTCGTCATGGGGGGCGCGCTGATGCTGATCGCGGGCATAGATGTGCCCTGGCAGATCCTCCAGCGGTTCAAACGCCTTGCGATGAGCAAGCAGGACCTCAGGGATGAAAGCAAGGAAGCCGAAGGCTCGCCCGAGATGAAGGGCCATATCCGCCGGCGGCAGATGGCGGTGCTTTCGGGCAGCATGCGCAAGGCGGTGAGCGAGGCGACCGTGGTGCTGATGAACCCGACCCACTTCGCCGTCGCACTGCGCTATCAGCCGGGCAAGGACTTCGCGCCGGTGGTGGTGGCGCGCGGGTGTGATGCCATCGCCTTCGCTATGAAGGAGCTGGCCGAGGCAAGCAAGGTGCCGGTGCTGCAATATCCCGCGCTGACCCGCGCCATCTACTTTACCTCGCGCGCGGGGCAGTTGGTGGACGAGGCGCTGTTCATCGCGGTGGCGACCATCCTCGCGTTTCTCTATCGCGTGGAGCATCGCCTGTCCGCAGACAGCGAGCAGCCGCCTATCGATGTGCCGGAAACCATGCTGTTTGACGCCGACGGCAAGAAACAGGGTTAAAATCGGCTTAAACCCATTTGTCTACCGAGCCTTTACATGCGCCCTTTATTGGTGGTGCCATGAATGAATTTGTGTCCCGGATAGATGCCATCGCGCCAGATCGCATCGTCGCCGTGCGCCCGGCGCCGGTGGTGCCGCTGGTGCAAGCAGGCGCCTCGGCCGCAAACTCTCCCCACGGATCGGGCGTCAACCCTGACAACGGCGGGCAGGCGCGGCGCGAGCAAATGGCCAGCGCCTTCGATTATGCGCGGGTGCAGGCCCGCATCGCCGATATTCTCGCTGATATGAACGGCAGCAGCGAGCCGCCGGCGCAGGCGCAGGGCCAGGCTCAGGCGCATATCGAAGCGCTCAAGCCCACGCCGACCATCATTATCCCGATGCTGCCCGCCAGTGTCGAAGTGGTCGAACATGCTATCGAGGTCGCCAAGTCAATGGCCCAGCAGGCGGAACTGACACGCGCCGCGCAGGGTAAGGTCAATATCGGCACGGTCGACCAGATGCTCGTCCAGGCTGCCTGAAAAAATCGCAAAAATCCGCGATTGCCCTAAATTCCCCGCGCCGCCGTCCGTTCTATCCCAGTGGAGGGAATGACCATGACGACCAGCATCGGTACCAGCATCGCCACTATTCTTGGCGGATCATCGAGCATAGATACCGGCGCGCTGGTTACACAGCTTGTCAATGCCACGCGCGCGCCGCGTGAAACGGTCATCACCCAGAAGCAATCCCTCAACAGCACGCGCATTTCAGCGCTAGCCTCAGCCTCCAGCTCGCTCGCGACATTTTCCACCGCCCTTAACGAAGCGATGCAGAGCGCGAGTTTGGCGGGCCAGCCAGTCTCCAATGATCCGACGATCGTCTCCCTGAGCACGCTGCCCGGCGGCGCGCCTCAGGGGCTACCAGCGCAGATCGAGGTGCAGCAACTCGCCTCGGCGCAGGTGCTCGAGTCCGTCATTCTCCCCGCCAGAACAGACCCGGTGGGGCTGGGCACCCTAACCCTCACCACTGCGTCGGGCGCCAAGACGATTACGATCGACAGCAGCAATAACAGCCTAGATGGTCTGGCAACGGCCATCAACGCCTCTGCTGCGGGCGTTACAGCCAGCGTAGTGACCGACAATCGCGGTGCGCGCCTTGTCCTCAAGGGGGCGAGCGGCGCCGCCAACAGCTTCACCCTCACCAAGGGCGTGACGGACACGGCGGATATCAACCTGACGCGCTTCACCTTTGATGGCACCACCGGCGGCATGACCAAACCGCAAAGCGCGCTGGACAGCATCATCAAGATCGATGGCATCGAACATCGCAACAACAGCAACACGCTCGACACTGCTCTGCCCTATGTGCGCATAGATCTTAACAAGGCGGCGCCGGGCACCCTCGTGACACTCGCCACCAACCAGCCGACCTCGACCGTCAAGGATCTGCTGAACCAGTTCGTCAGCGCCTATAATACGCTGCGCACCGCGCTCAACAACGCGACCGCGCCGGGCACCGACGCGAAGTCTGCCGGCGCGCTGGCAGGCGATAGTGGCGTGCGCGACATGGTGCGCAGGCTTTCGGCGCTGACGACGACCAGCCTCGCCGCCACCGGCACCTATCGCAATCTCAGCGACCTGGGAATCAAGACCAATCAGGATGGCACGCTGAGCCTTGACGCCACGCGCCTTGATGCCGCCATCGTCGCTGATGCCGCCGGGGTCGCCCAGATGATCAACCCGACGGTCAGCACCGCGTCCAACCCTGGCCTCGCCAAGGTGGTGGCCGATCTCAAGACGGCGGTCGATACGGCGGGCGGCGCGCTCGCGGCGTCCAAGTCGAAATATGACAAGCTCGCCGCCGATTATACCAAGCAAATGGAAAAGCTGAACGAAGATATGACCGATTATGAAGATCAGCTCAGCACGATCTATACCGCAATGGCGACCAGATTGTCGGCGCTCAAGGCCACGCAGACCTACCTCACCAACCAGATCGACGCGTGGAACAACACCGGCAACAACTAATCGAAACCCCATAAAAACAACAGGACCTGACTAGATGTATTATTCTCCCGGATTTGCAGGATCAGCAAGCCGTCGTTATGCCGCCGTGCACGCGGGCAGCCGCATCGAAAGCGCGACGCCCCATGGCCTCGTCAGGATTTTGTTCGAGGAACTTCTGCTGGCGATAGATGCCGCCGCGCTGGCGATGGAGCGGGGCGATCGACCCAAAGCCAATGACAAATATATCCGCTCGCTTTCGATCATCCACGCGCTCGATTCCAGCCTTGACCTCGACAATGGCGGCGACATCGCGGTCGGCCTTGCGCAGATCTATCGGGAAACGCGGCGCCTGATGATCGCCGCACACCAGAGCGGTAACGCAGCCGATGCGCGCAAGGCGCACGCGATCATCTCCGAAATTGCCGATGCCTGGAACAAGATCGGCTAATTGCTGGGCGCCAAGGGTCTTTCGGGTAAGCCCGGAGGCATCAAGCGCTAAAGGTTGACGGCATCGGGTGCGTCACGATATAGGCGCATCTCGCAATCAAGGGCGGCCCGGCGGGGGTCGCCTTTTTGCGTTTGACCATGCGTCGTCGCATAGTCGCAACGTCAACCGGCCTTTGGTCCGCGCAGAAAAGGGAAGCCCATGTCGATATCGCCGCTCATGCCTGTTTACCCCCGGTGCGGCGTGCGTCCGGTGCGAGGAGAGGGCTGTTATCTGATCGGCGAGCGGGGCGAGCGCTATCTCGATTTCGCGAGCGGCATTGCGGTCAACGCGCTTGGGCATGGCGATCCTCGGGTGGTCAAGGTGATCACGGAGCAGGCGGCGACCCTGATGCATGTCTCGAACCTGTATGGCAGCCCGCAGGGTGAGAAATTCGCGCAGGAAATCGTCGACTCGACCTTCGCCGACACGGTGTTCTTCACCAACTCCGGCGCGGAAGCGGTAGAATGTGCGATCAAGACCGCGCGTCGCTATCACTACGCCAATGGCGAGCCGGAACGGCACAGGATCATCAGCTTTTCCAATGCGTTCCATGGGCGGACACTGGGCACGATCTCGGCGACCAACCAGCCCAAGATGCGTGACGGGTTCGAGCCGCTGCTGCCCGGCTTCACGGTGCTGCCTTTCAATGATCTGGAAGCCGCCACCGCTGCGATAGACGATAGCGCCGCCGCTTTTCTGCTGGAGACGGTGCAGGGCGAGGGCGGCATTTTGCCCGCGACGGCGGAATTCCTGCAAGGTCTGCGCACGTTGTGCGATGCGCATGGCATGCTGCTGATTCTGGATGAGATCCAGTGCGGCGTCGGGCGCACGGGCAAACTTTTCGCGCATGAGTATTTTGGGGTGACGCCGGATATCATGACCGTCGCCAAGGGCATCGGCGCCGGTTTTCCGCTGGGCGCCTGTCTCGCCACCGAGGAAGCCGCCAAGGGCATGACGGCTGGCACGCATGGCTCCACGTATGGCGGCAATCCGCTGGCCGTTACGGTGGGCAGCGTCGTGTGGGATATCATCAACCAGCCGGAATTCCTCGCCCATGTGCAGGCGATGGGCGAGCGGCTGCGTGGCGCGCTGGAGCAACTTATTCCCAACCATGACGACCTGTTCGAGAGCGTACGTGGCATGGGTCTGATGCTCGGTCTGCGTCTCAAGGTCGAACCGCGCGAGTTCGTTGCCCATCTGCGTGATAATCACGGCCTGCTCACTGTCGCCGCGGGGGACAATGTGGTGCGGGTTCTGCCGCCGCTCGTGATCGACGAAAGCCATATTGCAGAGTGCATTGAGAAACTTTCGGCGGCTGCGCGGGATTATGCCCCGCTCGGCGGTGCTTGAGGATAGCGTCATGAGCAGACATTTCCTCAATCTCGCTGATGCCGGCGGCGATGCCATTGCTGCAATGCTCAATGACGCGATCGACCGCAAGGCCGCTCGGGCAGGACTGCCCAAGGGAGCCATCGATGCTGATGCGCCGCTGGCCGGGCATGTGCTCGCCATGATCTTCGAAAAGAACTCGACCCGCACCCGCGTGTCGTTCGACATGGCGATGCGGCAACTGGGGGGCACCAGCCTGATCCTCGATGGGGGCACCTCGCAATTAGGGCGGGGAGAAACGGTGGCAGATACGGCGCGCGTCCTCTCGCGGATGTGCGATGCGATCATGATCCGCACCGATGACCATGCCAAGATCGAGGAAATGGCGGCGCACGCGACTGTGCCGGTCATCAACGGCCTCACCGACCTCTCTCACCCATGCCAGATCATGGCCGACCTGCTGACGGTGATCGAACATGGCCTTGCGCTGCCTGGCAGCCAGTGGGCGTGGCTGGGCGATGGCAACAATGTGCTGCATTCGATCATTGAGGCGGCGGGCCTGCTAAAGTTCGATGTGCGGATTGGCGTGCCCGAGGGCTATGACCCCGATCCGCGCTTTGCCGAACAGGCGCAGGCGCTGGGCGCACAGATCACCCTCTCCCGCGATGCGCGCCAAGTTGTGCGCGGTGCGGATGTGGTCGTTACCGATACGTGGGTTTCCATGGGGCAGGCGCATGCCGAGGAAAAGCTCGCTGCAATGATGCCTTATCAGGTGACGGAGGCGCTGATGGCGCTGGCACAGCCCGATGCGAAGTTCCTCCACTGTCTGCCCGCCCACCGGGGTGAGGAAGTAGTGGATGCGGTGATCGACGGGCCGCAGTCCGTGATTTGGGATGAGGCGGAAAATCGCCTTCATGCGCAGAAATCGGTGCTGCTATGGGCAATGGGCCGCTTGTGAGCATGCGCTTATGAGCGAGGCAGCGGGAACGGACCGCGCGCTGGGCTTCATCATCCCCTCCCGTCATGCGCGCGGGCGGGTCGTGCGGCTGGGCGGGGTGCTGGACGAGATTCTCTCTGCCCATGCCTATCCGCCGGTAATTGAGCGGCTGCTCGCCGAAGCGCTGGTGCTCGCCGCGCTGCTGGGCAGCACCCTGAAGAACGACGCCGGGCAATTGACCCTTCAGGCGCAGACCGAGTCGGGCGCCGTCAGCCTGCTGGTGGCAGACTATATGGCATTGCCCGGCGGCGGCGGCGCGCTGCGCGGCTATGCACAGTTCGACCCGGAGAAGCTGGTGGTCCAGGGAACCGACCCCACCCTCTTTGGTCTGTTCGGCAAGGGCTATCTGGCAATTACGGTCGATCAGGCAGCCAGCGAGGGCATGGAGGCGCAGCGCTATCAGGGCATTGTGCCGCTGGAGGGCGCAAGTCTCGGCAAGGCGGCGGAGCATTATTTCTTCCAGTCCGAACAAATACCGAGCTTCGTGCAGATCGACGTGCGCCATGCGCCGGGCGCAGGATGCGTGGCAGGAGGTTTGCTGGTGCAGCACCTTGCCGAAGGCGAAGTCGGCCGCGAGCGGCTGCATGTGCGTCATGACCATCCGGAGTGGGAGCATGTGCAGGCGCTGGTTCAAACCATCAAGGCGGAAGAACTGACAGACGACGCGCTGGCGCTGGACGATATAGTGTGGCGGCTGTTCCATGAGGAGCCGGAGGTCCGCGTGCTGGATGTGGACACTCTTTCTCGCGGATGCCGGTGCGACGAGGCACATATTCGCAGCGTGATCGGTAAGTTTCCTGCTGGTGAACGCAAGGAAATGGCGGATAGTGCAGGCAATATCAATGTAGATTGCGCCTTCTGCTCGAAGATATTCCCCATTTCTCTGGCCAGCCTCAACAACTGAATATTTAACCGTTTCTGTTGACGGAATTTCCCTCTTTTTGCCTTAATTGTCGATTATCTAAGGGTGGCGTGAGGTGGCAGGGCTATGTTTCGGATGGCAGGCAAAATTATGCGTCTGGCGGTGTGTGGCGCCCTGCTCATGAGCGGGGGGGCAGCCTTTGCCCTATCGCCTGCGGGCACCATGTCGGCCTTGCGCCAGCTCGAAAAGGGGCAGTGGGAATTGCGTCAGCGCGGCGCGGGAACAACTTCGGCGGCGCCCCGCCGCATATGCGTGGTCAATCCCTCCCAATTGTTGCAGGTGAAGCACGGGGAGGGCGGTTGCAGCCGCTTTATCGTGGCGGATACCCCGCAACGGGCTGTAGTTACCTATCAATGCGAGGGCAGGGGCGGTGGTCGCACAGACCTGCGCGTGGAAACGCCGAGGCTGGTGCAGATCAATGTGCAGGGTGTGGCGAATGGTGCGCCGTTTGTAGAGGCGATCGAGGCCCGGCGCACCGGCGCATGCCACTGATAGCCCTGCGCGCGGGCTTGCGCCGCGCGACCATGAAGCTATAGCGCGCCCCCATGACCGATAGCGAAACCCCCAAGGCCGTGGTGCTGCTCTCCGGCGGGCTGGACAGCTTTGTCGCCGCCGCGCTCGCGCGGGAGGCCGGGCTGACACTCTATGCGCTGACCATCGACTACAACCAGCGGCACAGGATCGAGCTGGAAAGTGCGCGGAAGATAGCGCAGCATCTAGGGGTGGCGTGGCATGTCGTGCTGCCCCTCGATCTGACGGCCTTTGGCGGATCGGCGCTCACATCGCCTGAGATTTCCGTGCCCAAGGACGGCGCCGGGGCAGGCGGAGAGGGCGGCATCCCGGTCACGTATGTTCCGGCGCGCAACACCATCTTCCTTTCGCTTACGCTGGGTTTCGCAGAGGTCGTTGGCGCACGGGACATCTATATCGGCGTCAATGCACTCGATTATTCGGGCTATCCGGATTGCCGGGCGGAGTTCATTGCCGCATTTCAGGCCATGGCGGCGCTCGCCACCAAGGGAGGGGTGGAAGGCGCGCCGGTGCGGATCAACACGCCGCTCCAGTTCATGAGCAAGGCGGATATAGCAGGAGAAGCGATGCGTCTAGGGCTGGATGCGGGGATGAGCTGGTCCTGCTATGACCCTACACCTTCGGGCAAGCACTGCGGACTGTGCGACAGTTGCCGGTTGCGCGCGCGTGGCTTTGCCGAAGCGGGCTTGCCCGATCCGACGATCTACGCATGAGCTATGCTGTCAAGGAAATGTTCCTTACCCTTCAGGGCGAGGGCATGCGCGCCGGGCGGCGGGCGGTATTTCTGCGCTTTGCGGGGTGCAACCTGTGGTCCGGGCGCGAGCAGGATCGCGGGGAGGCAATCTGCCGCTTCTGCGATACGGATTTCGTTGGCACAAATGGCCCTGGCGGTGGCAAACTCGCCGATGCCTCTGCTATGGCCTTGGCGGCGGCCAAGCTGTGGGGCGAGGGGGGCGCCCATCGCTATATCGTCCTGACCGGCGGAGAGCCGATGCTCCAGGTGGACGATGCGCTAGTTGACGCATTACACGCGGCAGGCTTTGAAATCGCGATCGAGACGAATGGCACCTTGCCGGTGCATCCCGGCATCGATTGGGTGTGTGTCAGCCCCAAGGCAGGCAGCGCCATGGCGCAGACATCCGGTGACGAGCTAAAGCTGGTCTGGCCGCAAGCCGCAATGTTCCTGCCGGGGCAGGGCATAGAGGATATGGAGGGCTGGGCCTTTGCCCACTTCCTGCTCCAGCCGCTCGATGATAGCCGGCAAGAGGCGAATGTGCGCACCTGCCTGGACTTTGTGATGGCGCGGCCACGGTGGCGGCTCAGCCTGCAAAACCACAAGCTGCTCGGGCTGAAATAGCGCCCTCAGGCTCACTGATCGGCGACGACCTCTTCCTGCGCGGGCGCTGCGGCATTGTCTGCTGCGCCTTCGCCGGCATTGCCCGCCGGAGCGGAGGCGCGCGCAGCGCTGTTGTCCAGCGGCGCGATCGGCGTTTCGGTTTGCACACCGTCCAGATCCGTCATCGCATCGGAGATGGTGCCGTCCGCTTTCTCCAGGTCCGACAAGTGCGCCTGGGTGGTGTTGCTCTCGCTCTTGCCACCGCATGCCGCCAGCAACAGGCTGGCCGCGCTTATGGCGGCAAGCGGCGCGAGACGCATGGGGGCTTTGGGGCGGGGCATCGTCGTCTCCTGCAAGGTCATTCCTTTACTTCCCTAGCCTTGCGCGGGCGGTTGCTCAAGCGGAACAGGATGAGTCCGTCCGGCATGTTCGCAACGATGCGATGAAGGCAGGGAAATGAGACTCCAGAGCGGCGTCGAAATCCGCCATACCGGCCTTGATGCCCAACGCCGCCAGGCTGGTGACGGGAAACTCGGCAATGCCGCAGGGAATGATACCGCTGAAATGCTCCAGATCCGGGTCGATGTTCACCGAAAAGCCGTGCAGCGTCACCCAGCGGCGCACCCGCACGCCGATGGCGCCAATCTTCGCCTCGCGCCCGTCGCGGTCGTTGGTCCAGATGCCGATGCGCCCATCAGCTCTGCGCGCACTCACGCCGAAATCGGCAAGTGCGGCGATGACCCAGCCCTCGAGATTATGCACGAAATTACGGATGTCCTTGCCACGCTGGCCGAGATTGATGCTGAGATAGCCGACACGCTGACCCGGCCCGTGATAGGTGTAGCGCCCACCGCGACCGGCATCATAGACCGGGAAACGCGGGTCGAGCAGTTCCGCACGGTCCGCGCTGGTGCCAGCAGTATAGAGCGGCGGATGCTCGATCAGCCAGATGCGCTCGCTTGCCTCACCCGCAGCAATGGCGGCGGCGCGCGCTTCCATATCCGCCAGAGCATCGGGATAGCCAAGTGGAGAAGGCTCCACGCGCCATTCAATTGTCTGGCCGCTGTCTGTCGGTGTGCGCGTGGTCATGGCTTTCCTTGACTTGAAATGCCGCAGCCATCAAGAGGAGATGATATGCACACGGGCGATAAGCCGCAATGGAGTTTGGTCCTGTCATGAAGCCGGTTTCCTTGAGTGCGGCATGGGAAGACAGTCTGGCGTTTCTGAAGCGTGAGGGCGGGCTGGTGTTTCCGCTCGTGCTGCTGTTCATAGCGATCCCGCTCGCGCTGATTCTACATGTTCTGCCCGATCAGGTGCGCGAGATGACGCCCGGCGCGCCGCCGCCCAACGTCACGCTTTCGGGTGGAGCAACCGCTCTCATTGCGGCCTCCGCGCTGGTGATCCTCGGCGGCGCACTGAGCTGCTATGCGCTTGCCTTGACGGGCGGGATCAGCCTGCGCGAGGCGCTGACGCTGGGTTTTCGTCGGGTGCCTCATGCCTTTGCCGCCGCCTTTCTGATTGGTGTGGCGCTGGCCGTGCCGCTGATGATCCTCAATATGACCGCGCCGGTGGCGGGCAGAATTTATATGCTGGTGGCGAGCCTGTTTTTCTCGGTGCGCTTCCTGTTCCTCAATGCCGCGATTGTCGAGCAGCAGGATGGCCCGGTGGCCGCGATCCGGCGGACATGGACCATGACGGGAGGCAAGAACGCATGGCGCATCCTGATGATGATCGTGGTGCTTACCATTCCTATCATGTTGGCGCAGATTGTTGCGGGCATAGTGTTCGGCCTGCTCGGGCTGGCATTTGGCGGCCCTGAAGTCGGCGCCGAAATGAGAGATCTCGCCACCGCGGTCACGCTGGCGCTGGGCCAGATGTTCATGATTGTGCTGACAAGCCGACTTTACCGCCAGATCGTAGCGTGATGACTGGTGCAGTGACTATCCCACAACCGGCACATGGTGGGCCGCGCTCATGGGCAGTAGCCCGCTGAGCCGGGGGTCCGGAAAAATATCGATGCTGCGGTGAATGGCGGCAAAGCCCGCCTTGATATAGAGCGATATCGCGCGTGGATCGTCGAGCGAATAGGTCTGCACGGAAATTTTTGTCACACCCTTGCGCCAGGCCAGCGACAGCGCCTGAGAGAGCAGCCACGGGCCTAGTCCCTGCCCGGTGAGCTGCGGCACCAGCCCGAGAAAGGCGATGATGCATAGCCCATGGTGCCGGAAATCCAGCTCTAGCAAGCCAACTTCTATCCCCTTGGGATCTAGCACAGCATGCACCTCGACCAGAGGATTTCGAATCGTCGCTCGCAGCGCATGGTCGCTCATCACCAGGCGAGAATACCAGAGCCAATGTTCTCCCACCCGGCGGAACAGGATGCGGTATTTGTCCGGCTCCGGCTCTTTCCATCGCGCGAGGCGCAACGGGCTGCTCAGCAGGGGCGCGGGTTTGGGGCGCTGGGTCATCTCAAAGCGGGTGACGATGGCTGCCACCTCGCCGGTTTTGAGCGGAATCAGCGCCATCGCGCGTTCAGCTCCAGCGCGCCATGGGTGGCAGGCTCATCAGAATCGCGTCGATATTACCCCCGGTCTTGAGGCCGAACAGGGTGCCGCGATCATAAACGAGGTTGAACTCGGCGTAGCGACCGCGCCATTCGAGCATGCGCGCACTGTCCGCTGGCGTAAAGTCATGGCCCATCCGCCGCCGCACGATCGGAGGAAAAGCGGCGAGAAACGCTTCGCCCACAGCGCGCGTGAAGCCAAAGTTATCCTCGAAGTTCGCATCATCCGCACATTCAAGATGGTCATAGAATATACCACCGACGCCGCGATGCACCTTACGGTGGGGAATATAGAAATAGTCGTCAGCCCACTGTTTGAAGCGGTCATAGTAGGCCGGGTTGTGAGCATCGCAGGCAGCGCGCAGCTCGGCATGGAAATCCGACGTGTCCTGATCATAGGGGATCGGCGGGTTAAGATCCGCCCCGCCACCGAACCAGCGTTTCGTGGTCACAAGGAAGCGCGTATTCATATGGACTGCCGGCACATGCGGGTTGGCCATATGGGCGACAAGGCTGATGCCGGTCGCGAAGAAATCCGGGTGATCTTCGGTCGCGCCATTGATGCTGCGCGCAAATTCTGGCGCAAAAGCACCGCCTACGGTCGAGACATTCACCCCGACTTTCTCGAACACCTTGCCCTTCATCACGCCGCGCACCCCGCCGCCGCCTTCGCCGGGAGCAACGCTATCTGCCTCGCGGTCCCAGGGTGTATAGACAAAGCGCGCATCGCTGCCTGCCTCGCGTTCGATCGACTCGAACTCGGCACAGATGCGATTGCGCAGGGACTCGAACCAATCTCTCGCGGCCTGTTGCTGAGAATCAAGCGGGGTCATTCGGGCAGGGTTCCTGTCTGGCGCATGGCTTCATGCAGTGCGATGCCCGCAGCCACGGCAATATTCAAGGATCTAAATCCTGCGGTCATGGGAATCCGCAGCCGTTCATGCGCCCGCGCATGAACATCCTCTGGCACGCCTGCGCTCTCGCTGCCCAGAAGTAGCGTGTCGCCCGGTTCAAAATGTGCTTCATGGAGCAGACGATCACCTTTCGAGGTCAGTAGCATGACGCGCGACCCCGCTGCGGCCTGTGCCGCGAAAAACGCCTCCGCACCGGTGTGGCGCCTGATGTCCGCCTGGTCGCCATAATCCATCGCTGCGCGCTTCAACTGCTTGTCTGACGCGGGAAAACCACAGGGCATGATAATGTCCAGCGGGATGGAAAAGCAGGCCGCGAGGCGCATGATCGTGCCCACATTTCCGGCGATGTCTGGCTGATACAGGGCTATCCTCATTGCGCCCGAATAGGCGTGTAGCCTCCCTTTGTCATCGTTCCTTCAAAATGCAGTTGGCAAATGCCTGTGTTGGGCGCTATCAGGCGCGCGGATGCGTCAAGGGGGCTTGCGCGACAAACCGGTCGGTGCGCGCGTCAAACCTCTTGAAAAAGCCGGGGCGACCGGGCAATGCAGCGCGCATTACAGGCTTCACGGTTTTCGTGAATCGGGGTTGAACGACAAGGGTTGAGTGCATGGCGACGCTAGAAAATACCGCAGACGAAGGGGTTTCGGCAGCAGGCGGCGGCGTTCGTCGGCGTGATTTCATCAATATTGCCGCCGTCAGCTTTGCTGGCGTGGGCGGCGTGGTGGCGGTGTTGCCGCTGATCAACCAGATGAACCCCAGCGCCGATGTGCTGGCGATGGCATCGAGCGAGGTTGATCTTGCGGGCATTGAGCCGGGACAGTCGATCAAGACCACGTTCCGCAGCCAGCCGTTGTTCGTCCGGCATCTGACGCCCGAAGAAATTGCCAAGGCAGACGCGGTGGATGTCTCCACCTTGCGTGATCCGCAGACGCTGGCCGAGCGCACGGTTGATGGCAAGACACAGTGGCTGATCACCATGGGTGTGTGCACCCATTTGGGCTGCGTGCCGCTAGGCGCGGGCGAGGGCGAGAATCGCGGCGAATTCGGCGGCTACTTCTGCCCCTGCCATGGTTCCAGCTATGATACCGCCGCGCGTATCCGCAAGGGGCCGGCTCCCAAGAATCTCGAAGTGCCGCCTTATACGTTCACTTCTGACACTGCCATTCTCGTAGGCTGAGGAACAGATCCATGAGTTTTCCCTGGGCAAATGAATATACCCCCAAGGCTCCACTGATGCAGTGGATCGACGCACGACTGCCTCTGCCGCGGTTCGTCTATAATGCGGTGGGCGCGGGCTATCCTGTGCCGCGCAACCTCAACTTCTTCTGGAATTTCGGTGTGCTTTCGGGCCTCGCGCTGATGATCCAGCTTGTCACCGGCATCATCATGGCAATGCATTATGGTGCCAACGAGCTGGTGGCGTTCAGCTCGGTCGAGCATGTGATGCGCGACGTGAACGGCGGCTGGCTGATGCGCTATGCCCACGCCAATGGCGCAAGTTTTTTCTTCATCGTCGTGTATCTCCACATCTTCCGGGGCCTCTATTACAGTTCCTACAAGGCGCCGCGCGAGATGGTGTGGCTGCTTGGCCTCGTCATCTTCCTGTTGATGATGGCGACCGCGTTCATGGGCTATGTGCTGCCCTGGGGCCAGATGTCCTACTGGGGCGCGAAGGTGATTACCGGCCTGTTCGGCGCGATCCCCGTGGTGGGCGAGCCGATCCAGACCTGGCTGCTGGGCGGTTTCGCGCCCGGCAATGCCGCGCTCAACCGCTTTTTCTCGCTGCACTATCTGCTGCCGTTCGTGATTGCGGGTGTCATCATCCTGCATATCTGGGCGCTGCATATTCCCGGTTCCTCGAACCCCACTGGCGTCGAGGTGAAGGGACCGCAGGATACCGTGCCGTTCCATCCTTACTACACCGCGAAGGACGGCTTCGGGGCTGGCATCTTCTTCATCCTACTGGCGATCGCCATCTATTTCGGTCCTAACTTCCTGGGGCACCCGGACAATTATATCGAGGCCAACCCGCTCTCGACCCCGGCGCACATCGTCCCTGAATGGTATTTCTGGCCGTTTTACGCGATCCTGCGTGCGTTCACATTCGACTTCTTCTTCGTCCCGGCGAAGCTGCTTGGTGTGCTGGCGATGTTCGCGTCGATCCTGCTGCTGTTCTTCCTGCCCTGGCTGGACACCTCGCCGGTGCGCTCGGGCAATTATCGCCCGATGTTCAGGAAGTTCTTCTGGATTCTGATCGCGGATGTGGTGGTGCTCGGCTATTGCGGCGGTGCTCCGGCGGAGGAGCCGTTCGTGATGATCTCGCAGCTCGCCTCGGCTTATTATTTCGCGCATTTCCTCATCATCCTGCCGCTAATCTCCGCATTTGAGAAGCCTTTGCCGCTGCCCGGTTCGATCACCGAATCCGTGTTGCACAAGGGTGCCTATGAAGGCGAGCGTGAGGCGCTTCCCGGTATGGGTAGTGATACTCAACCGGCCGGTGCGGCTTAAAGGGGGCTTAAGAATATGGTTCGCATTGGTGCATTTCTCGTCGGCCTGTTCTTTTCCGGCTGGCTGCTCGTTACCTTCCTGATGGGCGCGGCCGCTTATGTGAGCGAGCCGCCCGCCCCGACGGCGGAGCAAGAATTTCACGAACACCCGAAGCAAGTGGCGTTCAGTTTCAATGGCCCGCTGGGTCATTATGACAAGGCCCAGCTTCAGCGCGGCTTTCAGGTGTTCAGCGAGGTCTGCTCGGCCTGCCACAGCCTGAAGTTCGTGTCGTTCCGTGACCTTGAGGCGCTCGGCTATAACGAGGCAGAGATCAAGGCCATTGCCAAGAACTGGAAGGTCAAGACGCCGGATATCGACCCCAAGACGGGCGAGATGGCCGGGCGTGCGCCAGTGCCGTCTGACAAGTTGCCCAAGCCTTTCGCTAACAATGTGGCGGCGGCCGCGGCCAACAACAACGCCATTCCGCCCGATCTTTCGCTAATGACCAAGGCGCGGCATGACGGCAGCAACTATGTCTATTCCCTGCTCACGGGGTATCAGCCGCAGCCTGAGGAGCTGGTGAAGAAATTCCCCGATTCCAAAACGCCTGACGGGCTTCACTACAACCCCTATTTCGCTAACCTCAACCTCGCGATGGCGCCGCCGCTGAGCGCCGAGGGTCAGGTAACTTATGGCGAGGGTCAGCCCAAGCCGAGCGTGGATCAGATGGCGCAGGATGTTGCCGCGTTCCTCACCTGGACGGCGGAACCCAAAATGGAGAGCCGCAAGAGCGCGGGCATCGCGGTGCTGCTCTTCCTGCTGGTCGCCACCGCGCTGGCCTACATGTCTTACCGGAATATCTGGGCCGAAACGAAGCACTGATAGTCTGGCCGAGAGGCAAACAAGACAAAGGGCGGTTCCGGCAAGGAGCCGCCCTTTTTCGTGGCGCGAAGGTTTCAGAGTTATACCGCGCGCTTACCGCATAATCACGCGTAATACTGGCCTAAGCGCGACATCCTACAGGCGCACGAACTATACTTCAGAGTAGGAGAAAGGAATGGTGGGCGTGGCAAGGATTGAACTTGCGACCCCTGCGATGTCAAGGCACCGCTCCCACGCGCACATGGCGGAAATCCGGCACACACCAGCGCACAAAAGCATCGACTTGCGCACATGTTGCTACATTGTTCACGGCGCGAGGTTCAAGGCGAACCTCTGACCCCTGTCTGCGCGATATCACCACCAGGGCGGCCCTGTGAATGACATGGCTTTACGTCCCACCAGCATATTGTCCCTCTGTTCCGGTGTCGGCGGACTTGAGCTTGGCATCCGTCTGGCGCTGCCGCACGCTCGCACGATATGCCACGTGGAGAGGGAATCCGCAGCCGCCGCGAGCCTGGTTGCGTCGATGGAAGCAGGGTGGTTTCATCCGGCTCCTGTCTGGTCTGACCTTACCACATTCGACGCTCGACCGTGGCGTGGCCGCGTTCATATCATCGCTTCCGGCGATCCCTGCCAGGACAACAGCGTCGCCGGAAAGCGCGCCGGAGCCGAGGGAGAGCGATTTCTCGCCCCCGAGGTCATCCGCATCGCCAAAGAGTGCCGGCCTGCTCTTATCTTCCGCGAGAACGTGCCGGGGAACGCGGACGGACAGCTCGGCGCCATCGTCCCGCCACTGGAAAGGCTGGGCTACCGCGTTGCGGCAGGAATATTCAGCTCGGCCGAAACCGGCAATGCCATGCGACGCAAGCGACTGTTCATCATGGCCGTCCGCGAAGACGAGCCGGGGTGGCTGGGAGCGGGACCGGAACGGGAATATCTATCCGACGCTGGAAGGGGCGGCAGAGACGTGGAGCGGCCCATCGGACATATCGAAGCGGGGCGGGAGCCAGACGCCGGAGAAGCGGCGGGCGGGCGGGCATTCGATCAATCTGGAGGATCAGGCGGATCATTGGGCCGGGCCGCAAGCAAGGGATCACTTCCCGGCGCACACGGACGATTACATCGCGGCGAAGCGGGCGGAGGGCCACGGGATGCGGAACCTCAACGACAAGGCCGCGAAATGGGAAGCGCCATCGGTAGCTGTGACGGACGGCACACGCCTGACGCGGGGTGGGGACAGATCGAACGAACTGCTGTTGACCGGGCAGGCAGTGGAAGCATCGAAACAATGGGCAGCGCCAGCGGCCCAGAACCACAAGGGCAGCAGCGAGGGCAGCATCTTTCGCCAGGATGGCAAGTCAAGGGCGGACATTCTCTCCTATCAGGCGGAGCAGTTCTTCCACCCGCCATCATCCCCGGACCAAGCGATAGCCGGTGGATCGATGTCCTCGACCGATTCCCCGAACTTCAACCAGCCCTCAGTGAAGAGGAAGCTCAATCCCATCTTCGTAGAGGCATTGATGCGCTGGCCCAGAGGGTTGAGCGGCTTCGAGCGACAGGAAATGGCGTGGACCCGCTGGTGGCTGCTCATGCCTTCCTTTCTCTCGATGCTCTGCTGCGCGCAGGAGCCGGAGCAGGGGACGCTTTTATGACCGCGCACCACCACACAGCCATAGCCCGCCAGTGGGGCGGAGAGGGGAGATTGTCATGACGCAGGATGAGCGAGGCCCAGTGATCGAAAGCTGGAAGCGCTGGAGGAGTGCCACGTTCAACGGCGCGGCGATCATCGCGCGCCTGCCCCACCATCTGGTGGCGGAATCGGTGGAAATTCCGGGTGCCGTTTGCGCCGATTGTGTCGACCGCGGCGACGGGACGGTTGAGATGTTGCTGATTGCCGAAGATCTGCACCCGCTTCAGCGGGCGGCGGTGGAAAAAAGGCTGATGGAGATCCTGCAATCTGGTCTAGGGCAGCGCCCATGATCCTCGCCAGCATCCTCGCCGCCAGTGCGTTGTCTGGGGCAAGCTGTCGCGCGGTCGATGGCGACACCTTGCGTTGTGGAGCGGAACGCATCCGCCTTTCGGGCATCGACGCGCCGGAGCTGCCCGGCCACTGCGCGCGCCGCCGCGCCTGCGCGCCGGGCGATCCCCACGCCAGCAAGGCCGCGCTGGCCCGGCTGATGCGGGGCCGGGCCATCACCCTGCGCCGCCTCGGCACCGATCATTACGGGCGCACGCTGGCGCTGGTCTATGCCGATGGCGTCAACCTCTCCTGCGCCCAGCTCCGCGCGGGCCACGCGGTCCATGTGGCAAAGTGGGATGACGGCGGATTGCTGCGGCGGGAATGTGTGCTAACCAGAAAATGAGGAGAATTGCGATGATCGATGAGACACAATCACTTGCCCGTTTTGCCAGCAGTGCCGCATCCGATTGGTGGTGCGATCATGTCTCTATTCCTTGGGACAGCAAGGAAGAAGACGAGCCCGAAAGCATCATGATGACTGCCGACGATCTGGTGAAATTCGCCCAGCGCGTCATCGAGTTTGCCGAGGAAATGGCAGAACCGGCGCAGGGCTATCACGGTGATTTTGTGCAGCTTGGCCGAACGAAAGGTGAAGGCTGAGCGCCTTCAGTCTTTCCCCTCATTCCACCGCATCGCCGCATCGCGCGCGGCCTGATAGGCGTTCACCGCGCCCGCGTGGCGCTGGGCACATATCCAGTAGAGCGCGGCGAGGTCATTGTCCTTCGTCGCTATCTCCGCCCTCGATCGGTTCTCCAGCGGGGGCAGGGCGGCGCACGGTGCAGACAATGCCGCCTCCAGTTGCGCTGGCACAGCCGCCGCCCGTTCGGGTCGTGTTGATGGCGTCGAACATGCGCTCAGAAATACCAAGGTCAGGATCGACAAGGCGCGGGTCATGAATAATCTCCCGTTGAATGATCGTGTTGCTGGAGGCGCGCAGGCGCTGGATCTGCTCGCCTTGCGTGGCGACATCGGCGGCGATGATGGAAAGCTGCGCGCCAAGCCGCTGCTCGAATGCGCGGGCATCGGCCTGCATGTCTGCGCGCAGCGTGGCGTTGCGCTCATTGGCTTCTGTTCGTTCCGCATCCTGCCCCGAATCGTAAATCCACCACACGCCAAACAGCACGGCGCAGACGATGCCGATATGCGGCAGGAAGCGCAGGAGCAGGGCGGGCATTAGCAGCTTTTCCAATCGCCAGCGGTCAGATAGCCGTGCCAATGCTCGCCTATTATCTGGCCGGTTTCATCCATCTGGTAAATAAGGATCGATGGAGTGAGCGTCGGGCGATCCCGGTTGCCATCCCAATGCCATTTTGGCGAGCGCACTTCATGAGTGTCGAAATCCACAGATCGAAGATCGCCGCATCCGCAGGGGCATCCAAACAATAGCCCGGCTTCTCCGGTCGGGTCTGCCGCGCCACCGGCCGCGAAATATTCAAATACCCCGGCAGGCACTCTGCCCTCTGTGTCCTCCACGCCATCGAGACCGACAATCAGTCGCCCCTCCGGGCTGTTGCGTTCGTTTGCAATCGGTGTCGTCGTCATTTACGCTACTCCTTTGATTTTTTCCAGCGCACGCACGCCGAACAGCCCGCCCGCAAACAGCAATATCTGCACCAGATAGCCATCACCCAGCGGGCGCTGGATCGCCGGGCCGATGATGCCGGCATAGCCAACGCTCGCCACCGTCACCCATTCCAGCGCGGGGCGGGGCAGGCGCACGAACATTTGAAACCATCTGTTGCGGCGAATGGGGTGATCCGGCATCGCGATGCGCAGGCGCTGCTCACCCTCCAGCAACGCGCGCACCTGATCATCCAGCGGGTCGCTCATGCCACCCTCGTCCGCAGCCAGCCAAACAGGAACGCCTCGTTCGCCTGCCGCTTTTCGGCTAGCGCGATATAACGTTCGCCCTGCAGGCAATTGAGCGCCACTGCCAGCACCGCGACGCCCTCTGCCCCGCGCCGGTCGAGAAAGGCTTTCAGTGAGCGCATCGTGGCCGGGCCGATGTCCCTGTCCACCGCAATATCAGGATAGAGGCGCCCCTGATCGTTCAGTGCATTGAGCGCCCGCTGCAGAAACTCCGCCGCCACGCCCGGCCCCATGTTGACGCCGGTGTCAAACAACTCCTCCGCGATCGCGGGCGACAGC
>JAGNYO010000071.1 GCA_017984895.1 Sphingobium sp. | reverse complement strand
AGATGTGTATAGAAGACAGATATCAAGGAGATCATCGGCAATCTGAAAGGCCAGACCAATATCTCGCGCATAGCCATGCAGACCAGTGCGCGCCTCCGGCGGCAGATGGGCCATGATCGCCGCCGCCTCCACGCAAAACCCGATCAGCGCGCCCGTCTTGAGCTGTTGGAGCCGGGTGATGCTATGCAGATCGAACGTCATGCTCTCCGCTGCCATATCCATCATCTGCCCGCCTGCCATGCCGTTCGTACCACTGGCGCGCGCCAGAGCACGCACGAGGTTGCAGCGCACGAATGGGTCGGCGTGCGTGTCCTCGATGGTCAATATCTCAAAGGCAAGGTCATGCAGACTGTCGCCCGCGAGGATGGCTGTCGCTTCGTCAAAGGCGCGGTGCACTGTGGGCTTGCCACGCCGCATGTCATCATCGTCCATCGCCGGGAGGTCATCATGAACAAGACTGTAAACATGGATACATTCGACCGCGAGGCCGACACGCAACAACTGGGCGTTATCCAGCGAAAAAAGCTTGCCTGCCGCCTTCACCAGCAATGGGCGCATCCGTTTGCCGCCGCCGATGGTTGCATGGCGCATCGCTTCGTAAAGGCGATGGCGAGGATCGTCAGGCACGCTCAGAAGTGTATCGAACGCAGCGTCGATATCCTTGGAGATAGCGGTAAAGGCTGCTCGTAGCAGATCCGGTTGCTCGGGGCGTGTGTCATTACCGGCTATCATCGCGGCGGCCACTCAGTCAGCACGAAAGGCTTCAGTGCCGACGGGAACATTGCCCGCGCCCAGCGTCAGCTTCTCGATCCGCGCCTCTGCGTCTGCGAGCCGCTGTTGGCATTGCGTGCGTAGCGCCTCGCCCCGCGCATAGAGTGCGATCGATTCATCGAGCGCGACATCGCCCCGCTCCAGCTTTTGCACGATGGATTCCAGCTCGCGCAGCGCATTCTCAAATGAAAGCGCGTCGGCCGATGGAGGGACGGGAGAGAGGGGAGTGGGAATGTCCTGTGCCATGGCGCAGCTTTGGCGTTCCACTCGTTCCCGGTCAAGCATTGCGTGACGCGGACAGCCTCTCTATTGCGTGGAAAAAGAGGCTCGCGATAAAATTTCAACAAAAAAACGCGTTGCTGAGTCGTTAGCCATTGACGGTCGCCCGGTGTGCCTATAGGCACCGCGCGCCTGCACCCAGGCTGTCGCGCAAAATTATAGAGAGCTTTCTATGAAAAAGATCGTCCTTCTTTCGTCCATTTCCGCCCTGGTCGCGCTTGCAGCCTGCAATAACGACCAGCCTGAGGTGATCGACCGTGGTCCTCAAGACCCGCTGGGCGATCAGCTCACCAATGCCGCTCAGGTCGAACTGCCACCCAGTGTGAAGGTCAGCAAGACCTACCGCTGCAAGGATGGCTCGCTGCTGTTCGTGGATTTCATGTCTGACGATAAGACCGCGATGGTCAAGACCGAGAAGGAAGGCATCGCCGCCAAATTGGTTATGACGGAGCCGGGCAAGCCATATGCCGCAGAGGGTGGCTATTCACTCACCGGCAATGGCGATACCGTCACAGCCGAGATGCCTGGCAAGGGATCACAGAGCTGCAAGGCCTGAGCCTTTCAGTCATGACGATTAAGAATAGGCCGTAGCGCATGCTATTGGCCTATTTTCTTGAGGCGAATCCGCAAAAGCGGTTCCAACCGTGCGACAAGTTGATTAAGGGGCGGGGCATGACCGACACCGCCGCTGCCAAATCCGCCATCACGCCCGAAATCGTCGCCGAACATGGCCTCAGCCCGGAAGAATATGCCCGTGTGCTGAACGCGCTGGGGCGCGAGCCGAATATCACA
The DNA here is from genome assembly GCA_017984895.1 of Sphingobium sp. Classification (GTDB taxonomy): domain Bacteria; phylum Pseudomonadota; class Alphaproteobacteria; order Sphingomonadales; family Sphingomonadaceae; genus Sphingobium. Next base: position 9,256 of record JAGNYO010000071.1, on the reverse strand, counting down.
GAACTCGGCATCTTCTCGGTGATGTGGTCGGAGCATTGCTCCTACAAATCTTCGCGCATCCACTTGAAGAAACTGCCGACGGAAGGCCCGCAGGTCATCTGCGGCCCCGGCGAGAATGCCGGCGTGGTCGATATCGGAGACGGACAGGCCGCCATCTTCAAGATGGAGAGCCACAACCACCCCAGCTATATCGAGCCTTATCAGGGCGCAGCAACTGGCGTCGGCGGCATCCTGCGCGATGTATTCACAATGGGCGCGCGCCCCATCGCCAACATGAACGCGCTTCGTTTTGGCCGGCCCGATCACCCGAAGATGCGCCACCTGATTTCCGGCGTGGTGCGCGGCATCGGCGGCTATGGCAATTGCGTCGGTGTGCCAACGGTGGGCGGCGAGGTGAACTTCCACCCGGCCTATGACGGCAATATCCTTGTGAACGCCATGACCGTGGGCGTCGCCGATCAGGACAAGATCTTCTACTCGGCGGCGAGCGGCATCGGCAACCCCATCGTCTATGTCGGGTCCAAGACCGGGCGGGACGGCATCCACGGCGCGACGATGGCCAGCGCCGATTTCGGCGAGAACAGCGAGGAAAAGCGCCCGACGGTGCAGGTTGGCGACCCCTTCACCGAGAAGCTGCTGATCGAGGCGTGCCTTGAACTGATGGCGTCTGACGCGATTGTCGCGATACAGGATATGGGGGCGGCGGGGCTGACCAGCTCGTCCGTTGAGATGGCGTCGAAGGGCGGCGTCGGCATTCGGCTCGATATGGATAAGGTGCCCCAGCGCGAAACCGGCATGACCGCCTATGAGATGATGCTTTCCGAAAGTCAGGAGCGCATGCTGATGGTGCTCAAGCCCGGCAAGGAAGCCTTTGCGGAAGCGATCTTCCACAAGTGGGAGCTGGATTTCGCGGTGATCGGCGAAGTGACGGATACGGGGCGCATGGTTCTCGTCCATCATGGCGAGACGGTGTGCGACATCCCACTCGCCCCGCTGGCGGACGACGCGCCGCTCTATGACCGGCCCCATGTGCCCACCCCCAAGCGCGCGCCCTTGAGCGATGTGCCGGAATGCGCGGACATGGGCGCGGATCTGCTCACGCTGATGGGCAGCCCGGACATCGCCTCGCGCCGCTGGATCTGGGAGCAGTATGACAACAAGGTCGGCGGAGACACGGTGCAGGCGCCGGGCGGAGACGCAGCCCTCGTGCGCGTGCATGGCACTGACAAGGCGATCGCGATCAGCACCGATTGCACCCCGCGCTATTGCTTCGCGGACCCGATCGAGGGCGGCAAACAGGCGGTCGCCGAATGCTGGCGCAACATCACCGCTGTGGGCGCCACCCCGCTCGCCGTCACCAACTGTTTGAACTTCGCCAACCCGCAGCGGCCAGAGATCATGGGGCAACTCGTCGGCTGCCTTGAGGGCATGGGCGAGGCCTGCCGTGCACTCGATTTCCCGATCGTGTCGGGCAATGTCAGCCTCTATAACGAGAGCAAGGCAACTGGCGGCGGCTCAGCCATCCTCCCCACGCCTGCCATCGGCGCCATCGGTCTGCTGAAGGACTGGACGAAAAACGCGACCATCGCCTTCAAGGGCGTGGGCGACATCATCCTCGCTGTGGGTCACTGGCAGGGCCATCTGGGCCAGAGCATCTGGCTGCGCGAATGCCACGGGCGCGAGGATGGCCCGCCCCCGCCGGTCGATCTCGCTGTCGAGCGCCGCACCGGAGACTTTATCCGTGCGCACATCGCGTCCGGCGCGATAAGCGCCTGCCATGATGTGTCAGACGGCGGCATTGCCGTCACGGTCGCGGAAATGGCGCTCAGCGGCGGCATCGGCGCGATGATCCAGAGCCACGAGGCAGACCACGCATTCGATGACAGCCGAGCCTTCTTCGCCGAGGATCAGGGCGTCTATGTGGTAACGATCAGCGACGCCGCACTTGCGGACTTCCTCGCCGCGGGCGAGGCCGCAGGCGTGCCAGTGCAACCCATCGGCCGCACCGTCGCCAACCGCCTGATCTTCGAACTAGCCGACAGCGACCACGCCGTCTCGCTAGATGCCCTGCGCGCCGCGCACGAGGGCTTCTTCCCAAAACTGATGGATGGCTAGCCTTTGCGGAATATCAATTCATGGTCGCGATGAGCGCCGACTTTGAACTGATATTCCCCGACCTTCACGAAGCCACGCGCCGCATAGACCTCCTGAGCACGGGCGTTGCCCGAGAACACTCCCAGCCACACTGGTCCCGGCATGGTCTGTGCGAGCCATTCCAGTGCCGTGTCCAGTAGTAGATGGCCTATTCCCACACCTTGCCAGCTATCCGCTACATAGATTTGATAAAGCTCACCATTTTGCGGCTGTGCCTCATTATGCGGGAGCTTGCATGGGCCAGCATGAGCATATGCGACGAGCATGCCGCTTGGCGCCTCCACCACCCATTGCGCGCGACGCGGATCGCGCAACTGGGCTGTCACGGTTTGTTCGCTATAGGCTTCGGCTTCGAATAATGAGAGGCTCTCCTCGCTATAGCCAACGGCGATCGGGCCATCCACGAAGGTTTCCCTGAACGTCTGTCGCTTGAGCGCGGCGAGTGCTGCGGCATCTACAAGCTCCGCCCGGCGTAGGGAATACCGCTCGCTCATATGCCGCCCACCCGTGTCACCCGGCAATACGCCACATGATAGGTGCACACACCCCCCGCCTTATCAAACGCGCGCATTACCTTGCGCATCTGGCCCGCGACAAGCGGCTCGCGTCCCTTGATCGGCACCGTCGCGCCGATGCCTTTCAGATGCGCGAGCAGCCCCCTCGCCCCGCCGAAATCATGGGCATAGTCCTCCTCGAACAGGAAGGCGTCGGCATGGCGGGCGAGCATCGCGCGCAGGGCATCCGCATCGGGGTAGACCGGCGTCCCCGCCTGCAAACCATACACCTCATGCGCCGCGCGCCATTCGTGAAAGCTGCGCTGCGCCATCGTTGCGAACATCAGGCTGCCGCCGGGACGGAGCAGCGCACTCAACCGGTCCAGCGCGCTCGGCAGGTCCGCAAACCACTGGAATGTCAGGCTTGAGGCGATGAGGTCGAAATGCGCGCCGTCAAACGCGGGCGCCTCGCCATCCATCACGAGGAAGCGCGCGGCCGTGTCGCCGCCCCGCTCGGCTTCAGCAATCATCTCCGTCGATATATCCGTCGCGATGATCTCGGCATCGGGAAACAAGCTGCGCAGATGGCGGGTCAGCAGCCCGGTGCCGCAGCCGATCTCCAGGATGCGCAGCCTGCAACCATCGGCCACAGGCTTGACCGGCTGAAGCCGCAGCAACTGCGCCAGCGTCGCCGCGACCACGCGCTGGACGCCCGCATGCGCGTCATAATGCGGGGCGGCGGCGCCAAAAGCCCTGCCAATCCGTTGCGTGCGCTCCTCGATCATGACAAAGCGCCCTATTCGCATTTCTTCCCGAGGTGAAGGTCCAAGATGCCTATAGCGAACCAATATGACCGCCTGCCGATGATCGACATCACCCGCGGCTTTGCGGTGATGGGCATAGCGCTGATGAACATCATCGCCTTTTCGATGCCAGAGTCGGCCTATGTTAACCCGAATGCGTGGGGCGGGGAAAGCATGGCGGACAGGGTGGCGTGGCTGGCCTCGTTCGTTTTGGTGGATAGCAAGATGCGCGGGCTGTTCTCACTGCTATTCGGCGCGTCAATGATTCTGCTGATGGATCGCACCGAGATGGCGGGCGGCAATGGCGTCAAGCGTAACCTCATTCGCTGCTTATGGCTGCTGATCTTTGGACTCGTGCATTATTTGCTGCTGTGGTGGGGCGATATCCTCTGCCTATACGCAGTGGTTGGCCCTATCGCCATGCTGATTGCGGGCAGGCAGCCGATGCAACTCGTCAAGATCGCATTCCTGGCTTTCGCCCTGCATTTTGGAATACTGGGACTCAAGATGCTGGATATTCACCTCGCCCTTGGCGCAGCGCAGGCCGAGAGTGCCAGCGCGCATGCCATTGCGGCGGGCCAGCGGCTGCTCGAAGGGATCGGCCAACCCGGCGCCTCGGGCATAATGGAGGAAATCGCTGTCTATCGCGGCGATTGGGCGGGGATGATCGCCCACAAGGCATCCAATATATGGGGCTGGGGAATCACCGGCCTGCTCTATATGAGCCTCGATACGCTGGGCTTCATGCTGCTCGGCATGGCGATGCTGAAGGGTGGATTCCTTAGTGGCAAATGGTCGCAGGAGCAATATATCGGCACCGCGCGGCATTGCTTCATCATCGGCTTGCCGCCGATGCTCGTGCTCGGAATATGGGCATGGGGCACCAGCTTTGATGCGGTAACGACTTTCGCTGTGGTATTCGCCTGGTCCTTTCCGTTCCGTATCCCCCTTACTGTGGGCTATGCCGCACTAATGATGGCGATCATCTGCAAAGGTGCGCCCACCTCGCTCCTGCGCCGGGTCGAGGCAGCCGGGCGGATGTCGCTCAGCAATTATCTGTTGACCAGCCTGCTGATGACGGCACTGTTCTATGGCTGGGGTCTGGGCCTGTTCGCCACTATACCAAGGGCGCAGGTCTATCTTTTCGTGCTGCCGCTATGGACTATGATGCTGGTCTGGTCGCCGCTTTGGCTCGCCCGCTTTCGCCAAGGTCCGTTGGAGGGATTGTGGCGCAGGCTCACAAGCGCGCTCAGTCAGTAGGCGGTGTGCGTTCCGCCGCTGCCAGCTTATCCACATTCTTGCGGCGCGAGCGGCCAGCATAGATTACCGCCGCCGCGATCGCGGCTGAAGCCACCGCCCCGCCCAGCCCGATCAGCGCGGGCTTAGTCCAGCCAGAACTCTTTTCCGCCGTGGTTTCGTCCTGGGCTTCGGGGAGCGTATCGTCGATCTCTATCGTCATCCGTCCCTCATAGAGCCGCCGGCGCACTCATCTCAAGCGCAAAGTGGGTCGCGTGGTGTCAAATCCCGCGTTCCTTGCGCAGCGCGAACCATTTGCGAACATTCGCATTGTGCTCCTCAAGCGTGTCTGCGAACACATGTCCGCCGCTGCCATCCGCCACGAAATAGAGCGCCTGCGTTTTCTCGGGGTTGAGCACCGCCTCAATCGACGCTTTGCCGGGGTTCGCGATCGGCCCTTTGGGTAGTCCCGCCATGGAATAGGTATTATACCTGTTCACCGCCATGATCTCTGATCGCTTGATTCGCCGCCCCAGCGGTTTCCCTCTGGTAATGGGATAGATGATCGTCGGGTCCGCCTGAAGCCGCATGCCAACACGCAGCCGGTTGGAATAAACGCCCGCGACCATTCGCCGCTCCGCTGGCAAGGACGTTTCCTTTTCGACAATACTGGCGAGAGTGAGCGCCTCAGCCTTCGAGTTCACCATCGCGTGAGGCGCGCGGTTGGCCCATGCAGCATCGAGCACCTGCGCCATTGCTCCCTGCATCCGCGCCAGCACCTCCACGCGGCTTTCGCCTCGGTCATAAGCATAGGTATCAGGTAATATGCTCCCTTCAGCCGGTGCCTCGATACTGCCGGTGAGTTGGTCCGCCGCCATCAGCCGCTCATAGACAAGGATCGACGGCATGCCTTCGGGTATGGTGATGAACCGGTTGACCCCTACCCCACCCGTAAGAATGGCGAGTATTTCTTTCTCGCTCGCGCCAGCGGACACGAGATATTCCCCCGCCTTGATGGCAGACGATGCACCCAGCAGGCGCGCGCGCAGGTAAAATCGGTCCGCAGAGCTGATCAGGCCCGCCTTTTCCAGCTCCGCACCCGCGTCTTTAAGGGTTGCGCCATGCGGCAGGGTAAAGGTCTTATCTTCCCGCGCCGGGCCGGACCCTGTCCATCCCGTCACGAATACCACCCCGGCAATCATCACGCCCGCAAGCACCAGGCCGAGCAGGATCAGGACGGTGCGGCGCATGGGATGCGTCAGACAGCCTTCATGACGAGGCTGGCGTTAGTGCCGCCAAAGCCGAAGCTGTTGTTCAAAACCGCTTTCACCTTACGCTCCTTCGCCTTGTGCGGAACGAGATCGACTCCGATACAGCTCTCGCTCGGATTATCGAGGTTGAGCGTGGGCGGCACCACCTGATCGCGAAGCGCGAGGATACAGAAAATGCTTTCGACTGCGCCCGCACCACCCAGCAAATGGCCGATTGCGGATTTGGTAGAACTCATCGACATCGTATCGATCGCGCTGCCGAACAGACGACGCACCGCGCCCAGCTCCAGCTCGTCGCCCAGCGGGGTTGATGTGCCATGCGCGTTCACATAATCGATGGCATCGATCGACAGGCCGGACTTGCGCAGCGCCATCTCCATCGATCGATAGGCGCCTGACCCTTCCGGGTGTGGTGCCGTCACATGATAGGCATCGCCCGAAAGACCATAACCGACAACTTCGGCATATATCTTTGCGCCGCGCGCCTTGGCATGCTCATATTCTTCCAGCACGACAACGCCAGCACCCTCGCCCATCACAAAGCCATCGCGTGCCACATCATAGGGGCGGCTCGCCTTTTCGGGCGTGTCATTAAAGCTGGTGGAGAGGGCCTTGGCCTGGCTGAATCCCGCAATGCCAATGGGACAGATGGTGCTTTCCGCGCCGCCTGCCAGCATGATGTCGGCATCGTCCATCGCGATCATTCGTGCAGCATCGCCAATAGAGTGTGCGCCGGTCGAGCAGGCGGTAACGACTGCGTGGTTCGGACCCATCAGGCCGTATTTGATGCTGACCTGCCCGGAAATCAGGTTGATTAGGCGACCATGCACGAAATGGGGCGAAACGCGGCGCGGACCTTTTTCTGCCAGCACCAGCGATTCGCTCTCTATGCCAGGCAGGCCACCGATCCCCGAACCGATGGAACATCCCGCGCGAAACCGCTCTGCCTCGCTCATCTCGGTGAGGCCCGCATCTTCCAGTGCTTGCCCGGCGGCGTCTATGCCGAAAACGATGAACGGATCGACCTGCCGCTGCACCTTATGATCGACACGCAGCGAGGCATCAAAGCCATAAGCATGATCGGCGGGCTTCACCTCGCACGCGATGCGGCATACATAATCGGTCGCGTCGAACTTGGTAATCGGCCCCGCGCCACTTTTCGAGGCGAGGATGTTTTTCCAAGTCGTCTCGACATCTGCACCCAGCGGCGACACCATACCAAGGCCCGTTACGACCACACGACGCATAATCAGCTCCTCATCCAATTCTGCGGGCGGCCACAGCCCCCACAGGAGTGCCCATCCTCAAAGTGAAAATGGCGGCCTCCTTAACACGGGCAAAGCCGCGCCGGAAAGCCGCCACCGCATATCTTCGCGCGCGCGCGGCCCGGCGAAATTCGCCCGGCCGCAAACACAGCGCTTATTACTTGCTGTCGATATAGTCGATCGCGTCCTTGACGGTGGCGATCTTCTCGGCTGCATCATCAGGGATCTCGACGCCAAACTCTTCCTCGAACGCCATGACCAGCTCGACGATATCGAGGCTGTCCGCGCCCAGATCGTCGATGAAGCTCGCATCTTCAGTCACCTTGTCCGCCTCGACGCCCAGATGCTCGATGACGATTTTCTTTACGCGATCCGCAGTCTCACTCATGAGTGGTCCCTTTGTGTTGTCCGATATGAACGGATTTTACCCCGCTGCTGCGCCCATGCCCTAGAACCACCGAAGCCAAGTGGCAAGAGCCTAGTGCGTCAAATCATGGCCATCCCGCCATTGACGTGGATGGTCTGCCCGGTAACATAACCTGCGCTCCGGGATGCAAGATATACAGCGGCAGCGGCGATGTCATCGCCCTCGCCCAGCGCGCCCGCCGGGATTTTTGCAAGAATCGCCACCTTCTGCGCGTCGGTGAGCGCATCGGTCATGGCGGAGCGGATAAAGCCGGGCGCTATGCAGTTGACTGTCACGTTCCGGCTCGCCAGCTCGGCCGCCAGTGCCTTGGACATACCGATCAGCCCCGCCTTCGACGCTGCATAATTCGCCTGCCCCGGATTGCCGGTAACGCCGACGACGGACGTGATCGAGATAATGCGGCCAAAGCGCGCCTTCATCATCGGCTTGGCGGCAGCGCGCATCAGGCGAAAGGCCGCCTCCAGGTTTATCCGGATGACATCCTGCCATTCCTCGTCCTTCATGCGCAGGATGAGGTTGTCGCGCGTGACGCCCGCATTATTGAGCAGAATATCGAGCTTGCCGCCCAGCGCCTCAACCGCCTGTGGCACCAGCGCATCGACGGCGGCGGCATCGGACAAGTTGCAAGGCAGGCACACATGATCCCCGTCCAACTCGTCCGCAAAGGCATTGAGCTTGTCAATATTGCTGCCCGACAGCGCCAGCCGCGCCCCTTGCGCCGCCAGCCCCCTGGCAATAGCAGACCCGATCCCGCCAGAGGCGCCCGTCACCAGCGCGGTCATTCCTGTAAGATCGAACATATATATTTACTCCGCAATCGGCTTGCGCGCGAGTATCTGAACGACCGCGCTCAAACCATGATGATACTGGCCCTCGTCAACTTCACGTTCGGTTTCCTGCGCAACCAGAAAATCCAGACCAGCGAGTTCCTCCTTGAGCATATCGGCGCGCATCAGCATGGCCCCATCTGAAGGACCGCCTACGCCCTTCATATCTAACTGCCCTGGCGTATAGGCCTCGAGCAGGAAAGTGCCTCCTGGCTTTAGTGCATTAACGATCCTGCGGTTAACATCCGCTCGTAATGTAGGTGGCAGATGGCCGAAGATGGAGATTATGGTATCCCACTTCTCTGTGCCAAGGTCATAATCGACAAGGTCGGCAACTGCTGTTTCGATCGCGACGCAGCGCTGGGCGGCCAAAGCCGTTGCGCTCCGCATACCAACCTCCGACTGGTCGATCGCGGTAACCGATAGCCCTTGCTGCGCCAACCATACGGCATTGCGCCCCTGTCCTTCGGCAAGACAAAGGCACGAACCGCGTGTCAGCTCAGCCGCTCGCTCGACCAGAAAGTCATTGGGCCTGTCCCCGTAGGCAAAGTCTGCCGCGCTGTATCGTTCATCCCACATCGATATTCCTTTCAAATTGCGGCCAGCAGCGCCTCGATGTCATCCATCGTGACAACGCTGGTGACATTCGCATCCGGCGCGATGCGCTTGACCATCGGCCCGAGCACCTTGCCGCCCACCTCAACGAAATCCGTGACGCCCGCGCCCCACATCCCCGCCACGCTTTCGCGCCAGCGCACGCGGCCGGTCACCTGCTCGAC
>JAGNYO010000070.1 GCA_017984895.1 Sphingobium sp. | reverse complement strand
TAAATGTCCACACGCCTTAGTCTGTCGAGCTGGCCGGACACGCCGCTCACCAACTCGCGCCGACCGTGGCGATATTCAGCGCCAAGATCGAACCCCTTGGCAGGCGACCAGAAGCTATTGCCCGCATAGCTCAGCGCGGTTTCGTTGAAGCTGTTGAAATATCCCGCCGCGAATCCGCCAGGATAATTCACATCCTGATAGCTCACCATCAGGTTGGTCCGCACGGTGGGTGTCAGGCCAATGCGTAGCGCGGCAAAACCCGCGAACAGGCGTGGCGTTTCCAGCTGCCCTGCCCCGCTCACGATCGCATCCGGCGAGAAGTTGAGGCCAACATAGCGTCCCAGCCCCTTGCCATACGTCACCATGAAGCGCAGATCATGCTGCTTCTTGTCGCCAAACATGATCTTGCCGGACCCGCTCACCCCCCATCCAAGTGCGGTATCCTTGATCGCGCCGGCATCAACCCGCAATTGCCGACCGATCCCTGCCAGGGCGAATTCGCCTATTTTAGTGGTGAGGTTCAGGCGGGCAACCATATCCGGCAGCTTGTCCTGATCGTTTTCCACCGTATTGAGCGCCGGTCCGGTCGCCGATTGTGTCTCGCCATTTTCCGCTGCCAACTGGATACTTGCCTTGTCGCCCAGTTTTTTCGTGAAGCGGACCAGTGGCTGCCGCACGAACACCGATCCCTCGGTCGTGCCGATGAAATCGGTCGTTTCCGGCAGCGCTCCCGCGTTCTGGAAGGTGCTCCAGTCCTGGCCCACGGTCAGATTGTCGAATTGGACATAGGCGCGGCGCAGAGCGAGATTATAGCCGTTGGTCGTGCGTTCGGACCCTTGCGTGCCCGCAGAGGTCTGGAAGTCGGTTTCGACATAGCCTTTGAGGCTATGCCCCGCCAGTGTGGTGTCGAGATTGAGCCACAGGCGCGTCTGCTTGGCCGAATAATCATTGTTGGTCGTAGAGCGTGCCGCAGGCACGCTGCGCACCGGAATGGCCGAAGGCAGGTAAAAATCGCGGCCCAGCGAATTCGCCGCGACCGTTCCGTCGTCCCACTTGCTCATGGTAACGAGCGTTTTCAGGAACCCGCCGATCTTGACGCGGGTGGCGCCGTTGCCAACGCTGAAGCCATCCTGCTTGGCGGCGGCCATGGCGGGCTTGGCCGCCTCCATAGCCTTGCTGACTTCGGCTGTTTTTGCCTGCGCTTCGGCAGAGCTGGCCTGAGCCTGTGCCACGGCGGCACGTAGTTGCGCATTATCAGCCTGGCTCGTCTGGAGTTGCCCGGTTAGCGACCCGAAGGCTTTCTCCAGCGCTTCTATACGTGCTTCAAGTTCCTTTTCTTTTATGGTTTCGGCCTGAGCATTAGTCGCGGACAGCGCCAACAGGGCAACCCCTGCCATGAGGCCCGCGCATGACTGTTTCAATGACATGTCCCTCTCCCGCTTCAGTCGCGAATAGGTTGCGCGATCTGTTTTACGGGTAAGAATCCGGTCTAATATAACCGCTGTGGATATATAGACCTTGGTAGCAGCCGGCTTAGACTTTAGTCTGGGATGAAGCGAGCCATAGGCATGCGTTAGAATGGCGCGTGCAAAAATAAAGATGCGAGACAAAGGAGAGAGGCATGAGCACCGTCCACCCCGTGCCGGCTGAATGGGCCGCCAACGCGAAGATCAATGCGGAACGCTATGAGGCGATGTATGCCGAGGCGGCGAGTGATCCGGAGACTTTCTGGCGCAGGGAGGCGCAACGGATAGACTGGATGCAGCCCTTCACAAAGGTGAAGAATGCTTCCTTCAACGAGGCGGATTTCGGTATCAAATGGTTTGAGGATGGCGCGCTCAATGTTGCTGCCAACTGCATCGATCGCCATCTTGCCGAGAGGGCCGATGCGGTTGCGATCCTGTGGGAGGGGGATTCACCGGGCGAAGAGCGCCGTATCACCTACCGCGAGCTGCACGATGAGGTTTGCCGCCTCGCCAATGCGCTGAAAGCCAATGGGGTATGCAAGGGCGACCGTGTCACCATCTATTTGCCGATGATCCCCGAGGCAGCCTTCTCCATGCTGGCCTGCGCGCGCGTCGGCGCGATCCACTCGGTAGTGTTCGGCGGCTTCTCGCCAGACAGCCTTGCCGGACGCATTCAGGATTGCGACTCTACGCTTGTCATTACCGCCGATGAAGGTTTGCGTGGCGGCAAGAAGGTGCCGTTGAAGGCGAATGTGGACGAGGCGCTCGCCCAGTGCCCAGGCGTCGCGCGCGTGCTCGTGGTGCGGCGCACGGGTGGTGACATCATGATGAAGGATGGCCGCGACATCTGGTATCATGACGCGGTGGCGCGTGTTTCCGCCGATTGTCCCGCAGAGGCGATGAACGCTGAAGATCCTCTGTTCATCCTCTATACCTCAGGCTCTACTGGCAAGCCCAAGGGCGTGCTGCATACTTCAGGCGGTTATCTCGTTTGGGCATCGATGACCCATGATTATGTGTTCGATTATCGGCCCGGTGAAATCTTTTGGTGCGCAGCGGATGTAGGTTGGGTTACAGGTCATACCTATGTTGTCTATGGCGCACTGGCCAATGGCGCGACCACGTTAATGTATGAAGGCGTGCCCAACTATCCGGACTTCAGCCGTTTTTGGCAGATTGTCGATAAATATCAGGTCGATATATTTTATGGTGCGCCTACCGCTATCCGCGCATTGATGCGCGAGGGCGACGAGTGGGTGAAAAAGACCAGTCGCCAGTCTCTGCGCCTGTTAGGCTCTGTCGGTGAACCGATCAATCCTGAGGCGTGGGAATGGTATTACCGCGTGGTGGGCGACATCCGCTGCCCGATTGTCGATACCTATTGGCAGACGGAAACCGGCGCCTGCATGATGACCCCCCTCCCCGGCGCGCATGCCCTGAAGCCCGGAGCGGCTTCCAAGCCGATGTTCGGCGTGAAGCCGGTGATCGTCGACGCCGAAGGCAAATTGCTGGAAGGTGCGACTGACGGCAACCTGTGCATCACCGAAAGCTGGCCGGGACAGATGCGCACCGTGTGGGGCGATCATGAGCGCTTTTTCCAGACCTATTTCAGCACTTATCCTGGTAAGTATTTCACGGGCGACGGATGCCGCCGCGACGAGGATGGTTATTACTGGATCACGGGCCGGGTAGACGATGTCATCAATGTTTCCGGTCACCGCATGGGCACGGCTGAAATCGAGAGTGCGCTGGTCGCCCATGCCAAGGTCGCCGAAGCCGCAGTGGTCGGTTATCCGCATGACCTCAAAGGGCAAGGCATCTATGCCTATGTGACATTGAACGCCAACGAGGCTGAAAGCGCTGAAGTCCGCGCCGAGCTGGTAAAATGGGTAAGGCATGAAATCGGCCCGATCGCCACGCCAGATGTGATCCACTTCGCGCCGGGCCTGCCCAAGACCCGCTCCGGCAAGATCATGCGGCGTATTTTACGCAAGATTGCGGAGGGGGACATATCCAACCTTGGGGATATTTCGACGCTCGCCGATCCGTCGGTAGTGGAAAGTCTCGTTACCTCGCGTTCAGTGCCAGCCTGAGTAGCGCGTCGTGACGGGCACGATCCTGATCGCGGATGACCACCCCCTGTTCCGTCAGGCACTGGCTATGGCGGCGCAGACGGTGCGGCCCGATGCGCGAATCGCGGAGAGCGCCAATCTTCCCACCGCACTCAACGAGGCTATTGCTGCGGATGACCTGATCCTGATCCTGCTAGATCTCAAGATGCCGGGCGCAGAGGGCTATTCGGGTGTGGCGCTGCTGCATGCCGAAAAGCCCGGCGTGCCGATCCTAGTGGTTTCAAGTGCGGATGCGGCACAGGCAGCGAGGGATGCATTGCGTTTTGGCGCGGTCGGTTTCGTTGGCAAAGACTCTCCACTTGCCGCCATAGAGGAGGCGATCAGCGATGCGTTGGCGGGCAAGCGGATGCAAGCGCCGCAGGACGAAGCGGTCGATCCTGTCGCGGCGCAGATCGCCTCACTTACACCGACCCAGCTCAAGGTTCTGCTGGGTGTGATGGAAGGAAGGCTGAACAAGCAGATCGCTTATGATCTCGGTATCAGCGAAGCGACCGTGAAGGCGCATATGACTGCGATTCTGAAAAAGCTCGATGTGCATAACCGCACACAGGCTGTGCTGGCGGCTAAGGCGCTAGGCCTGTCCATTATCCATCTTTGAGCGAAGCGATGCCCGCTATTCGGCGGCGAGCGCCGCGTCGGACTCCAGCAACCATGCCTCAAGATCACCCGGTGCAAGTGGCTTGCGTAGCACCTTGACCCTGGCGTCGCGCGCGCGCTTGGCATAAGCCTCCACCCGTGCCGCAGTAACCAGCGCATAATGCGCGGCGGGAACCGCTTGACGCAGCGCCGTAATAAGGTCCAGTCCGTCCATCCCGCTGTTGAGGTTGAAATCGATGCACGCCGCATCGAAGGGCTTGCCAATATCCAGAGCTGCCGCCGGCGTTGCCGCCTCATGAACCGCATGCCCGAGTGCGCGTAAATAACCGCCAAGCGCAGCGCGGTTTTCGGCGTCGTCATCCACCACCAGCACACTCATGGCGCGTCCGTCCGGCCCTACGAGTCGGGGCTGCGTTATGGGCAGAACTTCTGCCTCCAGCAAAGAGATGGGCAGCGAAACGCTGAAGCGACTGCCTCTACCTTCCTGCGATGAAAGTGAGACGCGCGCACCTAGCAGCCGCGCCGTGCGTTCGACAATCGCAAGTCCCAGGCCAATCCCCCCCTCGCTGGCATTGTCGAGCCGCTCGAACTCGCGAAAGATGAGCGCGCGCTTGTTTTCGGGAATACCTGTTCCAGTATCAACCACATCGATACGTGCCTGCCGTCCCCTGTGCCGGACGCCCACGATGATCCCGCCCCGCTCGGTATAGCGTATCGCGTTGGAGAGGAAATTCTGCATGATGGAGCGCAATAATCCGGGATCTGTCTCAACCACGGCATCGCCAGGCCCGATTCGCAGTTCCAGGCCCTTTTCCCGCGCGAGCGGCATCATCGTCTCAACCGTCTCGGCCAGCAGAGGGCGCAGGCGAAGCGGGCGTGGTGAGGCGATAATGCCGCCTGCGTCCAGCCGCGATATGTCGAGCAGCGCCCGCAGCAGGGTTTCCGCCGATTGTATGGATCGGTCCAGCCGGCTTAGCACCTGGAGTTTGGGTTCGGGCAGATCCCTGCCCAGCGCTGCCGAAAAAAGCCGTGCGGCATGCAGCGGCTGCAACAGATCATGGCTTGCGGCGGCCAGAAAGCGCGTTTTTTCAACGTCAGACTGGGCCAGCGCGTCATTCGCCGCGCGCAGGGCGCCGGTGCGCTCCTCCACGCGCGCCTCCAGTTCGCTGCGGGCATTGTCGAGCGCGCGCAGGGCCTCCTCCTCAGCCGTAATGTCGGTATAACACATCACATAGCCGCCGCTGGGCATGGGTCCGCCAACGGTTTTCAGCACCCTTCCGTCAGGTCGCAGGCGTTTGAAACTATGCTGGTGGCCGCGTCGCATATGGCCGAGCCGTTTTTCGACATGGGCATCCACCTCGCCAGGGCCACATTCGCCCCGCTCGGCATTATAGCGGATCAGATCGGCGATTGGCGCCCCTACCCTCACCATCGCCGGCGGATAATCGAACAGTTCGAGATAGCGCCGGTTCCACGCCACAAGGTTGAAATCCCGGTCTACCACGCTGACGCCCGGATCGATATTTTCCAGCGTTGCAGCCAGCAACCCTTTGGAGAACCGCAGCGACTGACCGGTATCATCCAGAATCCGTGCGACTTCCCTATGGGTAAGGTTCGAACCATGCAGCGCGGAACTAATGAACGCGCGGGCTGATGGCATGCCCACCACACTGGCAATCATGCGCTCTGCCTTGCGTCGGTCGCTGCGGTCCACGACCTTGCTCTCGTCACCATCGGCAAAAACGTCCTCTGTGACCTCGGGGCCAACAAAGCGCGCCACCAGATGCTTGAGGTCCCGCACCGTCGAAACAGTGCCTACGCCTACTGCGGGCTTCTGGAGAAAATGCGGCAGCGCCGACGGTTGTATCCGCCGCATCGTTACCAGAAGAAAGGCGGTCAGATTGCCACCAAGGCTCATGAGCGCGCCATGGCCAATGGGACTAAGCCCCTCAATACCGAGCAGCGCCGTCGGGCTATATATCGTGCCGGAAAGCTGCGCGAGAAGCGCGTTCCCCGCTACCTCCGGCAAGGCCAGCGTATATAGCCAGAGTATCAGCCCTGTTCCCAGCCCCGCTTTGGCGGCGAGGGCGTCCCGACTACCCCCCAGCACCGCCAATATCAGCACGGGGGCAAATTGCGCCATGGCGGCAAAGGCGACCAGACCGATGGAAGCCAGCCGCTCATTCTCGCGGATACCCAATGCCCAGCCGACCGCGCCAGCCATGATAAGAGCGATGAGAGTGCGGCGTATACGCAGTAGCGCTCGCCCCATATCTCCTTCCCCGCCGAGTTTACGGCTGCGCATCAGCAGGGGTGTGACCAGATCGTTGGACACCATGGTTGACAACGCAATGGTTTCCACCAGAACCATGGCGGTCGCGGCAGAAAAGCCGCCAAGAAACACCAACAGAGCGACGGCATTCATGCCATGCGAAAGCGGCAGTTGCAGAACATAGAGATCTGGCCGGGCGGTTCCGGGCAGCAGCGCCAATCCGGCGGCGGAAATCGGCAGCACAACCAGCAGCGTCAGAAGCATGTAACCGATGAATGGCCAGCGCGCGCGCTCCATATCCCGGCCCGATTGTGCCTCGATCACGGTGACATAGAACTGCCGCGGAAGGCAGATGATCGCCGCCATCGACAGTGCTGTGATGATGATGAAGTCCGTGCCGATCCGCGAGGGTGCGAAGCTATCCGCGAGCCTGCGCATGCCACGCTCCACCGCCTCGGCAGGAGCCATGTTCAGCATCGCCCATGCAGCCAAGCCTGCCGCGACCAGTCCAAAAAGTTTCAGTAGCGATTCGAAGCCAACCGCAAACAGGATGGAGTCATTGCGTCCCGCTGCTTCATAGCGCCGGGTGCCATATATCATCGCGAACAGAGCCAGGCCCATGGCGGCAAAGGCGCTGGCGAGCGGGGTTATCGCTGTGCCGGATACCAGCGCATAGGTGGTGCCTAATGACCGCAGCTGAAGCGCCAGATAGGGTATGCTACCGAGTAGCGCGAGGATCGTAACCAGCGCCGCCACGCCGCGGCTGTTGCCAAAGCGTCCGCCGATAAACTCTGAAATCGTGTTGGCGCCATCCGCCTTAACCGCTTCGATCAGGCGCCTCAGAAAGCGATGACCAAACAGGAAAACCAGTATCGGGCCAAGATAGATGGGCAGATAGGGCCAGCCATCGGACGCCGCGCTGCCTACCGCGCCATAATAGGTCCAGCTCGTGCAGTAAACCGCCAGCGCCAGCGCATAGGACGGAGGGCGCAGCCTGCCCTTGAGTCGGGTATTGCCCGTGCTTTCCGCCCACGAGGCAAAAGCGAACAGGAGCGAGGCGTAACCCAGCGCAACTGCGAGTGGCAGCACTGCTCCCATGCACCCTCTGTCCCGTATATTCTGTTCTGCCCCGGTGGCGGAGTGAGGCTAGCACGAAGTCCCGCCAACGTGAAGAGGCGGTTTTTGCCTTTGGAAGAGTGGCGCTGAGCGGCGTGGCAAGGGCACAAGAAAATCCTGCAATTGGGCTTGGGTTTTTCTTCGCGCGCCGATATGAAGGCGCGCGCCGGGCATTTTCTGACCCGGTATCGCATGGACAGGTGGCCGAGTGGTTTAAGGCAGCGGTCTTGAAAGCTACCGGAGCTTGTCGGCGTGATGCAGGAATAGGAGTGTGGTTACAAGGGGTTAGTGGCAGTGCGTGGCAGGGGTGAAATTCGCTCGTAAGCCGACCGTAAGCTGCAAGCCCCTGAATCGTTATGGAAGAGTGTCCGAGTGGTTTAAGGAACTAGTCTTGAAAACTAGCGACGGTGCAAGCTGTCCGTGGGTTCGAATCCCACCTCTTCCGCCAATCCATGCCAACAATCTGCATATTCGTAATCAAAGATTGATCACTTGCTCGTGGCGTGCTTCGACGTTGCGATTCAAACTCTCTTTGATTCGATTGATTATCTTCGCCGCTTGAAGGCTGATGATCCCCCTGCCGATAAGGCACGTCTACAAGCAGCTTTCATCGAAGCTTTTTCTCCGACCAAGGCGCGTAGCGTTTGGGTCAGTGACGGGTTTGCTTTTCGCTTCTCAGAAGCACGGACGGGCGCGTTTTCCAACACTGTTCTGTCTCTTTCCGCGCTGCAAGCGCATGACAGCCTGCCGTTTGTGATTGTTGTCGTCCGACAAAGCACAGTGGATTTCATGCTCGCCAACACTTCCTTCCTCAAGAAAATTAGCCATAGCTCGCTTCAACTTCGCGTGGACAATATCAAGGGCAGCTTCAACGGCACTGACATTGTGACTGAGTATGAGGGCTTAGCCAACGCCCCTGCGCAATTTGAGGCTCTCTTCGCATTGCATTCAGCTTTCACTTGGGAGGAGAATGTTGAGCGGTTGGTCGAAACCACAAACGCAATCGTTGGCCGCGACAATCGATTTCAGTCCAATCCGGCCAGCAGGGCTATCATAATGGAAGCACCAGCACGGGCCGCTGCCGCTATCGTTGAACGACAGTTTATCGAAGCCGAGCGCGAGTTGGCCGAGCTTGTGGTCAATCAGAGAGAAGCAATCCTTCGGGCGGCACAGATTGATAACGTAAACCTTCGCGGCAATGCCATTGAGCAACTGCTGACCGGCGCGGCCAATGCTCACGAACTGGGAGATGTGGTTCGACTGCTGCGCGGGGGACGGCTCGTGATATCGATATCAAGACCAAACTTCTGGATAGGGCATCTGCACCCAAGGCCTACAATGTCGATAAGATGCTGACATTCTTGGCAGAGCCAGATTCAGTATTTGCCTTCTTGATGATCGGCGTCGATGTTTATGCAGGCACGGTGTCGGCACGACTTCTGCCAGTTTTGGAAAGTTCGCTACTCGATGCTACCGGCGTGCAGCATCACTGGGCTGGAAGAACGTCGAGGGGAGTGACCCAGCTTTCAGGGCAATTTGGACGGGCGAGTGCGCCTGATTATCAGCCCGTTGTGGACGAAGATAAGGCCCGTTCGTTCCTCGACCGACTACTGAACTTGTAGCAGCAATTAAATCAGAAGCTGGGATTCCTCCCTTGGTGTGGCGATGGCTGAGCCGCGCCGTGCCTTGTCGTTGATGGTGTTAAGGGTGTTGCGTTCCCAAAATACCCCTTCTGCATATCCTTGAATGCTATGGTCATGCTCAGCCCGCCGAAGTCGCCACTCCGACAAGAGAGCATATTCTTCCACAGCCTCAATTCCGATGTATCTCCGATCCAACTTACTGGCCACAACAGACGTGGTTCCGCTGCCCAAGAAGGGGTCAAGGACCAAATCGCCGCGATTTGAACTCGCCAGAATAAGCTTGGCGAGCAGCTTCTCACTCTTTTGCGTGGGATGATCGGTGTTTTCTGGCATCGACCAGAACGGTATTGTAATGTCAGTCCACATGTTTGAAGGGTGCGTATCGCGGAAATTGCCGCCTTGCGTTTCAGCCCAATCCTTCGGTGTTCCGTCGCCATTGCGATATGGCGCAATTACCTTTCTGCGGAGCTTCACCGTTTCAACATTGAAAGTGAATTCATCGCCGACCGTGCAGAACCAAATATCTTCGCTTGAGTTTTTCCAATTGGACTTTGCTCCCCGCCCTTTTTCACGCTCCCATGTGATGCGGTTGCGAATGCGAAGGCGGCTGGACGCGGCATCAAAGATTGAAGCAGAAGTATGCCAATCACCACAAATGTAAACCGTGCCTGTCGGTTTCATCAATGGAAGCAAGCTATCCAGCACACTTCCCAGCCAAGCCGTATATTCATCAACTGGGCGTTTGGAAAACGTATTGTCGCCAAAGCGCTTGTTGAGATTATATGGTGGGTCAAGAACAAGCAGGTCAACCGTTCCATCAGGCAAGCGAGCTGCCGCTTCAAGGCAGTCACCGAGGATCGTGCAATCCATAGCTGCGTCAAGGCTATCAGTCGTAAGCAATCCATCCCGAAGGTCACGCCGCTCTTTATCGGTCAATGTGATTGTTTGATTTCTGGGCGCGCGCTCCTTTGCTTTGGCAGTTTGCTCAGTCACGTTTTGGAATTCACTTTCTTGGTCGATTAGGCTGCAATCTCGTGCCGAGGCATTTGCACGGCATCTGTGCATTCCAGACCTACCTAGCAGACAATTCAATTCTGGCACAGCGGCATTGTGCCTTATGATAGGCTTATTCAGAGGGCGCGACCCAGATTGACCGAAGCAGATCCAATCGCTTAGCGACTGCATCCGCACGTTTCCTTGTTTGCCGTAGGTCATAGCAACGCCCCGCACCCGAAGGTGCGAGGCGCTGGCAGCGTCAGGCAAGAAGGAGGGGACTGCCCCGCTGCTGGTTCCGTTTGATTATCGTCCAACGGTTTTCGATGGGACGGGCGCGGTAGGGTGGGCCGCGCACCGCAACGCTGTCACCTTCATCAGCGTGGCGGCTTTCTCTGTATGCGTTCGGGCGCCGCAGATACGGACGTGACGGGTATCGTCAGACCAGAACGGCTTGCGGCAGCACATACAATCGCGCCACCCGACATGGCGAACAATGCGGGGCGGGTTGTGGTCAATATCCAGCACCGCCTCGCGCCGCGTGCCTCCATCATAGGGCCACGGCAGCGGTTCAATGAACCCGTAACCGTTACCCTTAGGCCGCTTTGGCGCCGCTAAAGCGCTTACGGGTTTCGCAGTGCGGCTACCCCCTTGGCGCGGTGGCTGCTCGCGCTGTGCTGGCGGCGCTGGGCCGCGTTCGCGGTGAGCTGCCAACCACGGCGGGACGATCTCGGCACTGCTCACCCGCTGTGTTCCCAAATTCGGTCACGCCGCCATGCGCCCCAAGCCCCGTCGCGGTTCCAGCGGTCTATGCAGGCGATGACCACGGGCATGCCCCTGCGGCATAGCTTGCCAGCGTCAATGTCGGCCTGCGCATGGTCTGCGAATGCCGCCATCGAGCCGTAAATCTGTTCAAAGGGTGCATGTCACCTGGCCGCTTCGAAAAACCTCTGGCTTTTGGGGGCTTGAGCTGATTCACTGGCTCCGTCACGAACGGAGGCAGGAATGGCAGGACAATCTGGTTTTTTGATCTTTCGGACCGTTACGCGGCGCTGAGTGCGG
>JAGNYO010000017.1 GCA_017984895.1 Sphingobium sp. | reverse complement strand
GATCCATGATAACGCCGACGATATGCAAAGGGCCCCGATCGGGGTCCTTTGCATATCGCATCGCCTCACCATCAATGGCCTGCTTTTACTCCGCCACACTGGCCTGAAATCCAACCGCCGTTGACACGCATTCTGCACGACGGGATAAGTCGCGGAATACGGCTATGTTCCGCACAATGGGTCGATTTATGGGATGAAGCTGCGCCTCTTGTCCCTGTGCTGGACAATAAACTGAAAACGCGGGAGAAATGGCAAACGAGGCGCATACGCCAATACTGCTTGCTGCCTGCCCTGATTCGCGGGAATGGCAGGAGGCCGATCATTGTGCGTGATATCGTGCGGGCTAATCCGCCACCGCGTCTTGCACCAAGCGGACAGCATGACTGGCTTGCGCTTTAGATCGCTATGAATACGCCGCCGATCAAGCCTGATGGGACATATTTCCTATCCACCCACTCATGCCGCGATATCGTAAGGGACGATCTCGCCTTCCAGATACAGCTTGCGCGCCTTGGAGCGGCTGAGCTTGCCCGAGGAGGTGCGCGGCAGGCTGCGCGGAGGGATTAGCTCCACCACGCAGTTCATGCCGGTGATCGCACGGACCCGATCACGGATCTGATCGCGCAGCTTGGCGCGTTCGTCCCCGTCTGAGGTGCGGCAATGCACCAGCACCGCTGGCGCTTCCTCGCCGCCCGGGGTGGTGATGGCGAAGGCGGCGATGTCGCCCTGCTTGAAGCCGGGGAGTTGCTCCACCGCCCATTCAATGTCCTGCGGCCAGTGGTTCTTGCCGTTGATGATGATCATGTCCTTGGCGCGGCCGACGATGTAGAGATATCCGCCGGACATATAGCCCATGTCGCCGGTGTCGAGCCAGCCATCGGCCATGCAGGCGGCGGTGGCCTGCTCATCGCGGAAATAGCCGACCATCAGCGACGGCCCGGTGGTCCATACCTTGCCGATCTGCCCCTCGGGCAACGGCCCGCCGTCCTCCTCGCGGATTTCGATCTGCATGCCAAGCACCGGCTTGCCGCAGTTGACAATGGCGCGATAGCGCTGGGGCCGCCCTTCTGCCGCGTCTCCGCCGGAAAGGTCCGTCTCCTCCACCAGCTCGACGACGATGCCCTCGCCCGGCGGCATGATGGTGACGGCGAGCGTCGCTTCGGCCAGCCCATAGCTCGGCAGGAAGGCGGAAGGGCTGAACCCCGCATCGGCGAACGCATCGACGAAGCTCTGCATCACATCGGGGCGGATCATATCGGCGCCATTGCCCGCGAGCCGCCAGCGCGACAGGTCAAACCGTTCCGACGCCTTGGTCTGGCTCGACATGCGGCGCGCGCAGATGTCATAGCCGAAGGTCGGCGAATAGCTAATCGAGGTGCCCTCGTTGCGGCTAATGAGATCGAGCCAGGCGAGCGGGCGGCGGGCGAAATCCTCGGTCTTGAGGTAATCAACCGTCACCTGATTGGCCACCGGCGAGAGGAAGCAGCCCACAAGGCCCATGTCATGATACCAGGGCAGCCAGCTAATGCAGCGGTCACTCTCCTGCACCTGCATGCCGTGGCTGTGCGCGGCGAGGTTGGAGAGCAGCGCCTTATGCGTGACGGCAACGCCATGGGGAAAGCGGGTCGAGCCACTGCTATATTGCAAATAGGCGATGTCGTCGGTGCTGGCACTGGGCAAGGCGCAGGGCGCAGCCGCGCGCGCGATGAAATCCTCGAACGCGATGCCTTCCACCCCGTTCGCCCGCGCAGCTTCGCCCGCCATCTCGGCCAGCTCTGAAGGGTAGAACAGGATTTTGGGGTCGCAGCTTTGGAGCTGGACCGAAAGCTGGTCGATATAGCTCTCCTTGCCGCCGAAGCTGGTGGGGAGAGGCAGCGGCACCGGCCATGCGCCCGCATAGATGACGCCAAAGAACATCTGCGCGAACTCGACGCCCGTTTCCGCCACCAGTGCGATGCGATCCTGCGGCTTGATGCCATGCGCGATCAGGCGATAGGCGCACGCCAGCACATCGGTGCGCAGCGCGCAGTAGGAATAGGGGTGGGACAGGTTGCCGCGTGCATCATGAAAGTTGAACCCGCGTGTGCCGGACGCCGCATAATCGAGCGCGTCGCCCATCGTGGTGAAATCCGAGAACCGGCGCGGCAGGGTATCCTGCGTCGGGAGGGCGCGCGGCGCGTTTGCGGCTGGCGAGGCAGCAGCGGCGGCAGGCCGCGTCATCACAGCGCTGTCTGTCATCTCGTTTCCTGCCAAATCCAGTCCCTTCATATGCGACCCAGCATGGCTTATCGACGCCATTGCGGATGGTTTACGCCTTTAACGCATAACTCAAGTTCAAATTCAGACGCGACTGTGGCACAAAAGTGGCGCATGGCACGATATGGCGTCCAAAACAAGCGGCCGGCGCTTGACGAAGCGGCTTTGAGAGATCTGGCGCTGGTCTATGTCGGGCGTTTTGCGACCAGCGGCGCCCGGCTGGAGCGCTATCTCAGACGCAAGCTGAAGGAGCGCGGCTGGGCGGAGGAGCGGGAGCCGGATGTGGCTGCGCTCGCCGCGCGCTTTACCGAGCTGGGCTATCTCGATGACGCCGCCTATGCGCGGATGAAGGGCGCGACGATGGCCCGGCGCGGATTGGGCGCGGGGCGGATCAGAGGCGCGCTGGCGGCAGACGGCATCAAGGAGGACGACCGCGCCGAAGCGCTGGACGAGGCGCGCGCAGGGCGGTGGGAGGCGGCGGATGCACTCGCCCGCAAGAAGCGCATCGGCCCCTATGCGCAAGAACTGGCCGACCGGGTGGTGCGGGAAAAACAGATTGCGGCGTTCGTGCGCGCGGGCCATGATTTCGCCACCGCGCGGGCCTGGGTCGAGGCGGCGCCGGGCGAGTCCCCGGAACGGAGCGAAGAATGAGACTATCTGCCGTTGCGCTGGTCCCCGTTGCGCTGTTTTGCTGGCTGCTCGCCGCCTGTTCGCCCGCCACTGACAAGGCCAGCAGCCCGCCGTCCGCCGAAACGACAAGCGCGGGGCAACATCTCTCCAAAGTGCCGGTGGTGATCCACCATCAGGATGGCCGCCCGCCCAGCCGCCTCTCGATCGAGATCGCTCTCGGCCCACGGCAGCAGGAAGCGGGCCTGATGCACCGCACGGACATCGCGCCGGGCGAAGGCATGCTCTTTCCCATGCTGCCCGCGCGTATGCCCGCCTTCTGGATGAAGGACACGCCCACCCCGCTCGACCTGATCTTCATCAGGATGAACGGCAGCATCGTGCGGATCATCGCCAACACCAAGCCTAATGACCGCACGCCTTTGTTCGCGGAGGAGCCGGTCGCGGGGGTGCTGGAGCTGCGCGGCGGCGATGCGGCGCGGCTGGGGATCAGGGAAGAGGATCGAGTCAACTGGGGCGCTTGCATCGATGGCCCTTTCCTCAAGCGCGGCACAGTCGATCAGGCTAGTTTCTGCCCCGCAGCGGCATAGAAGCGCTTGCCAAGCCAGGCCAAGCAGCTTAATCCGCCCCTCATGGGACTGCTCATGAAAATCTTCACCTGGTGGGAAGGCGCCACCATCGGCACCGCGCTCTTTTCGGCCATGAAAGGCACGAAAGTCGGCGAGGATCATATGGGCAACGTCTATTTTGAGGGCGGCAAGGATGTGCATGGCAACCCGCGCCGCTGGGTGATCTATAACGGCCCCAACGACGCGAGCCGGGTGCCCGCCGAATGGCATGGCTGGCTGCATGGCAGCATTGACGGCCCGCCGGAGAGCAATCTTCCCCCGCCGCGCATCTGGGAGAAGGACTATGTGCCGAACCAGACCGGCACGCCCAATGCCTATCTTCCGCGCGGAGCCATGGACAAGGGCGGCGTGCGCGCGATGGCGACCGGAGATTATGAGGCATGGACGCCCGACGCTTGAGGAAGGCGGCATGAGCCGGATGCGGGCCTTTCTTTCCCTGTCTCCCTGCATCTGGGCTATGGCGCTTTCCGGCTGTGGCGATGGATCGAACCAGTTGCCCCAGGGCAACGCCTCCCGCCCGGTGGCGGCGGACGGCAGCCCGCTTTCGCCGGATGCGCTGGGGGCACTGGCAGGCGTGACGCCGATGGCGCAGCGGGTCGCGGTCATCGGCTTGCTGAACAAGCGTAATGGCCTCACCCGCGACCTCGAGATGAAACCGGGCCAGGCGCTGCGGGTGGGAGACGCCATCGTGCGGCTGCGCGGCTGCGAGACGACCGCGCCGTGGGAGGGCGAGAAGGAAGTCGGCGCGTTTATCCAGCTTGATGTGCGCACCCCGCGCAAGGAAGAATGGCGGCGTGTCTTTTCCGGCTGGCTGTTTCGCGAGCGACCTGAGCGCAACGTGGTGCAGCACCCGGTCTATGATGTCTGGGTCAAGAGCTGCGCGATGACCTGGCCGGAGAGCGGACCGGATACGGTAAAAGCGGGCGGCGACAGATCCGGCGAGAACGCCAACGCGGCGTCTGCCCCCGGCCCGGCCGACAACGCCGCATCGTCTGCCAGCGACACACCGGCGAGCGCGGTTTCCAACAGCGCGCAGTAATCCCGCTGGCTGATCTCGATCGCGCCAAGGGAGCGCAGATGATCGGTCATGAACTGGCAATCGAGCAGGGTCATCCCCGCCAGCAGCATCCGCCCCACCAGCCAGCCGAGCGCAACCTTGGAGGCATCGGTGCGGCGGGACACCATGCTCTCGCCGAAGAATGCCCGGCCCAGCGCCACGCCATAGAGCCCGCCGACCAGTTCTCCGCCCTCCCAGCATTCGACCGAATGGGCAAAGCCGAGGCGATGCAGGCGGGCATAGCTCTCCTCGATGTCATGGTTGATCCATGTCGTCGGCCGATCCTCCGCGGATTGCGCGCACAGGCGCACGATGCCGCGAAAATCCTCGTCCACGCTGACACGGAATCTGTCCGAACGGATCAGCTTCGCCATCGAGCGCGAGAGATGAAAGCCGCGCAAGGGCAGGATCGCCCGCTTTTTCGGTTCGACCCAGTAAATCTCGTCCGCTTCCCGGTCATCCGACATCGGGAACACCCCAATGGCATAGGCGCGCAGCAGCAGGAGGGGATCGAGAAGCATTATCCCTAGAAGTGACAGAGGACAGCGGAGGTTCCAAGGGGTATTTACGGTTGCACAGAGGCGCGCGCACGGTTAAGGAACCGCCTTCGCTTGCCGCAGTGCAGGAGTGTAGCTCAGCTGGTAGAGCGTCGGTCTCCAAAACCGAATGCCGGGGGTTCGAGTCCCTCCACTCCTGCCAAAACTTGCGCTTTGCCCGGCGCGCGGCTAAGGGGGCGTTGCTTGCGCGATTTCTGGCCGGTGGAAAGCATCCGGCAGCTCGGAAATCGCGGTGGGCAAAAAGTGTCGCGAAGAGGCGGCTTCTATCCGGCCATCATGGACCGGAGGGGAGCGTGTCGCTTCGCGGTTTGGTGTTTGTGTTGGAACAGGTGAACAGCGTGGCAAAAACCAGCCCCGGCGAGTTCTTCAACCAGGTGAAGGTTGAAGCCAGGAAGATCGTCTGGCCCACCGGGCGGGAAACGATGATGACCGCCGTGATGGTGCTTATCATGACAACGTTGCTTGGCCTGTTCTTCTTCGGGATCGACAGCTTTTTCGGCTGGGTGGTCACGATGCTGCTTGCGCTTGCCAGCGGGCAGGGATGAGCGGCGAAACTGGGGTATTGGAACGGAGCACTATGGCGCGCTGGTATATCATTCATGCCTATTCGGGCTTCGAGAACAAGGTTCGCGACTCGATCCTGTCCGAGGCGGAGCGTCTGGGCCTTTCCCAGCTCGTCGAATCGGTCGAGGTGCCGACCGAGACGGTGACGGAAGTGCGCCGCGGCAAGAAGGTGCAGTCCGAGCGTAAATTTTTCCCCGGCTATGTGCTGGCGAAGCTCGCGCTGAACGACGATGTGTATCACCTCGTCAAGAACACACCGAAGGTGACGGGCTTTCTCGGCTCATCGGGCAAGCCGCAGGCGATTACCGAAGCGGAGGCCGCGCGCATCCTCAACACCAAGGAAGAGGCTGCTGCCGCGCCCAAGCACAAGATTTCGGTCAATTACGAGATCGGCGATCAGGTCAAGGTGACGAGCGGCAATTTCGCCAGCTTCACCGGCACGGTCGAGGAACTGGATTTCGACAAGAACCGGGTCAAGGTTTCCATCTCCATCTTTGGCCGCGCCACTCCGCTGGAACTGGCATTCGAGGATGTGGAGCTGGTGAAGTAATGTAAGAAGCGCTTCGCGTGAAACGGCACATTTCACGACTCGGAGGGCGCGCAAGGATTTGAAGAGATTTCCGGGGTAACAGCCGGAAACAACCGCGGGAGGGGCGCTGCAAGGCTCCCCGCAAACACCGCTAAACTTGAACCGGGCCAAACTGCCGATCAGCACGGCGGCCCATCTATAGAGTGAGTGACACATGGCAAAGAAGATTACGGGCTATATCAAGCTCCAGGTGCCCGCGGGCGCCGCCAATCCTTCGCCGCCGATCGGCCCGGCACTGGGCCAGCGCGGCGTCAATATCATGGAATTCTGCAAGGCGTTCAACGCGGCGACCGACAAAGAGGAAAAGGGCACGCCTCTCCCCACCGTCATCACCGTCTTTGCCGACCGCAGCTTCTCGTTCGTCACCAAGCAGCCACCGGCGACCTACCTCATCAAGAAGGCGCTGAACCTGAAATCCGGTTCCAAGGAGCCGGGCAAGATTTCCGCAGGGCAGATCACACGCGCCCAGCTCGCGGAGATCGCGCAGAAAAAGATGGTCGATTTGAACGCAAACGACATCGAAGCCGCAACAAAGATCATCGAAGGCTCCGCTGTTGCGATGGGCCTCACCGTGGTGGAGGGCTAAGAACATGGCAAAGCTCAGCAAAAAGGCCAAGACTCTCGCCGCCAGCATCGACCGCGACAAGCTGCACGGCGTCGATGAGGCGATCGCGCTCATCAAGGGCAACGCGACCGCGAAGTTCGATGAAACGATCGAAGTCGCTATCAATCTCGGCGTCGATCCGCGCCATGCGGACCAGATGGTGCGCGGCGTCGTCACCCTGCCCGCAGGCACTGGCAAGACCGTGCGCGTCGCGGTGTTCGCCCGCAATGAAAAAGCCGCCGAGGCAACCGCCGCCGGGGCCGATATCGTGGGTGCGGAAGATCTGCTGGAGAGCATCCAGAACGGCAACATCGACTTTCAGCGCGTGATTGCCACGCCGGACATGATGGGCCTCGTCGGCCGTCTCGGCAAGGTGCTCGGCCCGAAGGGACTGATGCCTAACCCGAAGCTCGGCACCGTGACCCCCAATGTGGGCGAGGCGGTGAAGGCGGCCAAGGGCGGCCAGATCGAGTTTCGCGTCGAGAAGGCCGGCATCATCCATGCCGGGCTTGGCAAGGCGAGCTTTGCGCAAGGCGACCTGCGCAAGAATTTCGATGCGTTCGTCGATGCGATCGTCAAGGCGAAGCCGAGCGGCTCCAAGGGCAAATATGTCCGCAAGATCGCTCTCAGCTCCTCGATGGGGCCGGGCGTGAAGGTGGATGTCGGCCAGGTCGGCGGCGCCGTCTAAGTCTCCCGACAAGGGTTAAGCGGGCGCGCTCTGCGCCCGAACAACGGTTCATCCCCCTCAGGCCACGCCTGAGGGGGTTTTTGTTGGCAGCGCCCCTCTTTTGCGAGAGGTAATTTGCGACGAGCCGTTCATCGTGGGGATAATGCTGATGCGGAGCAAAATAGGCGGATTGATAGTCGTTTCGGTGATGGCACTGGCGGTTTCGGGGTGCGCGACGCGGGGCTATGTGGACAAGAGCATCGCGGCGCTGGAAGCGAAACATGGCGCCCGCCTCGATCAGCTCGACAAAACCAGCCGCGACGCGCTGGATCGCGCCACCGCCGCCGGCAAGCTCGCCGAGGGCAAATTTCTCTATAATGTGGTGCTGTCCGACGACGCGGTGAAGTTTCGCTCAGGCCGGTCCGAACTGTCCCCGGAGGCGCAGGACAAGCTCAACGCGATGGTCAGCCAGCTCAAGACCGATAACAGGAATGTCTATCTGGAGGTGCAGGGCCACACCGATTCGCGCGGCGGGCCGGATATGAACGCGGCGCTGGGCCTGCGCCGGGCCGAAGCCGTGCGCCTGTTCCTCTATAAACAAGGCGTGGCCCTGAACCGCATCGGCACAATCTCCTACGGCGAAAGCGCGCCAGTAGCGGATAACCACAGCGCAGACGGGCGGGCGGCCAACCGCCGGGTCGTGATTGTCGTTCTGAACTAACTTTTCTCCCTCTTGCGCTGAAAATATAGGGCCGATATGGCTGGCTTGCGGGATGAGGCAACCTCCCGATCAGGCATTTCCGCCCAAGCGTTGCGCCATATCGCGGCCATACTGGCTGGGGAGAGCGCATGGAAAACCCATCATTCAGGGATATGGTCCGCCTGTTCGGGCGGATCGGTTTTTTGAGCTTCGGCGGCCCGGCGGGGCAGATCGCGCTGATGCACAAGGAACTGGTGCATGATCGCCACTGGATCGGCGAGGAGCAGTTTCTGCGCGCCCTCAACTTCTGTCATCTCCTCCCCGGCCCGGAGGCGCAGCAGCTTGCCACCTGGATCGGCTGGCGCCTGCATGGCGTGAAAGGCGGGCTGGTGGCGGGCGGGCTGTTCGTGCTTCCCGGCGCGGGCATCATGCTGGCGCTGTCGGTTTTCTATGTGCTGACGACCGGGGTGGCATGGTTCTCGGCGCTGTTCCTCGGCATCAAGGCGGCGGTGCTTGCGCTGGTAGTGCAGGCGGTGCTGCGCATCGGCGCGCGCGCGCTCGACACGCGTTTCAAGCTGGCGCTCAGCATCGCCTCGTTTCTAGGCCTGTTCTTTCTCGCCCTGCCCTTCCCGCTGGTGGTGCTGGGCGCGGGGCTGACCGGCGTGATCGTCGCGGCGTGGCGGCCTGAATGGCTGAGAATCAAGGCGGCGGCGGGCGGCGGGGCGCCAACCCCTGCTCCCGCCCCGGCGCGCGGCATGGCGCGCATCGGGGTGGCGCTGGTGGGCGGATGGGCATTGCCCTTCGTGCTGATCGCGCTGCTGCTGGGGCCGGATCATGTGCTGATGCAGATTGCGGCGTTCTTTTCCCGTCTGGCGGTTGTCACCTTTGGCGGCGCCTATGCCGTGCTCGCCTACATGGCGCAGGAGGCGGTGCAGAATTATCACTGGCTGCGCCCCGGCGAGATGGCGGACGGATTGGGCCTGGCCGAAACTACACCCGGCCCGCTCATTCTGGTGACGCAATTTGTCGGCTTCCTCGGCGCCTACCGTATGCCGGAGCCTTTTTCGCCGCTGGTGGCGGGGGTGCTGGGCGCGCTGGTGACGACCTGGGTGACGTTCGTGCCCTGCTTCCTGTGGATATTCGCATTCGCGCCGTGGATCGAGCGGCTGGAGCATGCCAAGCGGCTGCAAGGAGGGCTGGCGGCGCTGACGGCGGCGGTGGTCGGTGTGGTCGCGAATGTCGCGCTGTGGTTCGGGTTGCATGTGCTGTTCTGGCGCGTGGGGGTGGCGACCCTCGGCCCGCTGCGTTTCTCGTTTCCGGATGTGCACAGCCTCAATCTGCAAGCGACGGCGCTCGCCCTGCTTGCGTTCGTGCTGCTGTTTGTCGGGCGGGTGGGGGTGGTGCCGATGCTGGGCTTATGCGGCACGGCGGCGCTGATTTTACGCAGCGTACTCTAGACGGATCGACATTCAGCCCTGACGGACTGCAAATGCCGTCTTTCCGCGCTTCCGGTGCTCACGTACATTTAAGTATGCTGCGCTCCGTATCGCGGAAATCCGCCATTTTCGTCACGTCATCTTCTGAATGTCGATCTGTCCTAGCGCTTTGCCAGCCGTCTCTCGATCGCCTGCCACAGGAAAGCGAACTGCGCGGCCGCCGGACTGTTGGGTGCGAATTCGCCGATCGGCTTGCGCCGCGCCGCCATTTGCTCCACCGCGCTCGCCATTGGCACAGCGGGCCAGGCCGGATTTTCCTCTATCGCGGCGCGGTGCAGGCGGCGGCGGCGGTCCACCATCGAATAGACAGGCAGGATTGGCGAATGGCCATCGCCACGCTGCACCAGATAGCGCGCCACTTCGCCTAGCGCGCGCTGGGACAGCGGCGATGGGATGACCGGCACGATTACGATATCCGCCGCCCGCAACACCTGCTCGCTCGTCTCGGTAAGGCCGGGCGGGCAATCGAGGATGATGCGGTCATAACGTTGCGACAGACCCTCGATCAGCTTCGCCAGCCGCTTTTTCTTGCCCAGCTCGAAAAACAGCCGGTCCAGCCCGCGCAACGAGGTATCCGCCGCGATCAGATCTATCCCCTCGATGGTCGAAGGGCGGATCAGCGACTCGACATCAACATCCTTGCTGAAGATCGCCTGCGCTTCGTCGCGCCCCTTGGCGTTGGCAGAGAGCATCCATGTGGCGGCGGCCTGAGGGTCGAGATCCCACAGCAAAGTGCGGCGCGCGCTCTTTTTGGCCGAGGCCCAGGCAAGGTTGACCGCGAAGGTCGTCTTGCCGACGCCTCCCTTGAGTGAATAGACCGCAATGGTCGCCAATTCGTCGCCCTTGTTCATGCTGCAGATGCTAACGCGGGGATGGCGCGTTCCGCAAGGGCTAGATCAGGCGAATGTTACCGGCTTGTGACAAAGAGCGTCACACTATCTCGCGCACCACGTCCTGCGGGCGGCAAAAGCGCACGCCCTTGTCCGTCTCCACAAACGGCCGGTTCACATAAGCGGGGTTCGCCACCATCGCATCGAGGATGGCATCGTCCGCCATGTCTGGCAGGCCGCGCTCCTCGGCATCCGTGCCCATCTTGCGCAGCGCCTGTCCCGGTGTGACGCCTGCATCGCGGAACAACTGCACCAGCTTGTCGCGCGTGTAGGGCGTTTTCAGATATTCGATCACCGTCAATTCGACCCCCGGCGTCTCTTCGAGGATCGCCAGAGTCTTGCGCGAGGTGCCGCAGGAGGGATTGTGCCAGATGGTCGCTTTCATGCCGTGTCTTTCTTCATGAGCCAGCCCGATAGCGCCACCGCGACGCCCGCGCCCAGCAACTGCATCAGCACAAAGGCAGGCGCATCCGAGGCGCGGATACCGGAGAAACTGTCTGTCAGCGTCCGCGCCAGCGTCACCGCAGGATTAGCGAAGCTGGTGGAACTGGTGAACCAGTAGCCCGCCGTGATCCAGGCCGCAACCAGCGCAGGCACGGCATCGGGCCGGTATCGCGCACCGAGACGGATGGTGAGGACAAGGCCGAAGGTCGCAACAGCCTCGCCCAGCCACTCGCCCTGAGTAGCACGGACATGCTGGCTCGCCTGCACCAGCGGGAGGCCGAACATGGCGTGCGCGAGCATCGCGCCCAGCAGCCCGCCCGCAGCCTGCGCAAGGATCATCGCGGGGCGGTTATGCCTGCGCTCCAGAAACAGCGTCACCGCCGGGTTGAACTGTGCGCCGCTGATCGGGCCGAACACGCTGATGAGCACATAGAGCACCGCTGCCGTGGCCGCGGTGTTGCCGAGCAGGGCAACCGCGTCATTCCCTACGGCCATGCGCTCCGCCATGATGCCGGAGCCGATGACGGTGGCGACCAGCACCCCGGTGCCGAGCATTTCCGAAGCAAGAACGCGTCTCATGCCCCGCGCCATTCATCGCGATTGTTACGCTTTGATGAAGGGGAAGGTTACGCGCCCTTCGCCAGCCATTCCTCTAGCCACTTGATCGTATAGTCGCCATTCTGGAATTCGGGATCGCGCAGCAGCTTCTGGTGAAGGGGGATGGTGGTTTTCATCCCCTCGATCACATATTCCTCCAGCGCGCGCCTGAGGCGCATGATGCAGCCCTCCCGCGTGCGGCCATAGACGATCAGCTTGCCGATCATGCTGTCGTAATAGGGCGGCACCTTGTAGCCCTGATAGAGGCCGCTATCGACGCGCACATGCATGCCGCCGGGCACATGATAGCTGGTGACGGTGCCGGGCGAGGGCGCGAAGGTCTGGGGATCCTCGGCGTTGATGCGGCATTCGATGGCATGGCCGGTGAAACGCAGATCCTCCTGCGCGACCGAGAGAGGCCGCCCTTCCGCAATGCGGATCTGCTCGCGCACCAGATCGACGCCGGTGATCATCTCCGTCACCGGATGCTCGACCTGAAGCCGGGTGTTCATTTCGATGAAGTAGAACGCGCCATTTTCCCACAGAAACTCGATCGTGCCCGCGCCGCGATAGCCCATATCCGCCATTGCCCTGGACACGATGCCACCCATGCGATCCCGCTCCGCCACGGAAATGACCGGCGAAGGCGCCTCCTCCAGCACCTTCTGGTGGCGGCGCTGGAGCGAACAATCGCGCTCGCCCAGATGGATGGCGTTGCCATTGCCGTCGCCAAATACCTGAAACTCGATGTGGCGCGGGTTGCCGAGATATTTCTCCATATACACGGTATCATCGCCGAACGCCGCCTTGGCCTCGCTGCCGGCCTGGCTGATCGAGGTTTCGAGCTGATCTTCGCTTTGCACCACCTTCATGCCGCGCCCGCCGCCGCCCGACGCCGCCTTGATGAGGACGGGATAGCCCACTTCCTGCGCGAGCTTTTTCGCCTCGGTAATATCCTTCACCGCGCCATCGGAGCCGGGAACCAGCGGCAGGCCGAGCTTGCCGGCGGTGCGCTTCGCCTCCACCTTGTCGCCCATGATGCGGATATGCTCTGGCTTCGGCCCGACGAAAATCAGGCCGTGCGCCTCGACGATTTCCGCGAACTGCGCGTTTTCCGAAAGGAAGCCGTAGCCGGGATGGATGGCGTCCGCGCCGGATATTTCGGCGGCTGAGATGATGTTGGCGATATGGAGATAGCTATCGCGCGCGGCGGGAGGCCCGATGCAGATCGCTTCGTCGGCCAGGCGCACATGCATGGCGTCCGCATCCGCTGTGGAATGCACCGCCACCGTCTTGATGCCCAGTTCATGACAGGCGCGGTGGATGCGCAGCGCGATCTCGCCGCGATTGGCGATCAGCAGTTTCTCGATGCCCATGCCGATACTTTACTCGATGACGACGAGCGGCTGGTCGAACTCGACCGGCTGGCCGCTTTCCACCAGGATGGCCTTGACCGTGCCGCCGCCGGTCGCGGTGATCTGGTTCATCACCTTCATCGCCTCGACGATGAGCAGCGTATCGCCCGCCTTCACCTGTTGGCCGATATGGACGAAGGGCGCGGCGCCTGGCTCCGGCCCGAGATAGGCGGTGCCGACCATCGGCGATTTGACGGCGTTTACCGCCGCAGGAGCGGGCGCATCGACCACGGCCACAGCAGGCGGAGGCGCGGCGACCGGGGCAGCGGCTGGCAGAGGTGCGGCAGCGGCGGCGTGAACCTTGCGCGCCACGCGGATCTTGCGGTCGCCATCCTCCACCTCAATCTCGGTCAGGTGGGTGTCGTCCAGCATTTGCGCCAGCTCGCGCACCAGATTGACATCGATCCGCATTGCGCCTCCCTTGTCATCGGCTGTGTCAGTCTTATCGTTCATATGCCCTCTGAATAGGATGATCGGCATAGCGCCTATTGCGGTTTGCCCCGAGGCGCAACCTGTTAAAGCTCCAGCGCGGCCTCCAGCGCCAGCATGTAGGATAACGGCCCAAAGCCCGCGATGGTGCCTCTGGCACCCATGCCGACATAGGATTTATGGCGAAAATCCTCCCGGGCATGGGGGTTGGACAGATGCACCTCGATCACCGGCGGCTTGATGCTCCGGATAGCGTCCAGCAACGCGACCGACGTATGGGTGAAGCCGCCGGGGTTGAGGATTACCGCGTGCGCCCCCGCTTCCGCCGCCTCGTGCAGCCAGTCGATCAGATGGCCCTCATGGTTGGACTGGCGAAACTCTATGCCGACATGCGCGCGCGCCGCGACATCGCTCATCCGCTCGGCAATGTCGTCGAGCGTGTCATAGCCGTATATCTCAGGCTCCCTGCTGCCCAGCAGGTTGAGGTTGGGTCCGTTCAATACCCATATCATCCGGTCCTCGGCCATATTCGTCCCCCTGAGCGCCGGTAGTCCAGATGGCGGCGCATGCCCAGTTCTTTCTATCCTCCCCTAGATATGGCGGTTTTGCCGCAAGGTCTAGGGTTGAGCGCACCATGCGCGATTTCGACCAACCGCTGATCGCAAACGCCGGAACTTTGGGGGAATATAGCGTGTTTTCCATATGTTCCCCAACCGAAGGAGAAGAGCGATGGGTGAGATGATCGACAAGGCCAAAGGCGCAGCCAATGAGGCTGTGGGCAAAGCGAAACAGCAGAGCGGCAACCCCAATACGCGCGATAAAGGCGCCGCGCAGGAGCTGAAGGGTAAGGCCCAAAAGGCTGCCGGCAGTGTCAAGGGCGCGATGGGCAACAAGGTCTGAAGCCTGCGTTTCCAGCCATTATTGCGAGGGCCGTCCCGATGGGGCGGCCCTCTTGCTATGGGCTTGTGAGGCATTTCCGGGAACCGGCATGTCGCGCACATCGAGTTTCTCGGCCCGTTCGAATATGCGCAAGATCAGGGGGTCCGTCTCCGCCGCCCGGATCGCCACCTGGAATTCGACCGAGGGAAGCGGCTGCGCGCCGGACACATGCGCCAGCCTGCCCTCATCGAGTTGCTGCCGCACCATAGAGTGCGGAAACACGCCGATCGCGTTGCCCGCCATGACGATGTCGATCATCGTGCGGGCATTGTTGCACAGGTTGACCGGGCGCGCCGCCATGCCCGAAAGGGCGAGTGCGGCCCTCATGATCTGATAGAGCGGCGAGTGGCTGGAGAGCGACCAGATCGGAAACGCATCGACGCGGGCGCCCGCCGCGATCTCTGCCACCGTATCGGGACTGGCGAGCAGCAGCAGATCGACGGTGCCGATAGGACTGGTGCGGAGCGCCGGATGCGCGATCCGCCCCGCCCCGAACACCAGATCGGCACGGCCGGTCAGCATCTGCTGGATCAGGTCGGCGGTGAGCGCAAGCTCGATCTCCAGCGAGACATTGGGTAGATCCCGCTGCAAATCCGCCACAAAGCCGGGCAGGCAGCTCGCGGCGGCGATTTCGCCCGCGCCAATGCGGATGATGCCGGAGGATTCCGCGCTGGCGCCCGCATTCTGCATGATGCCCTGTAGCCGCGCCATCAACGGCTCGCTCTCGCGCACCAGCCGCCGGCCCGCAGGGGTCAGGGTCATCGCCCGGCCCTCTCGCCGGAACAATGCCGCGCCCAGATGCGCCTCCAGCTCGCGCACCCGCGCGGATATGGCGGGCTGGCTGGTCTTGAGCCGTTCCGCCGCAGCGCCAAACGTGCCCAAACGCGCTATCCACAGCAGCGTTTCGATATGATAGAATGCGATTCTATTGATAGACATCGTTTATTGATATCATAAAAAACAAATCATTAGTAATGATGAGTTACGCCGTTTATCAAGGCCCCTCATTTGCGAAAAGGACAGCAATGTCACAGAAACTTTATGCTGATGCCAAGGCGGCGCTCGACGGGCTGCTCGGCAACGATCTGCTGATCGCCTGCGGCGGCTTCGGCCTGTGCGGCGTTCCCGAGCGCCTGCTCGATGCGGTGCGCGACAGCGGTGTCACCGGCCTCACCTTCGCCAGCAATAATGCGGGGATCGACAACGAGGGCATCGGCAAGCTGCTGCGCACCCGGCAGGTGAGGAAGATGATCTCTTCCTATGTCGGCGAGAACAAGGAGTTCGAGCGCCAGTATCTTTCCGGCGAGCTGGAAGTAGAGTTCTCTCCCCAGGGCACGCTGGCGGAGCGGATGCGGGCCGGAGGCGCGGGCATCCCCGGCTTTTATACCAAAACCGGCGTCGGCACGCTGGTGGCGGAAGGCAAGGAAGCGAAGATCTTCGACGGGCAGGAGTATATTCTTGAGCGCGGCATTTTTGCCGATCTGTCGCTGGTCAAGGCGTGGAAGGCGGATGAGACGGGCAAT
This sequence comes from Sphingobium sp., assembly GCA_017984895.1. Lineage (GTDB taxonomy): Bacteria > Pseudomonadota > Alphaproteobacteria > Sphingomonadales > Sphingomonadaceae > Sphingobium. The sequence continues at coordinate 27,469 of JAGNYO010000017.1, read as the reverse complement.
GTCGTGTTCCGCAAGACCGCGCGCAACTTCAATGTGCCGGCCGCGACCTGCGGGAAGATCTGCGTGGTGGAGGTGGAGGAAATCGTGCCGGCAGGCAGCCTCGACCCCGACGCGATCCACCTGCCTGGCGTCTATGTCCAGCGCATGATCGTGGGCGCGCCTTACGACAAGAAGATCGAGTTCCGCACCACACGTAGCCGGGAGGCCGCATAAGATGACCACGCATGATGGCCTGACCAAGGGCTGGACCCGCGACCAGATGGCCGCCCGCGCAGCCCAGGAATTGCAGGATGGCTTTTACGTCAACCTCGGCATCGGTATCCCCACATTGGTGGCGAACCATGTGCCTGAGGGCATGACGGTGACGCTGCAATCGGAAAACGGTATGCTCGGCATCGGCCCCTTCCCCTATGACGACGCGGTGGACGCGGACCTCATCAACGCGGGCAAGCAGACGATCAGCGAGCTGCCCCATTCCGCCTATTTCGATAGCGCGCAGAGCTTCGCGATGATCCGCGGCGGCCATATCGACCTGACCGTGCTCGGCGCGATGGAGATTTCCGAAGGCGGCGACATCGCCAACTGGATGATCCCCGGCAAGATGATCAAGGGCATGGGCGGCGCGATGGATCTCGTCGCGGGTGTGAAGAAGATCATCGTCGTGATGGAGCATTGCGCCAAGGATGGCAGCCCCAAGCTCATCCCCGCCTGCACCCTGCCGCTCACCGGCAAGAATGTGGTGGACATGGTCATCACCGATCTCGCGGTGTTTGTCAGGCCGGATCATGACAGCCCGTTCCAGCTCGTCGAGATGGCGCCCGGCGTTACTGCCGAAGATGTCAGGGCGAATACCACTGCGCATTATATAGGGTGAATGCGGGGCTGCACCCCCGGCTTTTCCTATTTCATGCACAGGACCGGGTCGCTGCGGCGGCCCGGTTTTGTTTGGCATCGCTACGGGCGCGGGGTGGAATATAAAATTAACTATGCGACTATAGTGGGACAGCGCTGCCGCGCGTTGACTCTTGGCCTCTATCCGCTATTGCGCTGCGGCATTGGGTTAACCTGCTTTGACCGCCGGTTGATGGGCGGGGCGACACGGATTCGGGCGAGGCCGCATCGAGCGGCAGTTGCCCCTGGCCGGTCACTCCATCCATCCTCCCCATCCGGCCCGGCCCAGGCACTTTTGCGATGGAGAAACACGCAATGACAGCAATCGGACAGGACTCTTTGGGCACCCGCCAGACGCTCAGCGTCAATGGCAAGGCATACGCTATCTATTCGCTCAAGAAAGCGGCGGAGAAACTGGGCGATATCTCCCGCCTGCCCTTCTCGATGAAAGTCCTGCTCGAAAATCTGCTGCGCTTCGAGGATGGCGGCTTTACCGTATCCACCGCCCATATCCAGGCGATTGTCGACTGGCAGAAAAGCCCGAACGAATCCTCCAGCGAAATCCAGTATCGCCCGGCGCGTGTGCTGTTGCAGGATTTCACCGGCGTGCCCTGCGTGGTCGACCTTGCGGCGATGCGCGACGCGATCGCGACGCTGGGCGGCGACACTTCGCGGATCAACCCGCTGGTGCCCGTGAACCTCGTGATCGATCACTCGGTGATGGTCGACGAGTTCGGCCACCCCAAGGCATTCGAGCAGAACGTCGAGATCGAATATCAACGTAATATGGAGCGCTATGACTTCCTGAAATGGGGCAGCAAGTCGCTCGCCAATTTCTACGCGGTGCCGCCGGGCACCGGCATCTGCCATCAGGTGAACCTCGAGAACATCGCCCAGACGGTGTGGACTTCGCAGGACAGCAATGGCGAGACGGTCGCCTATCCCGATACCTGCGTCGGCACGGACAGCCACACCACGATGGTCAACGGCCTCGGCGTGCTCGGCTGGGGCGTCGGCGGCATTGAGGCGGAAGCCGCCATGCTCGGCCAGCCCGTCTCCATGCTCATCCCCGAAGTTGTCGGCTTCAAGCTCATTGGCACCATGAACGAAGGCGTCACCGCAACCGATCTCGTGCTCACCTGCACCAACATGCTGCGCAAGCATGGCGTGGTGGGCCGCTTTGTCGAATATTACGGCCCCGGACTTGCCGCGCTGACGCTGGCAGACCGCGCGACCCTCGCCAACATGGCGCCGGAATATGGCGCGACCTGCGGCTTCTTCGGCATCGACGACAAGACGCTCGATTATCTGCGGCTCACCGGTCGCGAGGAAGATCAGATCGCGCTGGTCGAAGCATATGCCAAGGAGCAGGGTTTCTGGATCGACCCGGCTGTCGAGCCGATCTTCTCCTCCACACTGGAGCTGGACCTCGGCACCGTCGTCCCTTCGCTCGCCGGGCCTAAGCGCCCGCAGGACCGGGTCGACCTTAACGAGGTGGACGAGGTGTTCGCCAAGGACATGGCCGATACCTACAAGAAAGCCAACGCGCGCGTTGCGGTGGAGGGCAAGGACTTCACCATTGGCGATGGCGACGTGATGATCGCCGCGATCACCAGCTGCACCAACACCTCGAACCCCGGCGTGCTGGTCGCCGCCGGCCTCGTCGCCAAGAAGGCGGACGAGCTGGGCCTCAAGCCCAAGCCCTGGGTCAAGACCAGCCTCGCGCCGGGAAGCCAGGTCGTCACCGACTATCTCAACAAGGCGGGCCTGCAACAGCATCTCGACAATGTGGGCTTCAACCTCGTCGGCTATGGCTGCACCACCTGCATCGGCAACTCCGGCCCGCTGGCCGAACCGATCAGCAAGGCGATCAACGACAATGGCCTTGTCGCCGCCGCCGTGATTTCCGGCAACCGCAACTTCGAGGGCCGCGTTAGCCCGGACGTGCGCGCGAACTTCCTCGCTTCGCCGCCGCTGGTCGTTGCCTATGCGCTGAAGGGCACGGTGATAGACAACTTCACCACCACCCCGATTGGTCAGGGCAGCAACGGGCAGGACGTATACCTCAAGGACATCTGGCCGACCAATGAGGAGGTATTCTCCACGATGGCGGCCTGCATGGACCGCGCGATGTTCCAGGCGCGCTATGCCGACGTATACAAGGGCGATGCGCACTGGCAGGCGATCAACGTCACCGGCTCGGAAACCTATCAGTGGCGCGCGGGCAGCACCTATGTGGCCAACCCGCCCTATTTCGAGGGCATGAGCATGACGCCAGCCCCGGTGGAGGACATTGTCGGCGCGAAGCCCCTGCTGATCCTCGGAGACTCGATCACCACCGATCACATCTCGCCTGCCGGCAACATCAAGGCGGACAGCCCCGCCGGCCAGTGGCTGATGGAGCATCAGGTCGCCAGAGCGGACTTCAACTCCTATGGCGCGCGGCGCGGCCATCATGAAGTGATGATGCGCGGCACCTTCGCCAATATCCGCATCAAGAACGAAATGGTGCCCGGCATCGAAGGTGGCATGAGCCGCTATGGCGAAGAAGTGCTGCCGGTCTATGACGTGGCGATGAAGCACAAGGCGGCAGGCACGGCGATGGTCGTCATCGCCGGCAAGGAATATGGCACCGGCAGCTCGCGCGACTGGGCGGCGAAGGGCACCAACCTGCTGGGCGTGCGCGCGGTGATCGTCGAGAGCTTCGAGCGCATCCACCGCTCCAACCTCGTCGGCATGGGCGTGCTGCCGCTCCAGTTCAAGGATGGCGACACGCGCGCCACCCTCGGCCTCACCGGCGACGACAGCTTCACCATCGAGGGTGTCGGCGCGCTCCAGCCGCGTCAGGACGTGACGGTGCAGGTCACGCGCAAGGATGGCAGCAGCTTCAGCTTCACCGCGCTGTGCCGCATCGACACCGCCAACGAGGTCGAATATTTCCGCAACGGCGGTATCCTCCATTACGTGCTGCGCAAGCTGGTGGCCTGATCGCTTGATCTGAGCGGAGAGAAAGGGGGAAAGGCGCGCGGAGTGCGTGCCTTTCCCTTTTGCGTGTGTGTGAAGGGAATGCGATGGCGGTCGTGATCGAAACGATAGGCTGGAGCAGCGCGGTGCTGATCCTCGCCGGATATGTCGCCAATTCAAGCGGCTGGCTTGACCGGCGGAGCTGGCTGTATCAACTCGTCAATCTGGTGGGTGCCAGCGGTTTCATCGTCTATACCGGCATGCATCACACTTGGGCGACCATGACCCTCAACGGCATATGGGCCGCTGTGGCTGCGTGGGCGCTTTTGCGCATCCTGCGCGGCAGGATGCGCGCCAGGTCCGCCTGAGCGCCTATCTCCGGCGCGGGCAGCTATTGATGCCAATCAGGCTATAGAGCGGGCAGGTGCTGAAGATCCCGGTGAGCAGCGGCACGAGCCCGATCCAGCCCCACGGCACCAGCTTGCCGGTAATCGCCAGCGCGATCAGCAGTAGCCCCACAGCGATCCGCAGGATGCGGTCAATACCCCCGACATTGGTGCTGAACATTACGCGTCTCCTTTTCCTCTGTCGCAACGATAGAGTGAAAAGGGCGCGGCGCAATGATCTGGGTCAACCATCGTAACGCGCCATGCTTATCGCTCCTTGGTGGCGCTGAAGGTCAGTTCGGGGTGGCGTTCCTGCTGATAGCTGACATCCCAGGCGGATTTTGCGAGGAACACGGGGTTGCCATCGCGGTCCTTGGCGAGGTTTGCCCGGTTGAAATCGGTGAAGCCCTTCAACGCCGTATCGGTGCCGGACAGCCAGCGCGCGGTATCGAACGGCGAGGCTTCCAGCACCGCTTCCACCTTATACTCAGCCTCCAGCCGCGAGATCAGCACCTCAAGCTGGAGCTGCCCCACCACGCCAACGATCCACTGGCTGCCGATTTCGGGATAGAACACCTGGATCACGCCTTCCTCGGACAGATCATCGAGCGCTTTCCTGAGCTGCTTGGTCTTGGTCGGGTCTTTCAAGGCGACGCGGCGCAAAATCTCCGGCGCGAAGTTTGGCAGCCCGGTGATCCGCACATCCGCCTTTTCCGAGAGTGTGTCGCCCACGCGCAAAGTGCCGTGATTGGGGATGCCGATGATGTCACCCGGATAGGCTTCGTCCGCCAGCTCGCGATCCTGCGCGAAGAACAAAATCGGCGAGTGGATCGCCATTGGCTTGCCACTGCCCGATGGGGTGAGCTTCATGCCGCGTTTGAACCGGCCGGAGCACAGCCGCATGAAGGCAATGCGATCCCGATGCTGCGGGTCCATGTTCGCCTGCACCTTGAAGATGAAGCCGGTCACATCCGCCCGATCCGGCGTGATCGGCGCAGGTTCTGCCGGCTGGTCGCGCGGGGGCGGAGCGAAGGTGGCGAGCGCATCCAGCAGCTCTGCCACCCCGAACAGCTTGAGCGCCGAACCGAAATACACCGGGGTCAAGTCTCCATGCCGGTAGGCGGCCAGATCGAAGCTCGCATAGCCGCCCTGCGCCAGCTCGCCTTCCTCGCGCAGCCGGGCGAGGCCATCGGCCGACAGCGCATCGGCCAGCGTCGCGTCATCCAGCCCCGCATAGTGCGCCGCCTTGCCCTCAAACTCCTTCGACGGGCCACTCGGCTGACGCAGCGCGCCCGTTGCAAAATCGAACACCCCTTCAAACTGGCCGCCCATGCCCACCGGCCAGCTCATCGGGCAGACATCGAGCGCCAGCGCATCCGCCACTTCATCGAGCAGATCGAACGGATTGCGCCCCTCGCGATCCACCTTGTTGACGAAGGTGATGATCGGCACATTGCGCAGGCGACACACCTCGAACAGCTTGCGCGTTTGCGGCTCGATGCCCTTGGCCGCGTCGATCACCATCACCGCGCTGTCCACCGCCGTGAGGGTGCGGTAGGTGTCCTCCGAGAAATCCTCGTGGCCCGGCGTATCGAGCAGGTTGAACACGATCGGGTTGCCATCCCGGCCCGGCCGCTCGAACGTCATCACCGAGGACGTGACGGAGATACCGCGCTGCTGCTCGATCTTCATCCAGTCCGAGCGAGCGCGCCGGTTGGCACCGCGCGCCTTCACCTCGCCCGCCAGGTGGATCGCGCCACCTTCGAGCAGCAGCTTTTCGGTGAGCGTGGTCTTGCCCGCGTCCGGGTGGGAAATGATGGCGAAGGTGCGGCGCGAAGCGATGGTCATGGCCCGCGCCATAGAGGGTAGACGCCCGGTTTATCAACGGAATTATGCGGGCCGCACTCCGCCTGCCCAGCGCCGAGTGGCCGATCCGCGCTAGAAGTCCGGCTTGTCGTAATAGGATGGCGGCGCGATCACCTCCATCCGCTCGGACAGCAGCGGCCGGAAGGACGGACGCGACTTGAAGCCCGCATACCAGCGCTTCACCGGCTCGTGCCCGGCCCAGTCAATGCCGCCCAGATAATCCGCGACCGAAATGTGCGCCGCCGCCGTGATATCCGCAAGGCTCATCGTTCCTCCGGCCAGCCAGCTCCGGTGATCGAGCAGATAATCCATATAATCCATGTGGGTGTTGGCACTGCGCATCGCCTCGCGCAGCTTGCCGCCATCGGGCGGCGCGCGGTGGACGAGCCGCTTCTTCATCCGCTCTTCCAGCAGGGGCGCCACCACATCGCGATAGAAAATCTGGTCGATCCATGCGGTGAGCCGCCTTATCTCCGCCCGTCCGGTGGGGCTGCCGCTGATGAGCGGCATCTTCTCGGTGGTTTCCTCGAAATATTCGCAGATCGCCTGGCTGTCGATCAGCACCGCGCCTTTGTCGTCATCGACCATCACCGGCGTGGTGCCGGCGGGGTTCAGATCGAGAAAGGCATCCTGCCCCTCCCACGGCAGCTCGCGCACCAGATCATAGGCCACGCCCTTCTCGGCGAGCTGGAGGCGGACCTTGCGGGAAAAGGGACACAGGGGAAATTGATAAAGACGCCACATGCCGCCTTATCTAGCGGATCACACCCACGACGCCAGAGCCTAATCGCAAAAAGCGACAGGCGGCATCAGCAGGCTGGGAGGACATGGAACCAGTCCGCCCGTTCGCCCTCGCTCGTGGCGATGAGGTGTGAAAGAATTGTGATGGGTCAGTAAGGAGTCTGCCACTCGCGATATTCAAATTCAGTTTCCTGATCATAGGAGCGCTCAGGACTCTGCACCTTACCTGACACATAAACAGCATGGAGTTCAGCATCCTCCTTACGCTGGCGCATTACGCGTCCGTGATTACTGCTCTGTTTTTCTGAATTCCAGTTGGACACCGAGATACAGATGCCCGGCTTTTGTGCCTGCATGGAAAGCCATTTCCGCTTGTTATCCACCAAAGCAGGGCGAGCCATTTTATCGTGTGTAGGATTGACGATGATATGTGCCATCGCAATAGCGCCTGCCGCCTCATTAATCTCGAGCGAAACGCACTCCGGACAGTCCCTTTTTTTGGCCTCGTTACTCCCTTTGAGTAGGTTAATTTCTCCGCAGCAGATAGCGAACAGGTTTCCAAAACTAGTTTTCACTGACTTTTGTGCCAGGTTCGCGACGTATGCGGCTCTATGCCTGCTCAGTTCGCGAGCTGCCCCAAACCACTGACGACCTAAAGGAGTAGGCTCGAAGCCCGCCCTTAAGAGAAACATGCCGTGACAAGATGGTTCTACATCCATAACATCGGACAGATTGCGTTGACTGGTTTCCTGAGCTTCTAAAACGATTTCGGTATTTGATCGAGATGCTGACAATGCCTCTGCCACCGCCATGACTTCCTTGTCATTCGCCAAGGCATGACCAGCACAAACGAGCAGTTCTGGTCCCCTGCTATCGACGATCTGTTTGATGATCTTGGCGCGCTTTGAGGACGAGATCTTGAAGCTGAGGTGGTTTCCTCTTACCTCGAACGAGAGCGTCCCAATTTTCATTATGCCCCCAAGAATTACGGCAGATCTTTAAGATCTAACCAACTATCGCGGACACGCAACAAGAACAATTTATCCAATCGGGATAGCAAGTTTCTCGACCTGTCGCACTGCCAAAACGAAGGTTGACTTCACCCCCTCACTGCACCGTCACAGTCACGGCGCGGCGGTTTTGCGCCCAGGCGCTTTCGTCGGACCCCAGGGCTGCGGGGCGTTCCTTGCCCAAGCTGATGGTGGTGATGCGCGCGGAATCCACACCCAGCGAGGCGAGATAATTCTTTGCGGCGTTGGCGCGGCGCTCGCCCAGCGCGAGGTTATAGTCCCGCGTGCCGCGTTCGTCGGCATGGCCCTCGACCGTCACCTTCACGCCCGCATTGGCGGCGAGCCATTGCGCCTGGCTGCGCAGGACATCCTGATCGGCCGCGTCGACATCATATTTGTCGGTATCGAAATAGATTTTGTCCGCCGCGACGCTGGCGAGGAAATCCTCCTGGCTGCCCTTTACCGGCCCGGCGGGCGTGGCGGCGGCGGGGGTCGCATCTGATGGACGCGCGGTTTCGACCGGCGCGGGAGGCAGCTCCTCCGGCGCTTTCTTCGCGCAGGCGGCGAGGACGACGAGGGCGGAAGCAGTCAGCAGTGTGCGAGTGAGGGGAGCCATAGATTTTCTCCTTGTGGCATGGGGATGAGGGATAATGCGTAACGGGTTCATGGCAGGAGCGGTCCCCAGGCCGGGTCGGATCCGCTCAGTGGGGTCGGGATGCGCCGTTCGTTGACGCCGGTAAGGTCCACCTGCCACACCTGAGACACGCCGGAGCTGCCCTGGCTGGTGCGGAAGAATTGCAGCACCCGGCCATTGGGGGACCATGTGGGCGCTTCATCTTGCCAGCCGCGTGTGAGAATGCGCTCGTTGCCGCCATCGGGCGTCAACACCGCGATGTTGAAATCTCCCGCGATCTTGGTGAAGGCGATCAAGTCTCCGCGCGGCGACCATTCCGGCGTGGCGTAGCGCCCGCCGCCGTGGCTGATGCGCTGCTGGCCGGAGCCATCGGCGTTCATCACATAGATTTGCTGGCTGCCGGAACGGTCGCTCTCGAACACGATTTTGGTGCCGTCGGGCGCATAGCTGCCCCCCACGTCAATGCCCGGCGAAGTGGTGAGCCGCACCGGCACACCGCCGCTGGCGGGGACACGGTAGATGTCCGTATTTCCGGCGATCGCCATCGAAAACAGGATGCTTCGCCCGTCGGGCGACCAGCGGGGCGCGAAGGTGGGGTTGGTGCTTTCCGTCACCAGCCGCTGCTTGCCGGTGCCGATGTCATAAACGAAGATGCGCACCCGGCCCTGCACATAGCTGACATAGACCAGCGAGCCGTAATCGGGCGAAAAGCGCGGGGTGAGCGCGATCGCCTGCCCGTTGGTGATGAAGCGATGGTTCGCGCCGTCCGAATCCATGATCGCGAGGCGCTTGACCCGGCGCTCCTTCGGCCCACTCTCAGCGATATAGGCGATGCGGCTATCGAAGAACGGGCTTTCGCCGGAGAGGCGCGCATAGATCGCGTCGGCGCATTTGTGCGCGGCACGGCGCCAGTCTCGTGGTGCGACGACATAGCCCTGGCGCGTCAGTTCCGATTTCAAAGCTGTATCATATAGATAGCAGCCCACTGTGATGTCGCTCTCGCCTCCCGCCGAGCGGACGAAGCCCTGCACCAGCGCCTCATAGCCCCCCCAGGAGGCGTAGTTCGGGGCCATGACCTCGGCCATCGCGATGGTGCGGGTGCCTTCCGGCCCGGTAGGTGCAAACAGGCCGGAGTGGCGCAGGTCATCCGCGATCACCTGCGCGATTTTAACGCCCAGCTCGTCAGTCGTGCCGGCAGGCGTCGTCACGCTCTGGCCGGGGGGCAGCGCGGGCACCGCGATTTTGAGCGATGCGGAACCGCTGTCGTCCGTCACGTCTACCGAAAGCTGCGCGGCGGCAGGTGCGGCGCATAGCATCGCGATAAGCACAGCAAGCGGAGCAAAACGGGTCATTGCGATAATTTCCTGTCGACGGTGACACTAAGCGACTTCCAGCCATCATAGAGGTCTGCTGGCAGTTGGAAAGGGGCGGCGAGGCGCACCGCACGGATCGCCTGCTCCTGATGCAGCCGCACCTGGCCCCGGTTGCTCGCCGTCTGGCCGGAGGTGCTCACCACTTGCGGATCACCGACGAGCGCACCATCCCGCGCGAGGCGGACGGACAGCGTGGTGCGCAACAGGTCGGCATCCGCGCCGGTGGGTGCTTTCCAAAAGGGCTTGATCTGGCGGCGGATCTCGGCGGCAAGCGCGCTTTGCTGGGCCGGGCCGATGCTGGAGGCAGGGGCGCCGTCGCTTGGTTTGGCCTGCGGGTTCGCGCCGGCGGAGGGCTTCATCCAGTCGCTCGTATCGAGCTTGAGGCCGCTTCCTTTGGGCTTAGGCGGCGCGGTGGGTGTGGCGGGCTTCGCGGGCTGGCGCGGCGCGGTCACTGGCGTGGGGGTGGGAACAGGCAGCGGCTCGGGCGCGGCGTCCCGCGCGGCGGGAGCGGGCGGGGTGTCGTCTGGCTGGGCAGCCGCCTCTTGCGCGCCAGAAGGCGGCGGCGGCGCATCGGCGATCTTCGGCGCGGCGGAGCGCAGCGCCATGTCATCCGCGATGCTGATCTCGATCGGTTCATTATCGAGCTTCAGCGGATCGGCCGTCAGCCAGTGCGCAGAAAGCGCGGCGAACAGCAACACGTGCCCCGCTCCCGCCACGCCCAGCCCGATTTTGTCCGTGCGATCCATTGCTTCAGACTAACGCCCTATTCTGAACCAACGCTGACAGATGCGGGCGATGCCCCCTCACTCGTCCCGCCCGTGCCCTCGGACGCAGCGGTGCTGACCAGCGCTATCCGGTTCAGCCCCGCCGCGTTAAGCTCCCCCATCAGCGCCATCACCCGCCCATAATCAAGCCGCGCATCCGCCCGCACGAAGATCTGCGGCGGCTCCAGCCCGGCATGGGCGGCGGCAATTTCGCTGATGCGATCATCCAGTTCCGCCGCGCTCACCTGCGCATCGTTGATGAAGGTTTCGCCGCCAGTGGTAAGAGAAATTATAGTCGGCTTGTCGTTCGTCTCCAGCGCTTTCGCCCGGTTCTGCGGCAGCTTCACCGCCACGCCCGTCACCAGCAGCGGCGCCGTCACCATGAAGATGATCAGCAGCACCAGCATCACATCGACCAAGGGCGTGACGTTGATCTCCGCCATCGGCGGTCGGCGACGGCCCCGCCGCGCAGAGGGAGGCGCGCCCATTGCCATCAGGCGCGCTCCAGCTCTCGGCTTAGCGTCGCGTATAGCCCGTCGGCAAAGCGGCTGAGGTTCGCCTCCAGCCTGTTGATGCGATGGGAAAACCGGTTGTAGGCGATCACCGCCGGGATGGCGGCGAACAGGCCGATGGCCGTGGCGAACAACGCCTCGGCTATGCCCGGCGCGACTACGGCAAGGCTGCTGTTCTGCTGTGCCGCAATCGCGGTAAAGCTGCGCATGATGCCCCATACCGTGCCGAACAACCCGACGAACGGCGCCACCGCGCCCACAGTCGCCAATATGTTGAGCCGGTCGGCGAGCTGGTCCGCCTCCGCCGCCACCGCACTGGCCATCGCGGTGGAGAGCCGGTCCCGTGTTCCCTCCCGATCGACCGAGCGGGCACGGGTGGAGAGGCGCCACTCGCTAACCGCCGCCGCCAAGACGCGCGCGCTCGGCACATCCTTTTTGGCATTTTTGTCGTAGAAGCCGTCTATATCATCGCTGCGCCAGAAATCCTTTTCAAAGGCCGCGCATGCGCGCGCCTGCCCCCCGGCGCCGATCCAGAAAGCGATGATGACGCCCCAGGTCCAGATGCTTGCGCCAAGCAGGCCGATCATCACCACCTTGACGACGACATCCGCCTGCAGAAACAGCGCGAACGGAGACAAGGTAGCGGCGTCCCCGGCCAGAGCGATTACGGGCATGGTCATTGCGGGCTGGTATCCCCTGATGTGATGCTGTTGAAGAGGTCGACCCACTGGCGGGGCTGGCGCTTTGGTCTGCCCTGGGCCGACAGGAACGCGACGGTGACGGACGCCTGGGTGAGCAGGGTCTTGCCCCGCATCACCTGCTGCGCCATGCGGACAGTCGCGCCCGCCACCCCGGAAACCCGGCTGACCACGAGCAGATCGTCATCGAGGCGGGCGGGCACGCGATAGTCTATGGACAGGCTGGCAACCGCATAGGCGCCCTCGCCCGCCTCCAGCGCGCCGCGCTGGCTGATGCCCAAAAGCCGCAGCATGTCCGAGCGGGCGCGCTCCATGAAGCGCAGATAATTGGCGTGATAGACGATGCCGCCCGCGTCCGTATCCTCGAAATAGACGCGCACGGGAAAATGATGCGCACCATCGGCGTAGACGCCTGCGCCGGGCGGCAGGTTTTCAGGCGAAGGCGAAGGCGCGGACATGGGCGCCTGTGTAACCGAGGCGCGACTCACGGTCAAAGTCGGAAATATGCGCCTGGCCTATCCATCGAACAGCCCGTCTTGGCTTTCGGCAGGCGGATTGAGGCCGAGATGCTTCCACGCGAGCGCATTGAGGCAGCGCCCCCGCGCGGTGCGCGCCACCAGACCTAGCTGGATGAGAAACGGCTCGATCACTTCCTCGATCGTGTCGCGCGGCTCTGAAAGCCCCGCCGCCAGCGTCTCCACGCCGACCGGCCCACCTTTGTAGATGTCGGCGATCATCATCAGGTAGCGCCGGTCCATCGCATCGAGGCCCAGCGCATCCACCTCCAGACGATTGAGCGCGGCGTCGGCAGCCTTGGCATCGACCTGCGCCACGCCCGCGACATCGGCAAAATCGCGCACCCGGCGCAGCAGCCGCCCGGCGATGCGCGGGGTGCCGCGTGAGCGCCGCGCCACTTCCACCGCGCCATCCGCCGTGATGCCCAGCCCCAGCAGGCGCGCCGCGCGGCTCACCACCTGCACCAGCTCCTCGACGCTATAGAATTGCAGCCGCACCGGAATGCCGAAGCGATCCCGCAACGGCGTCGTCAGCAGGCCCTGGCGCGTCGTGGCGCCCACCAGCGTGAATTTCGGCAGGTCGATCCGCACCGAGCGGGCGGACGGCCCCTCGCCGATCATGATATCGAGCGCGCGGTCCTCCATCGCGGGGTAGAGGATTTCCTCGACCGCGGGGTTGAGCCGGTGGATCTCGTCCACGAACAGCACATCGCCCTCATCCAGATTAGTGAGCAACGCGGCAAGATCCCCCGCCTTGGCGATCACCGGGCCGGAGGTGGCGCGAAAGCCGACGCCCATCTCCTTGGCGACGATCTGCGCCAGCGTGGTCTTGCCTAGCCCCGGCGGGCCGAAGAACAACACATGATCGAGCGCCTCGCCACGATTGCGCGCCGCCTCGATAAAGATACGCAAATTCTCGCGCGCAGCTTTCTGCCCGACGAACTCGTCAAGGGTTTTTGGGCGCAGCGCTGCGTCTATGTCTTCAGGCTTGCGGGAAGCGGAGAGGAGGGGGGAGGAGGTCATTTTAGAACAGCAAAAGCAAAAATACCGCTACTGAAGGCAATTAGCGATCCGGCAGAAAAAAATGATGAAAACTTGGTCGTAAGTTGATCTCGCTTTGTCTCTAACGCTGCTAACCGTGTCTCATCTAATTTACCCGTCGCTGCAGAAAGTACATAACAGAGTTCAATCTCATCAATAACTTTAATAAAAGATGTAGTCATTTGCCGCGAATAATGAACGTAGCCGAATGCTAGAACAATCCCGATCCAGAAAAGTATGCCTATCCAGCGGTCATTACCAACCAGAATATCTTGGCTAGCCATGGTAGCTAATCCGCCCGCATTTAGTGCAAAAAGGGAAGCCGTAAACCATCGGTTGTCGGATGACACTTCGCTAACCAGATGCTTACGAATATCGCGATAATGTTCGGAGAACCTCTGCGATACATTTTTTATCCTTTCAACCTCTTCCATCACTTCGCAGCCTCCCCCAGCATCCCCTTCGCATCGCGCGCATGATGGATGACACGGACAATAATGACCACATGCTTTTCCACGCGGTAGTAAAGGCGATGCTGGCGGTGCTTCAGGCAACGGATGCCCTCGCCAAGTTCCGGCTGCGCCATCCCGATGTGCGGGTGCGCGGACATCAGGGCAAAAGCTTCTTCAAATCCCAAAAAATAGGCGTCCGCTGTGTCGGGATCAAACTGTGCGATGCTGTATTCGCGGATTTCGACAAGGTCGGCGCGCGCCGCTGGGCTTAGCTGGACTTCCGCGCCGGGCGCTCGGCCATGATCTCGCGCAGCACTTCGCTGGCGTCCTTCTCGATCACCCCCGATGCCAGTCCCTCGGCGATCAGACCCCGCAGCCATTCGGTTTCCTCCGTGGCCGCATCCTGATCGCGCCGGACAAGATCGCGGATATAATCGCTGGCGCTGCTGTAGCGCCCCTCGGTGACGCGATGGTCGATCCATGTCTTGAGGGCGGGCGGAATGGAGACATTGAGTTGTGACATGGAGCCGATATACAAATTTGTGCGAATTTGTCTAGAAAATATAGAAAATCGCGCATCACTTCCCCGCCTTCCTCAGCGCCAGCCGCACCAGCGCATCCAAAGTCGCGGCGTCGCCCAGCTCCGCCTCCGCCGCCGCCACCGCCGCACTCGCTTCATAGGGCTTGAAACCCAGGCCGGTGAGCGCGCTCAGGGCGTCTGCCGCGATGCCGCCCGCAGGCGCAACTCCGCCCGCGCCCGGCGCCATGCCCGCCCCGCCGATCGCCATCGGGCCGGTCAAGATCGTGCCGGTCTTGTCCTTCAACTCGCGCACGATGCGCTCGGCGAGTTTTGGCCCGACGCCGTTCGCGCGCGCGACCATCGCCTTATCCTGCGCCGCAATCGCGCGGTGCAGCTCCGCGCCATCGAGCACCGACAATATCGCCAGCGCCACCCGCGCGCCCACGCCCTGCACGCCGGTGAGCAGACGAAACCAGTCCCGCTCTTCCGCCGAGGCAAAGCCGACCAGCCGGATGAAATCCTCGCCCACCAGCATCTCGGTATGCACGGTCACGGCCTCGCCCACCGCGCCCAGTGCCGAGAGCGTGCGCGCCGACGCGCCAAAGGCATAGCCGACGCCGTTCACGTCCACCACAGCGCCATCCGCCCCGGTGGCCGCCAAAATCCCCTTCAAGTGCGCAATCATGGCGTTTTTGTCCTCAAGCCGCACCGCCCTCTCTTTCACTCGACCACCCAGAGGATATGCCCATCTGGTGGTTGGGTGGGGGAGAGGGCTGGCACCGTGACATAAAGACCCCATTAACGATGTTCCCGGTTCGTTTCCATCACAAAGTGAGGCGGCGGGCCGACCCCATATGATGCGCGTGGGTGATCGCCACCGCGAGGGCGTCCGCTGCGTCTGGCCCGCTGATAGATGCTCCGGGGAGCAGGCGCAGGATCATCGCGTGGACCTGATCCTTGGAGGCATTGCCGACGCCGACGACCGACTTTTTGACCAGCCGCGCGGCATATTCGCCCACCTCGATGCCTGCGCGCGCCGCATTCAACAGCACGACGCCGCGCGCCTGGCCTAATTTGAGCGTCGATTGCGGGTTGGCGTTGACGAACACCTCCTCCACCGCCGCGCCGTCCGGCTTGTGGGCGAGGATGAGGTCAGTCAGCGCCGCGTCGAGGCTGAGCAGGCGGGAGGCGAGCGGCGCCTTCGCATCCGTCCTGATCTGGCCGTTGGCGATGTGGGACAGCCGGTTGCCATCCGCCGCGATCAGCCCCCAGCCGGTGGTGCCAAGGCCCGGATCGAGGCCGAGGATCAGCATCCTTCAAGTCCCTCCCCGGAAGGGGAGGGGCTGGGGTAGGGAAGGCCCGCATCAGCAAGGCATTTGGCTAGCTTATTATAGAGATTTGGGTGGTATCGTATGGATTTCGGATCAAGGCTTACCGTGGAAATAAATTGATCCACGGCGGCTAAATGAATGTGTCCGGTCTTTTCATTATACCAGATGCCAAGATCGAGTTTCATAGTCTTGGACATCTGGTTCATCCCCCACCCCAACCCCTCCCCTGAAGGGGAGGGACTATTTTGTACTAGCCCAGCTTCTCCATCACATCGTCCGAGATGTCGTAATTGCCCCAGACGGTCTGGACATCGTCGTCCTCTTCGAGCGTGTCGATCAGCTTCATCAGCGTGGCGGCGGTGGTTTCGTCCACCTCAACTGAAGTCTGCGGCTTCCAGGCGAGCTTGGCGCCCTCCGCCGGGCCGAGCGCGGCCTCCAGCGCCTTGGCCACCTCGTGCAGTGCGTCGGTCGCGGTCCAGATGCTGTGGCCGTCATCGGAGGACTCCACATCCTGCGCGCCCGCCTCGATCGCGGCTTCCAGTATCTTTTCTTCGTCTCCGGCGGAGGCGGGATACTCGATCAGGCCCATGCGGTCGAACCCGTGGGACACCGCGCCGGATGCGCCGAGGTTGCCGCCATTCTTGGAGAAGGCGGTGCGCACGTTGGTGGCGGTGCGGTTGCGGTTGTCGGTCAACGCCTCGACGATGATCGCGATGCCCGCCGGGCCATAGCCTTCATAGCGCACCTCTTCATAATTCTCGCCATCGCCCTTGCTCGCCTTGTCGATCGCGCGCTGGATATTGTCCTTGGGCATCGACTGCGCCTTGGCCGCGTTGACCGCGAGCCGCAGGCGCGGGTTCATATCCGCGTCCGGCATGCCCATCTTCGCCGCGACGGTAATCTCGCGCGAGAGCTTGGAGAACATGGCGGAGCGCTTCTTGTCCTGCGCGCCCTTGCGGTGCATGATGTTCTTGAATTTGCTATGGCCTGCCACGGCCTGCTCCTTGGCTAGAGATGAGGAATGGCTCGCTCTCTAGCGGCATGACCCCGCTCCCGCAACTGTCAGATGGAGACGGCGGTCCCGGTCGCGGAAACCATCAGCATCGAGCCGTTGGAGCCGAGCACCTCATAATCGAGGTCCACGCCCACCACAGCATTGGCGCCCAGTTCCGCCGCGCGCATCCGCATCTCGCCCAATGCCTGCTCGCGCGCGCTTTGCAGCACATTCTCGTAGGAAGAGGCGCGACCGCCCACGATATCGCGGATGCCGGCAAACAGATCCCGAAAGATATTCGCGCCGACAATCACCTCACCTGTGACGATGCCATGATAACGCTGCGCCGGGCATCCCTCGACGCCGGGCGTGGTGGTAACGATCAGTTCGCCGCTGCCGGCGGGGGCGGCGCCCCAGGGGGATTGGGTCATGCCTTTCTCCTGTTGTCAGGCGCCGGTCATTCCAGACCGAGCGCAGCCTTGTAAGTCTCCAGCAACGCCTCTGCCTCTTGCCGCACATGGCTCTCCAGCTTGCGCAGGCGCACGATCTGGCGCATCGTCTTGACATCATAGCCGGTTGCCTTGGCTTCGGAATAGACATCCTTGATGTCATCCGCCATGCCCTTTTTCTCTTCCTCCAGCCGCTCGATCCGCTCGATAAACAGGCGCAACTGGTCTGCGGCTACATTGCCTTCGCTCATGGGGTCCCCTTAGTGTGAATCAGTTTGCGTCCGATCCGAAACGCGTCGCTTCGCTGACGTTTCGGATGTGCGGTTCCGGCCCGCTCCTCCTCCCAACCTCCCGATATGGTATCCTGTGGGAGGTTGGGAGGGGGAGCGGGCTGGCGCCGACCCTCGAAATTCCGCATGGAATTTTCGAATCAAACACTGCACCGTCCTTAGTGGCTCTGTTTGTTCTTGGCCACGCTTTCTTCCATCCGCGCGAGCTGCTCCGGCGTTGCTTCGGCCTGATGCGCCTTTTTCCATTCTGCATAAGGCATGCCATAGATCGCCTCTCGCGCGGCATCCTTGCTGATGACGCCATCCGCCTCGGCCAGCCAATCCGCCAGACAGTTGCGGCAAAAGCCGGCCAGCCCCATCAGATCGACGTTCTGCGCATCCGTTCTGTGTTGCAAGTGACGCACCAGCCGCCGAAAGGCTTCCGCCGCCGCTGCGTCATTGATTATGGAGTCGCTCATGGTTAACACTTTCTTGGTAGCACCCAGTCGTCAGGCGCGCAGGGCGTATAAAATGAGACTATGGCTGCCGTCATTACTAACCGGGGACGAAACGTGAAACTCTTTTATCCACGCGCGCGCAAGGTTCGCATTCTCGCCACCCTCGGCCCGGCCAGCAGCAGCGCGGAGATGATCCGCGAGCTGTTCCTCGCCGGGGCCGACGCCTTCCGTGTCAACATGAGCCATGGCGCGCATGAGGATCATGCCCGCAGTATCAGCCATATCCGCGCGCTGGAAAAGGAATTTGGCCGTCCGATGACGATCCTCGCCGATCTTCAGGGGCCGAAGCTGCGGGTTGGCACCCTGGTCGATAACATGGTCATGCTGAAACCGGGGCAGACCTTCGTGCTGGATCGCAACGAGGCGCCCGGCACCACCAAGCGCGTCAACCTGCCGCACCCTGAGATTTACGCCGCACTGGAGGCGGGCACCCGGCTGCTGATTGACGATGGCAAGCTGGTGCTGCGCGTGCAGTCCGTCTCGGCCGAGCGGATCGAGACGATGGTGGAAATCGGCGGGCCGCTCTCCAATCGCAAGGGCGTCAACGTGCCCGACGTGGTTCTGCCTATGGCGGCTCTGACCGAGAAGGACCGGCGCGATCTTGCCTTCGCGATAGATCAGGCGGCTGACTGGATCGCGCTCTCCTTCGTCCAGCGACCAGAGGATCTGGCTGAGGCGCGGCGGCTGATGGGCGGCCGAGGCGCGCTGATGGCGAAGATCGAGAAGCCCGCCGCGCTGCACCGCCTTCAGGAAATACTGGAGCTGGCCGACGGCGTGATGGTGGCGCGCGGCGACCTTGGCGTGGAACTCCCGCCGCAGGATGTGCCGCCACTGCAAAAGCATATCGTCGCCTCTGCCCGTCGCCTCGGCCGCCCGGTGGTGGTGGCGACGCAGATGCTCGAATCGATGATCAAGGCGCCCACGCCGACCCGTGCCGAAGTGTCGGATGTCGCCACCGCAGTCTATGACGGGGCGGACGCGATCATGCTCTCCGCTGAAACCGCCGCCGGAGACTGGCCACGCGAGGCGGTGGCGATGATGGACAGCATCGCGAAAAGCGTGGAAGGCGACCCCGGCTATCTCGCGCGGCTGCACTTCACCGAAACCAAGCCCGATGCCACCACGGCCGATGCGCTCGCCGAAGCGGCGGGCAGCATCACGCGCACGGTCGGTGCCAAAGCCATCGTCTGCTTCACGTCATCAGGCAGCACGGTGCGCCGCGTGTCACGCGAACGCCCGCAGACGCCGATCCTGGCTCTGACCCCCAAGATGGAAACGGCCCGGCGCATGGGCCTGCTATGGGGCGCGCATGCGGTGCGCACCAAGGACATTGGCAGCTTCGAGGAGATGATCGGCAAGGCGCGGCGCATGACGTTGCGCCACCGCCTCGCCGGCGCGAGCGACAAGATCATCGTGCTGGCCGGTGTCCCCTTTGGCACGCCCGGCTCGACCAACGTCATCCATGTCGCGCGGCTGAGCGGAGACGAGCTTTCGGACCGGGAGGAATAACGGCGTTCCGTCTCCGGCGCGGCTGCTCTCAGCGCGTATTGTTGCGCGCTGCGCAGTCCACGCACCCTAAGCAGTCAGGGGGCGATAGCGGCTGGCGATAGCGCGACGAGACACCGCCATGCCGATATCCTGCATCTCCTGGATTAGCGCGGCGATCCGTCTGGCATCTTCCAGAGCGGGGATGCAGACAGTCTCGTTCAGCGCCAGCCCGGCAAGCGAGGCCGCGACGAGATCCTCCGGCTCCATCACCATTTCCGGCGGGAACTGATCGAAGAAGTTGATCGCCTCCGCCCCGCCGAGATCGGTCCGGGTCAGGCCGGGCACCAGTGCCTGCACCCGGCAGCCATATGGCTCCAGCTCAAGGGCCAGGCTGCGCGTGAACTGCATCACATAGCCCTTGGTGCCGCTGTAGACCGCAAGATCTTTCATCACGGCAAAGGACACCCCCGACGCGACGTTGATGAGGCTGGCGCTATTGCGGATAAGCTGCGGCACCGCGGCGAGGCTCAACTCCGTCAGTGCGCCGATATTCACGGCCAGCATCCTGCGCACATCGCCTATCGCCAGATCGGCAAAGTCGCCCAACGGGCCAAGGCCGGCATTGTTCACCAGCAGCGCCAGATCCTCGATCTCCGTCAGGCGTCGCACAAGCCCGGCCAGATCATCCGGCTCGGAAAGATCGGCGGCGGCGATGCTGACGGAGCGGCCGGTTTCCTCCTCAAGCTGTGCGGCCAGCGCCCGCAGGCGGTCCGCCCGTCTGGCAACGATGACGAGATCATGCCCCTTGCGAGCAAGCGCACGGGCAAATGCCGCGCCAATGCCTGAGGAGCATCCGGTTACGAACGCTGTGCCGTGCGGGGCCATCATCAATTTCCTTGCATAGAACTCAAAATTGCATTCATTTGCATATACAGTTTCAGTAACTTGTCTACCGGGAGAAGAGCGGATGCTGACTTATCTGCACAATGCGTGGTATGCGGCGGCATTCGCGGACGAAGTGGCAGAAAAACCACTCGGCAGGAAGCTGCTCGATCGGGATGTCGCCCTGTTCCGCGACGCGGACGGCACAGTGCACGCGCTGGAAGATCGGTGCCCGCATCGTTTTGCGCCCCTGTCGGAAGGGAAGATCAAGGGCGATAGTATCGAATGCCCCTATCATGGCCTCCAGTTCAACGGTGGGGGGGAATGCGTCCGCAATCCGCACATGAAGGGAACGGGACCGCTTCGCGCCGCGCGTGTGGCGACATGGCCGGTGATGGAGAAATACGGCATCCTCTGGATATGGCCGGGCGACCCGGCAAAGGCGGACGCGGAGCAGGTGCCGGCCATCGCCTTTCTCGAACAGCCGGAGCGCTTCGCCATCGTCAAGGGCTTGTTGCATGTCCGCGGCAATTATGAGCTGGTGGTCGACAATCTGCTGGATCTCAGCCATGCCTCCTATATCCATCCGCAGTTTGGTGGATCGGCCTATACGCCAGACGAACTGCTGGCAGCGACGACCCAGAAGCTCGAGCGGCGGGATCGCTCCATCATCAATCACCGCATGCGTTCAGGGCTTGCCGCGCCGGAGCCGAGCCAGAAGCTCTTCGGATATGACAGGGACACGCCCTGCCACACGCGCTCGACCATGGCCTGGCACCCGCCCGCGCTGCTCGATTTCGATGCGGGAACATGGGCGATGGGCACACCGGAAGAGGACGGAGCGCTGATTCCCCAGTTGCACTTCATCACACCGGAAACGGAGTTCACCTCGCATTATTTCTACGTCAATGGCCGCAACAGGCGACACGGCGAACCCGAGGTCGATGCCGCCATGCTCGCGTTGTTTGACCTCGCCTTCGCCCAGCAGGACGAGCCGATGATCGAAATGGTGCAGCGGCGCATGGGTCACTCAAGCGATATATTCGCGCTTGATCCCATCCTGCTCGCCACCGATGCAGCCCCGGTAGCGGCGCGGCGCATCTTGGCGCGCCTGATCGCCGAAGAACGCGCAGAGCCGGGTGGTGCGGCAACGGCTTAGGATAAGGTTCGCAGCGGTCAGGGAGTTTTGTCGGGGCCAGGCTCGCCCTGGTCCCGCGCTTCCTCCTTGTGGAACAGGATTTCCGAGCGAATGCGCACCACGGAGGACCCGATGCGCGTCTCGACGATGAACAGCGCGAAGGCGACGCCGATTGCTATCATTGCCCCGACGAACAGCAGCGCGATCGGCGTTTCGAGCATATTGACGAAGAGCTGGTTGGCGAACAGCATTATGACGACCAGACAGATGGCGCACGCGCTCAGCACCGCGAGAGAAATACAGGCGTTGCAAATGCTGATGCGCCGGTCGAGCATCCTGATCTCCTGCACCATCCGGTCATGCTCTGCGCCGCGCGTTCGGGTGATCTTTTCCTCGACGATGCGGGCGCGGTCCACCACACGGGCCAGCCGCGCCGCGCATACATTGAGGAATCCACCGATACCCGCCAGCAGAAACACCGGCGCGACCGAGAGCTGAATCGCCTGCACGACATGCGACATGTGGGGACCATTGGCCATGATGGAGCCGCCCCTCGTTTCAGCCAATCGCCGTCTTGCCGGACGGCGTATTGACCCCCATGCTTTGCAGATATTTCTTCACATTGCGGGCGGCCTGACGCAGGCGCTGCTCGTTCTCCACCATCGCGATGCGGACGAAACCCTCGCCATCCTCGCCATAGCCGACGCCGGGCGCGACCGCGACCTTGGCGTGAGAGAGAAGCTGCTTCGAGAATTCGAGGCTGCCCATGTCCCTGAGCGCGGGGGGCAGCGGCGCCCAGCAGAACATGCTCGCCTTGGCGGGTGGAATATCCCAGCCGGCGCGGCCGAAACTCTCCACCAGCACATCGCGCCGCTTGTGATACAGCTCGCGGTTTTTCTGCACGATATCCTGCGGGCCGTTCAATGCCGCGCAGGCCGCCGCCTGAATCGGCGTGAACGCACCATAATCGAGGTAGGATTTCACCCGCGTCATCGCCGCGATCAGCTTGGGGTTGCCCACGGCAAAGCCCATGCGCCAGCCCGCCATCGAATAGGTCTTGGACATGGAGGTGAACTCGACCGCGACATCCTTCGCGCCCGGAACTTGCAGGATCGACGGCGTCGGATTGCCATCGAAATACAGCTCCGAATAGGCCAGGTCGGATATCACCCAGACCTTGTTCTCCTTCGCCCACGCCACCAGCCGCTCGTAGAACGCATGGTCGACCGTTTCCGCCGTGGGGTTGGAGGGATAGTTGACGACGATGATCGACGGGCGCGGCACGGTGAACGCCATCGCCCGGTCGAGCGAGCGCCAGTAGTTCTCGTCCGGCGTGGTCGGCACCGAGCGGATCGTCGCCCCGGCGATTATGAAGCCAAAGGTGTGGATCGGGTAACTGGGGTTGGGCGCCAGCACGACATCGCCCGGCGCGGTGATCGCGGTGGCGAGGCTCGCCAGCCCCTCCTTCGACCCCATGGTCACGACCACTTCCGTCTCGGCGTCCAGCTCCACGCCAAAACGCCGCGCATAATAATTCGCCTGCGCCTTGCGCAGCCCTGGAATGCCCTTCGATTGCGAATAGCCATGCGCGTTGGGCTTTTGCGCCACTTCGCACAGCTTTTCGATTACATGCGGCGCCGGCGGCAGATCGGGGTTGCCCATGCCGAGGTCGATAATGTCCTCACCCGCCGCACGCGCTGCGGCCCGCATCGCGTTCACTTCCGCGATGACATAGGGGGGCAGGCGCTTGATGCGATAGAATTCCTCGGACATGGGTGTGACTTTCCTTAATTGCTGCAATGCAACAAAACAGACATTGCACTGTGCGCCACACGCTATATACTGGCTTCGCGGCGGTCGCCAGACCCGGCGCAGCATTTTCATCGCAGTTAAGCGCCATGAAAAACACAAAAGAGCTTGAGAGAGGCAAGAATGCCCGATCTGACCAGCAAAAACGCACACCAGCCGCAGCCCGGCCTGCCAACCCTGCAGGATCTCCAGCACTGGACCCGCACCCTGGGCCAGGCGCAGCAGATGCTGCTCGAATATGCCTCCGGCGCGCTTACCAGCGAGCAGCCGCTCCATGCATTGCAGACAGCGGCGCAATCCGCGCTGTCGGCCGCGCCCACCTTGTTCCAGCCCGAGCTGCTGGCACAGGTGCAGGCTGATTTCACCAAGGAATCCATTGCCCTGTGGCAACGGTTTCTCGATGTCGACCCAGACAATAACAGCCCGCCGGACACCAGCCCCGCCGCGCGCAAGGACCGCCGTTTCGCCGACCCCAAATGGAGCGAAAATCCGTTCTTCGACCTGATCCGCCAGAGCTATCTGCTGCTGTCGGATTATATGCTGCGCCTGTCCGACACGGTCGACGGGCTGGACGCACGCCAGAAGGACAAGCTCAAATTCGCGACACAGGGGATGATCGACGCGCTGTCGCCCAGCAATTTCGCGCTCACCAACCCGGTGGTGCTGGAAAAGACGCTGGAGACGCGCGGCGAAAACCTGCTGCGTGGCTTGCACCATATGCTGGCGGATCTGAGCAAGGGCCAGCTTACCCACACGGATGGCACGAAATTCGAGCTGGGCGTCAATATCGCCGCGACGCCGGGCAAGGTCATCAAGGAAACGCCGCTCTATCAGCTCATCCATTATGAGCCGACCACCAAGAAGGTGATGGAAACCCCGCTCGTCATCTTTCCGCCGTGGATCAACCGTTTCTACATCCTCGATCTCTCGCCCCACAAGAGTTTCGTCAAATGGGCGGTGGATCAGGGCATCAGCGTGTTCATGGTGAGCTGGAAATCCGCCGACGCCAGCATGAAGGATGTGGAGTGGGCCGATTATATCGTGCGCGGGCAGGTCGACGCGATCGACACGGTGCGCGATCTTCTGGGCGTGGAAAATGTGCACGCCATCGGCTATTGCGTGGCGGGAACGACGCTGGCCACCACGCTCGCATGGCTGTCCGCGCGCGGAGAGGCCGGGAAGGTCAAAAGCGCGACCTTCTTCACCGCGCAGGTGGACTTCAGCGATGCGGGTGATCTCAGTCTCTTCATCGACGACGAGCAGTTGAAGCTGGTCGATCAGCTTTCCGCCCCCGGCTACCTCGACGGGCGCTACATGGCCGTTACGTTCAATCTGCTGCGCGGGCGGGATCTCATCTGGAGCTATGTGGTCAACAACTATCTGCTCGGCGCCGATTATCCGCCGTTCGACCTGCTCTACTGGAATGGTGACACCACCAACCTGCCTGCAAAATGGCATAAGGCCTATCTCGCCGATCTCTATCGTGACAACAAGCTGGCAAGCCCCGGCGCAATCAGAATCGAGGGCGTGCCGATCGACCTGCGCAAGGTGCAAACCCCCTGCTATATTCAGGCGGGGCGCGAGGATCATATCGCGCCGATGAAAAGTGTGTGGAAGCTGACCGAACATTTCTCGGGGCCGGTCCGTTTCCTGCTCGCAGGGTCCGGCCATATCGCCGGGGTGGTGAACCCGCCTGCGGATAACAAATATCAATATTGGTCCTGCGAGAAAACCTGCTCCACTCTGGAGGAGTTTATCACCGCCGCCAAGGAACACAAAGGCAGTTGGTGGCCGGATTGGGTGGATTGGCTAGAGGCGCAGGACAGCCGCACCGTTGCCGTCAAGGGCGCGAGAATCCCCGGAAAAGGTAGACTTAAGGCGCTGGAGCCGGCACCGGGGAGCTATGTAAAGACCCGCTGAAGCCCCCGCCACGCCACGTTTTCTCCTGCCTTGCCGCACCATATTTCATTTATGTTGCACTGCACAAAAAGCGCTTGACAAAAGCTGTTGGATTCTTTATGTTGCAATGCAGCATAAGGGAGTTCGTGATGACTGGACCATCCAAAAGACAGCGACGCCCGGATCGCGACACACCGGGCAAGGTTGCTCCTCAGGCGGGCCGCAAGGCCGCGACCACCAGGAAGCAGGCCGCACCTGTGATGAAAAAAACTCCGGCACCCGCGCCGGCGGAAGTCTTGATAGCGCAGCCCGAGCCGGTGGAAATCCCCCAGCCGGCCCCCGCGCCGGAACTGACCGCCGCCGATCTCATGCCGGCCGAGGATATAACAATAACCGAAGAATATACTGAAACCACCCCAGAAACCATCGAAGTCAACGCCCCATCCCTGCCCGCAGTCGAGGAAATTGCCGAAGAGGCAACCGAATCTCCGGCCGAAGCAAAGGATCAGGCTGAGCAGAAAGGAACCGAAATCATGAACGACGTTATCGAAAACACCAAGAAGTTCGCAGAAGATGCAAAGGGCCGTTTCGAGGCCGCTTTCGTCGAGATGAGCGAAAAGGCCAAGGCCAGCGTGGAAAAGTCCAGCAAGGCGTTCGAGCAGATCAACGAACTCGCCAAGGGCAATGTCGAGGCGCTGGTTGAATCCGGCAAGATCGCCAGCAAGGGCGTAGAGACGCTGGGCCAGGACGCCGCCGAATATGGCCGCCTCACCTTCGAGAAGGCCTCTGCCGCGCTCAAGAGCCTCGCCGCCGCCAAGAGCCCGGCCGAGTTCTTCCAGCTTCAGAGCGAGCTGCTCTCCAGCAATTTCGACGCCTTTGCCAAGGAAGCCGCCAAGAACAGCGAGGCTTTCCTCAAGCTCGCTGGCGAAGTGGCGCAGCCGATCAGCACCCGCGTCTCGATCATGACAGAGAAGGTGCGTTCGATCGCCGCCTGATCTGACAACA
Organism: Sphingobium sp.; assembly: GCA_017984895.1. GTDB lineage: Bacteria > Pseudomonadota > Alphaproteobacteria > Sphingomonadales > Sphingomonadaceae > Sphingobium. Next base: position 1,320 of record JAGNYO010000017.1, on the reverse strand, counting down.
TAAATATTTTTGCGAAAAGCCCTGTCTCCTGCACGGAGGCAGGGCTTTTTTCATTCTTTGCCGCGATATAATAGAGCCATATGCTTTTCCTGCCTCGATTAGTCGCACCACCCTCTTGCCGAAATAGCTCTCTCCAGCCATATCTGCCCCGATGAGGAAGATGCGCGAGATGGCTGTGCGGGCAATGCGGGTTGCGATGGCCGGCAAGGATGGCGAGGATGACGGCCGCTCCGGTGGTCCCGGCGTCAATGTCGCCACGCGCACCCGCACGCGCACCAAACGCCCGTCGCACTACAAGGTGCTGATGCTCAACGACGATTATACCCCTATGGAGTTCGTCGTGCATGTGCTCCAGCGTTTCTTCAAGATGGATATGGAAGAAGCCACCCGCGTGATGCTCCATGTCCACCAGCGCGGCGTAGGGATTTGCGGCGTATTCAGCTATGAAGTGGCGGAAACCAAGGTAAACCAGGTGATGGACTTCGCCCGGCAAAACCAGCATCCCCTGCAATGCACGCTGGAAAAGGCCTGACGGGGTTAGTGGCGCTTTTCCATTGATCGCATAATTTTTAACGCCGCCTCCCCTTCATTACGACGCAGACGCAATCATCTGCTTGGCGAACCTCAAAGCCTGCGTTATGAGCGATGCCATGCTGTTCAAACTCCCCCGCACCCTTGGCATCGCACTGGGCACTTTCGCCGCGGCCACCCTCCTCTCCGCCTGCTCCACCGGCAAGAACAAGGGGGATACGCATTATGTCGCGCGCGATGTATCGACCCTCTATAACAGCGCGAAATTTCGCCTCGATGCCGGGCAATACAAACTTGCCGCGCAGTTGTTCGACGAGGTAGAGCGCCAGCATCCCTATTCGCCCTGGGCACGGCGCGCGCAGTTGATGAGCGCTTTTTCCTATTACATGAACCGCGACTATAGCGAGGCGGTGACCGGCGCGCAGCGATTCCTCGCCATTCACCCCGGCAACAAGGACGCGCCTTACGCCTTCTATCTCATTGCACTGAGCTATTATGAGCAGATCGCCGACGTGACCCGCGACCAGAAGGTGACGAGCCAGGCACTCGATGCGCTGGGCGAGCTGATCCGCCGCTATCCGCAGACCGCCTATGCGGCGGATGCGCGCCTGAAGCTCGATCTGGTCAACGATCACCTCGCCGGCAAGGAAATGGAGATTGGCCGTTTCTATCAGCGGCGCGGGCAGTGGCTCTCGGCCACCGTCCGTTTTCGCAACGTGATCGACGGTTATCAGACCACCACCCACACACCTGAAGCGCTGGAGCGTCTGGTCGAAAGCTATCTGGCGC
>JAGNYO010000016.1 GCA_017984895.1 Sphingobium sp. | reverse complement strand
CTTGGGGAAATAGGGCTGCAACCGAACCATCTGCTCATCCGTCAGCCAATACAAATCACTCATCTTCAGTCTCCTCGCAGAGCCTGAATCAGATTGCGCCTTACAAATCAATAGGTCCTGACCCTACCGAACTTCTGGAAGCGGCCGTCGCCGAAGTGATCGCCAACCGTCCGGCCGAGGGCGCGCGCCAGACTGCGCGTCAGCGTATCATGGCCGACCGCGCCTTCGCTACCGTCTTGCGGATCATCGCGCCGCGCATCCGCCATTTCATCAAGCAATATGGCCTGACCGCCCATTGGGACGATGCCGAGCAGGTCTGCGCCATCGGCGTGCACCGCGCGATCGAGGCCTATGATCCCGCCAAGGCGATGTTCACCACCTTCGTGAACTGGCAGCTTCGCGGCGAGCTGCAAGGGCTGCGCTTTCGCCTGATGGACGACCAGCGCCCCTCCGCCAAGAAGGTGGAGGCCACGACGATTTCCCTGCACTCCATGGAGCGCGGCGCGGAGGGCGAGGATATGTCGCTCGAAAGCCTGATCGAGGACGAGCTTGCCGAGCTTCGCACCGAGGCCGCCGCTGCCGATCATCTTGCGGAGCAGACCGTGCGCGCGCTGATGGACCAGTATGTCGGGCATCTGCGCAGCGTTGGCCTCGCGCAGCTCAAGCGTAAGGCCGCGTCAGTCCGCCCGCTCGCCACCCGGCGCGAACGATCGAGCGCGCTGCCGGTCTATGTGCAGAGCCGCGCTGCCCACATCGACCCGGAGGAACTGCGCAGGCTGGAGCAACGCATCGCGCGCGATAGCGACATCGTGCGCCGTCACCTGTTCGGCCAGGGCGACGATGTACCAGAGGAGCTGGAACTGGGCCTGACCCGGGAACGCATCCGCCAGATTACCCGCCGGGCCGCGCGCCTGATGCACGAGCTGGCATCGAGCAGCCGGCGCTTCGCCGCTACCGCGCAGAAGGACGAGCCGGGCATGCTGCCGTGCGCTGCCCATGCAGCTATGGATGCGGAGGCCGTTCAGGTGACCGAGCCTGAGATGGAGCCGCTCGACGCCTTTATCGCGGGAGCCTCGGCCAGTATCGCCTCAGTCCGGCATTAATTTACCCCCCCTCCGTCGCCTATATCAGAGCGCCTCTCCCCCACCGGGAGGGGCGCTTTGCTTTTTTGATCCATTTAGGATGTAATTCCCCCTGCAGAGCATATTTCTTGCCCGGCGGACATGGTAAGACTTGCCTTGGGAGGGGGACTATGTGGATGATGGAGCAGCTCGGCGCATCATCCAGAAGGAAAAGACAACAGGCATGACACCCGGAGCGGGCATGAATATTGTGGGGAGAAAGCTGCTGGCACAACGGGATGAAGCGCCCCTTGCCCGTAGCGCGCAGGATATCCCGCTCGACCCGTATCGGAGCATATTGTTCCCCAACGCGATCCGCGAACGGCGGCTGGCGGCCGGATTGCCTTCTCTGCTGGCGCTGTCGCATCGCTTGCCGCAAATACCCTATATCCGTCTGTCCAAGATCGAGCGGGGCGAGGTGTTTGCGCGCGCCGAGGAGTTGCGCACCATCGGGCGGGCGCTGGACTTGAGCGATGCGGCGGACCTCTTGCTCGATGTGGATGCGCCCGGCTTCGCTATCGAGCAGTGGGCCGGCGACCGCGCGGAAGGCCGGGCGACGGAGCAGGAGGCGGAGCAGGTGGCGATGTTGCTGGCGGCGGCGTTGCGCCGGTTGCGCACGGGTCGGCCCGCGCTGACCCTCGCATTGCTGCTGAAGGACTATCGTCTGCCCCCGGTGATCATTTCCCGCCTCGAAAACGCGACGAAGCCGTTTTTCCGTTGGAATGAGGAGACGGTCGCTGCGTTGTGCACGCTGTTCGAAGTGGCTGATCGGGCGGGGCTGGTCGCCTTGCTGTGGCGCGCGTATGAATCAGGGGTTCTGGCGGAGTGGCTGGCGCGCATTCCCGGCCGAAGCGCACGCGAAGCCCGCACCCGCGAGCGCATAAGCGCATTGCGCATGGAACTGGCGCGGACGGATATGGGGGAGGCCGCGGCGGCCCCGTGCGCGTCACCCCGGCTGCATGGCGCAGAGGTCATGGGTCCGGCGTTGCCCGGCGCCTTGCCGGTGCTGGGCGTGCCGCTGGGGGAAGGGCTGATCGAGCCTTTTCCCAATCCCCAGCATGTTATACCCCCGCCCGGATGCGGCCCGCAGGCTTATGCGCTGCGCATGTGCCGTGCGTCGCTGGGCGCGGCGATCCCTGGCGCGGCGGTGTTGATCGTCGATCCGGGTCGGGCGCCTGTGCAGGGCGGGCTGGCCGTGCTGAAAGAGAAGGAGGGGCTGCGCGTGCTTGCTCTCTCGACAGACCCGGAGGGGCGGTTGATTGGCCACAGCACCAACCCGCCAAAAACCATCATGCTCGATAGCGTGGCGCCTGCCGATCTCGCACAAGTGACAGCAGTGCTGTTTCCCTGAAGCCAGAGCGCGCAGCGTAAAATCAGTCGCAAATCGCGTGCCCTAATTCTTGGTTGTCGCATCGCTTTTTACCGAGCCTATGCCCAGTTTTGGGCACAAAACTCTAAATACCGCCTGCGAATGTTGGCCAGCCGCCTGCCTCCAGCCCAGCCGCGAGATCCGCCGCACAGGTGTCCAGCACCTGTTGACTGGTCGAGCGGATCACGAAATTGCAGCCGACGCGCCCCTCGCGGAAGAAGGGGTAGCTACCGATCTGGCTGCCCTCGTGTGCCCGCTCGGTGTCGAGCAGCAGCGCGGCGATCTCGCTCTCCGCCACCCAGCAGCCGACCTGAGTGGACAAAACCGGCTCTCCGCCTTCCAGTGTGCCGGTCAATGCATCGAGCATTCCCGCCGTGATATGCGGCACGCCTGCCATGATGAACACATTGCCGTGGCGGATGCCCGGCGCGCCAGAATAGCGGTTGGGAATGAGGCTCGATCCTTCCGGCACACGCGCCATGCGCAGCCGCCCTTCGTTGATGCCGCCCCGGCTTTCATAATAGCGTTCCAGAACCGCCCGCGCCTCGGGGTGGACGATAACGGGCACATCCAGCGCGTTGGCGATCGCATCGACGGTGATGTCGTCATGCGTTGGCCCGATCCCGCCAGTGGTGAAGAGATAGTCATAGCGGGTCCGCAGGGCGTTGGCCGCCGCTATTATGTCCTCTTCGACATCAGCCACCACCCGCGCCTCCCGCAAGCGGATGCCCTGCACATTGAGCCAGCTCGCAATCTGCGCGACGTTTTTGTCCTGCGTGCGGCCTGAGAGGATCTCGTCACCGATGACGAGCAGCGCCGCTGTCCAGATGCGTGCAGTCATGCAGCCCTGGCCTTTGCGGCAAGCGCCTTCAAGCGGGCGATGCGTTCTGGTGGCAATAGCTCAGACGGATTATAATAGGCCTCGAATGCGGGAATATCGGGCGGCAACTGGGTCCACTCCATCTTTTCGGCTGCATAAACCACCGCATCGGGGCGGATGCCCCCCGGCTCATCGAGCGTGCCGAGCCTGACGCCCGCGCCATATTCACCAAGGCGCGGGTAATGGCTCCATAATGCCGTTCCACAGGCGGCACAGCGCACTATCACATGATCCCCGCCGCTGCCCGCCTTCACCACATGGCGCGTGGTTTCGCCGGAGCGCAGCGCCAGCCGCTCCGCTTCATAAAACATATTGACGACCGAGGTAGAGCCGGTCTGGCGCTGGCACTGATGGCAGTAGCAGTTGTTGACGAAGATCGGTTCGCCTCGCACCTCATAGCGGGCGGCCCCGCAAGCGCAGCCACCACTCCGAACCTCACCATCCATCACGCGCTCCTTGTAACGCCGAGGACTTTGCGCCGAACGACCGGGCCAATCAAGCCCCTCGTAATCTTAACCATATCCGGTTATATTGTGGCGCATGACTGATTACATGACGATGACCGCGGAAAGCCCGCCAACCCGCTCGACCGCGATCAAGCTCTATGACGAGAGCGGTTTTGCCGGCATGCGCAAGGCAGGACGCCTCGCTGCCGAGATCCTTGACGCGCTGGTGCCGCATGTGGTGCCCGGCGTCAGCACCGGCGAGCTGGATGATATAGTCCGCCGCATGACGATAGACGGTGGCGGCGTGCCCGCTACCATGGGCTATCGCGGCTATGAGCATAGCTGCTGCACCTCGATCAACACGGTGATCTGCCACGGTATCCCTGGCGATCGACGGCTGGCCGAGGGCGATATCGTCAATATTGACGTAACACCGATGGTCGATGGCTGGCATGGCGACAGCAGCCGCATGTATATCGCGGGTGAGGCTCCGATCAAGGCACGGCGGTTGGTCGAAGTGACCTATGAATGCCTGATGCTGGGCATCGAGCAGGCGAAACCGGGTGGCCATCTGGGCGATATCGGATATGCAATCCAGCGCCATGCCGAAAAGCACCGCTATGGCGTGGTGCGCGATTTTTGCGGGCATGGGCTGGGGCGTGTGTTCCATGACAGCCCCGAAGTCGTGCATGTCGGCATCCCCTGCACCGGCCCTGAGCTGAAACCCGGCATGTTCTTCACCATCGAACCGATGATCAATATCGGCAAGGCCGGCATCCGTATGCTGGAGGATGGCTGGACCGCAGTAACGCGGGACCGCACCCTTTCCGCCCAGTTCGAGCATAGCATCGGCATTACGGAAACGGGTTGCGAGATTTTCACGATCAGCCCCAAGGGTCTGCACTGTCCGCCCTATGCCGGATAGCTGATACCGAGCAGGTTGCGGGGCGGAGTCTCGGGAGCAAAAAGCGAAAAACCCGAGATTCACCCTCTGCGGTGGTCACTCTTTCAGGCGGTCCGCCAGCGTCTGTAGCGTGATCTCGGGGATCACTTCGGACGGGTTGGAGGCGCGCACCATCGCGGCGAGCCAGTTGCTGCGCTGGCCCATTTCATCGAGGCGCTGGAGGTGCGACATGCAGCGCAGCATCACCTCTTCGTCGAGGCAGAGCTGCACGCCGATTTCCTCCATGTCCTCTCGTAGCTGATCCAGCTCGGCAGCAATCTTGACGCGCAGGTGCTCCAGCGCGATCAAGGGGCCACATGAGGCGTTAGGAGTGAGAGGGCAAGGCTCAGGCCGCAAGATCCCGCTCCTCGCACCGGGATAGGATGACCTTGGCGAGATCGGCAAGCGAGAGCTGCGCCTCGACCGCGCCCTTGGCGATCGCCGCGGCAGACGCTTCGAATACCATCGCGCTTTCCTTGTCCTGACAGAGCGTCAGCCCGCCAAGCTGCTTGACCGCGCCCATGCCTGCCGCGCCGTCTGTGCCTGCGCCGGAGAGGATGACGCCCACCGCCTTGTCCCGCGCGGCTTTCGCCACGGTGGTGAGCAGCAGGTCTGCGGAAGGGCGCACGCCATTCACAGGGTCGCGCGCCACGAGGCGAATCGCGCCGCCGGGCCAGCGATCGACGAGGCCGTGCTTGTCTGGCGCGGAGAGGACATAGACCTGCCCCGGCTGGAGCATCATGCCGTCCTCCGCCAGCTTTACGTCTGGTGCGATTGCCTCGTTGAGGCGCGCGGCGAACGGAGCGGCCAGCCCTTCCTCGAGCTGCTGCAAGACGATGGTAGGCGGGCAGTTGGCGGGCCAGGCGGTCAGTAATTCGAGAACGGCGGGGCCACCGCCGGTCGAGGCGCACAGCGCGACGATCGTGCCGTTCCACTTGTAGGGCTTTGCGGCACCCATGCTTGCCTGCGATGCCGCTGCCTTGGCTGCGGCCGCGGCGGCTGCCTCCGGGTCGTATTTCTTGACCTTGCTCTTGGCAGCGGTCGCCACCAGCTTGCACAGCTTGCCGGAAATCTTGGCGAATTCGTCAGGAGTCGCCTTGGTGGGCTTGGGGAAGCAATCCACCGCGCCCAGCTCCAGCGCCTTCAGCGTCACTTCCGCGCCCTTCTGCGTCAGGGTGGACAGCATGACGATCGGCATCGGCTTCGTCGTCATGATCTCGTGCAGAAAATCAATGCCGTTCATTCCGGGCATTTCGATGTCAAGCGTCACGACATCGGGCCTCATCTCCTCGATCATCTCGCGCGCTTCATCGGCGTTGGCGGCGGCGCCGACAACGAGGAGATCGCTCGATTGTTCGAGCGCGTTCGAAAACAGGGCGCGCATCGTGATCGAGTCATCGACGACCAGAACCTTAATTGCAGCCATTATGCCCTTACCTTCCCCACTTCTTATACTCGGTCGATGGTTTCACTGTTGCGCGATAGCTGGCGGGTCAGGCAGCTTCGGCCAGATCGACATCGGTCGTCAGGCCGGGCAGATCGAGCACCATGACCATACGGTCCTCCAGTGCCACCAGTCCTTCGAGATAGGGGACGACCCCATCGGTGGTGGTGGCGGGAGGCGGCTGGATGTCCTCATCCTGCGCGGTTACGATGTCGCTCACCGCATCCACGATCAGACCGCGCAATTGCCCGCCGATCTGCGCCACAATGATGACATGGCGGTCGGTCGGCGAGGTAGGCTCCCAGCCCAGTCGCGCCGCCAGATCAATGACCGGAAGCACAGTGCCCCGCAGATTGACGACGCCCGCGACATAATGCGGAACATGAGGCAGACGCGTGGTGGGCGACCATGCGCGGATCTCGCGGATCGCCATGATGTCCAGGCCGAAGCTCTGGGTGCCAAGATGAAAAGTGATGAGCTGACGTGCCATGTTACTTCTCCAGTCCCCCTGATGCCAATATCAATGTGTTACCCGGCGCAAAGCCGTATCGAGTTTGTCCGCGTCGAAAGGTTTGACGATCCAGCCGGTCGCCCCGGCGGAGCGGGCGCGCGCCTTCTTCTCGTCCGAACTTTCGGTGGACAGCACGAGGATCGGGCAGTCGCGAAAGCGGGATTGGCCGCGCAAAGCCTCGATCAGGCCGAAGCCGTCCATGCGCGGCATGTTGATGTCGGTCACGATCACGTCGATGTCGCTGCCGTTGTCGGCCAGCCATTCGAGCGCGGCGACGCCGTCCTCTGCCTGCGCCACCTGATAGCCGCGCGATGAGAGGGCAGACCGCAACAAAGCGCGCATGCTGGCGCTATCGTCCACGGTCAGAACACGAATTGACTCAGACATAGAACAGGCCTCTTCTTCCTTAAAACAGTTCCAGCTCGCCGCCACCCGATGCGGGCAATGTAATCGGTTTGCTTGTGGGCACCGCGATTTTCTCCACATGCCGGCAGCGGGTTCGTCCCAGGATCGGATCGAAATCGACCCTGCGGGCCATCTCCCCGCCTATGTCCTGCCGCACAATCGGGATGTCCTCCTCCATGAGGAAGCTCTGCGCGAAACGCGCGTTGGCATCCCCGATTCGGGTCATTCCCCGGTGCATGTTTCCTCCGCCGTAAATGTGCGCTTTCATGCGGGACTTTACACCGCCACGTGTCATCATCTGGTTAATAAGCAGCTCCATCAGAAAAATTCCGTAATTCTGATCGGCTACAGTGCCGCTTCCCGGCGATGGCTCTGCGAGCAGGAAATGGTTCATCCCGCCTACCCGCGCTATCGGGTCGTAAAGGCAGCAGGCGATGCAACTGCCGAGCACGGTTGTCAGGATTTCAGGCGCGCCGGTGCCGACATAGACCTGCCCCTGCATTACCGTGATGCGGGCCGGGCCGCCGACAATAAGATCGGGATCGTGCCGCATTTACTGCAAGCCAGCAGCCGAGAGTGCGCGCTCCGCTATGCGGGGCAGGGGAAGGATATTTTCGGCGGCTCCCATGTCCGCCGCAGCGCGCGGCATGCCATAGACGGTGCTGGTGGCCTCGTCCTGCGCAATGGTGCGGCCACCCGCGCGGCGCATGGCGAGCAGTCCTCGTGCGCCATCCTGGCCCATGCCGGTCAGCAGGATGCCGATTGCCGCCGGCCCGAGCTTTTGCGCGACCGATTCGAACATGGCGTCGATGCTGGGGCGGTGGCCGGAAACCTTGTCTCCCTCGATCATCTTGGCGATCAGTGTCTCTGTCCCGCCGCCGACGATGGCATGCTTGTCGTTGCCCGGTGCGATATAGATATGGCCGGGTTTCAGGACTTCGCCCGATTCGATCAGCTTTACCGTGGCGCTGCATTGCCGGTCGAGCCGCTCCGCCATGGCGGGCGCGAACGCCGCGCTGATATGCTGGACGATCACCGTGGGGGGGCAGGTGGTGGGAAAGGCGGGCAGCAGGTGGTGCAAGGCCTCCACGCCACCCGTCGATGCGCCGATGGCAATCAGCTTGGTGATCGCGCTGGTCGAACGAGAGGCAACAATGGTCTGCTGCGCCACCGGGCTGACCGGGACCGCGGGCTTGCTCGCTACCCGCACAAACCGCACGCGCGCTGCCTCGCGCACCATGGATGCGAGGGTGCCGCCATCGCTTTCGAGCATGGCGTTCACCGAGCCATCGGGCTTGGCGTAACAATCGACCGCGCCCAGCTCCAGCGCCCGGATCGTGGTATCGGCGCCCTTGCGGGTGATGCCGGAAACCACCACCACTGGCATCGGGCGGAGCTGCATGATCTTTTCCAGGAAATCGAGGCCGTTCATGCCCGGCATTTCGATGTCGAGCGTCACGACATCAGGATTGAGTTCGCGGATCATCCCGCGCGCTTCCATCGCGTCCTTTGCCGTGCCGATCACTTCTATGTCCGGCTCGCTACCCAGCAGGCGCGACAATATCGCCCGCATGGTTGCCGAGTCATCGACTATCAAAACCCGTGTGTTCACATCCGCCCCTTTCGATAGATCGTGCTTCCCACCAGGTTGAGAACCTCCTGCGCCGGCCCGGCGACACGTTCGCTGTGGCCGATGTAAAGGTGCCCATCGGGCAGGAGCTGATCAGCGAACCGCGCCACCAGCCTGTCCTTGGTGGGTTGGTCGAAATAGATCATCACGTTGCGACAGAAGATCACGTCAAACTGCTTGTTCATCGGCCAGTCGCCGAGCAGATTAAGGCGTTTGACGTGAATCTTGGCGCATAATTCGGGGGCGATCTTCGCTTTGTCTCCGTCGCGCTTCACCCAGGTCTGGGTGAGGGCGGGGGGCACGTCCTTCAGTGCCTCTAACGGATAGATCGCGGCTTTCGCGCCTGCGACGGCGTGGTCGGCAAGGTCGGTGGCGAGTATCGCGAGGTTGCCTTCCAAAAACGGACGGGCGCCCAGCTTGTCCGGTCCCAGCAGAGTCATTGCCAGCGAGTAGAGTTCTTCTCCGGTCGAGCAGCCCGCGGACCAGATCCGCACTGGCTGGCGTGAACGAATCTTGTCCAGCAGCAGGGGCCGCACCTGTTGCGCCAGATGCTCGAAATGATGGCTCTCGCGATAAAAAAAGGTGTGATTGGTGGTCAGCGCATTGATGGTCTTGCGCCGCGCAGCGTCGTCTTTCTTGATGAAGTCGATATAGCGGGAGAAGGTCTGTTGGCCGCTGTCCCGCACCAGTGGAGCGAGCCGGGAATAGACCAGGGTCGCCTTGCCGGCAGGGAGGACGATCCCCGCGATGTCGTAAACGATGTCGCGCACCGCCTCGAAATCAGCGCGGGAGTAGACCTGCGCGCTAATCCCCGGAAAGGGTGTGAAACTCTCCTGAGCGAGCTGATTCATGCCGCCAGCGCGCTCCCGTGGTGGGCGAAATTGTCTGCCACCAGCGAGTCGACATCGAGGATCAGGGCGACCTTGCCATCACCCAATATGGTGGCGCCCGCTACGCCGGTAACCGGCTGATAATGCGCCTCCAGGCTCTTGATGACAAACTGGCGCTGGTCGACGATGCTGTCCACCATCAGCACGGCCTGGCCATGGCTTTCGGTATCTACAACGATCAGCACAGCGTCCTGGGCCGTATCGGCCGCCCCCAGTGCACCGACCGCATGATCGAGCCGCACGATCGGCAGGAACTTGCCACGGTTGTTCAATACCATCAGATCCTTGCCGATATGCTGGACATCGGCCTGTTCGGGCCGCAGGCTCTCCAGCACATGCGTGAGCGGGATCACCACCGTCTGATCACCGACCGTAACGATCATGCCGTCCGCAATCGCAAGGGTGAGCGGCAGCGCGAGCGTGAAGGTGCAGCCCTTGCCGGGGTGCGATTCGATGGAAATGCGCCCGCCCAGATCCTTGACGTTCTGTCTCACCACATCCATGCCGACGCCGCGGCCAGAGATGTTGGAAACCTTGTCCGCGGTCGAAAAACCGGGCGCGAAGATGAGATGGTCGATCTCCTCGTTGGAGAGCTGGGTGCCTGGCGCGACCAAGCCCTTTTCGATCGCCTTTTGCAGCACCACTTCGCGGTTGATGCCTGCGCCGTCATCCGAAAGGGAGATGACGATGCGGCCAGACCGCTGCTCGGCGGAAAGGTGCAGCTTGCCCTCGGCGGGCTTGCCATTGACAAGGCGCACGTCCGGCTTCTCGATGCCATGATCGACCGCGTTGCGGATGAGGTGCGTCAGTGGCTCACCGAGGCGTTCCACCACCGTCTTGTCCAGCTCGGTGGCTTCACCGCTCATGGTGAGGACGACGCGCTTGCCGGTATCCGCTTCCAGCTCGCGCACGATGCGCGGCACGCGCGAGAATACGGAGCCGATCGGCTGTGCGCGGATGGACATCGTGCTTTCCTGTATGTCGCGCGTGAGAAGATCGAGCATCCCCATCTCGTCGATGGAGTTGAGGCCGTGGCTGGCGAGACGCTGGGCCATCATCGCCTGCGCGATCACCAGTTCGCCCACGGTGTCGATGAGCTTGTCGAGCTTGGCCAGATCAACGCGCACCGTCTGGCCGACGGAGGCGGCAGTGCGCGCAGCGGCGGGCGCGGCGGGCGCAACCGGGGCCGGCGTTTCCACCAGCGCGACCTTGGCGGGATGAGCGGCTGGTGCCGTTTGGGAAGCGGGCGTTATGCTGGTGGCTGTAGTTGCCGGTGCGGTGTTCGCCTTAGGCTTTTTCGGGGTGGCTGCCGCAATATGCGGCAAGCGGACTTCGATCGTATCGCGGGCAACGGGTGCGTGGAGCACCTCGATTTTCAGCTCGCACTCGTTGTTGATGAAATCGAACACTTCCTCGATCGCGCTCTTCTCGATGTGAGCGGGGACGAAGAAGGTCCAGGAAAGATAGGCTTTCTCGACATCCAGCGCATCGAGCGTCGGGATGGCGCTGGCGTCGGCTGCCAGGCACAGGGCGCCCATTTCCTCCAGCTCGCGCAGCATCAACAGCGGCTCGCTGCCGTTGCCAAGCGCGCCATCGAGGAAGCGGACATAGACCCGCCAGCCATGATGTTCGTCGCCGGAAGCATTCTCGGCGGCCAGCTTCGCGGCTGCCTTGGTGACGCGCGCAGCGTCCCGCTCGTCCATGGACCGCTCGACTTCAGCGGCGGCGGCTTCCATCGCGGCGGCTTGTTCCTCATCGACGGAAAGATCGCCCATCAGACCGTCGAGATCGAAATCGAGGCCCAGGTCATCCGTTGCTGTGCCATCGTCCTGCGCGGGTTCGGCGGGCTCGTCGCACGCGCTCTCGGCCGGTTCGTCGAACACCGGCACGCCAGCCGCCGCCTTGGCCGCAACATCTTCCAGTTCGGCGCTTATCGCGGCGTCGTCCGGCGTATCGCCTTCGCCCCGCACGGCGGCGACATGATCGGCCAATATGTCGAACGCGCGCAGCATCAGGGTGTTGAGCGCTTCGCTCAGGCCCAGTTCCTCATCGCGCACATAGGAGAGCACTGTCTCGAACTTGTGGATGAAGGCTTGCAGCAAGGAGAAGCTGAATGCGCCCGCCCCGCCCTTGATCGAGTGCACCGCGCGGAAGATGCCGTTTACCGTGTCGGCATCCGCCGTGCCTGACCGGCACGCCAGCAGGCCTTCCTCGGCCTGGCCCAGCGCCTCTTCACATTCCAGGAAAAAGATATTCTGGATTTCATCATTGGTCATCGCGGTGTCCGATCCAGTTGAATGCACCCGTCAGTCCGGCGATCTGTGCCGCACCGAACATCGCCGGCGAGGCATGGACTGTCATGGAAACGCCACGTGCCACGGCTGTTTGTTGGGCACTGAGCATGAGTTGCAGGCCAGATTGCCCGATACGGGTCACATCCCGCCCTTCCACCACAATCTCCGTTTCAGGCTGAAGCGCCTGATCGAGATGAGAAATAAGAGCACTGGCCGTGGTGCGATCTATCACTGCTGGAAGTATAATCATGCTCGTGCTCGTCTATCCTTAGGTCTGACGGATCAAAATTCCGACCAGTCATCGGCGTCGGGGGCGATGGCAAGGTTGCCGCTGGTTCGCGTCATCGGGCGCGAGGAGGAAAGGTTGGTCGATACGCGCGGCTTCGATGGTGCGGCGCTGAATGAGGAGCCTGCGCCCCCCGCCAGCTTGAAGCGGGTGATGAGCTGGTTGAGATCCTCGGCTTCATTGGCGAGACTGCGCGCGGCGGCGGTCGATTCCTCGACCATGGCGGCATTCTGCTGGGTCATCTTGTCCATTTCGTTGACCGAGGAATTGACCTGCTGGAGGCCGGCGGCCTGCGTTTCGGTCGATTCCGAGATGGTGGAGATGAGCGCACTGATCTCTCCCACTCTGGTAACGATACGGCTCAGCATGATACCTGCCTCGCCGACGAGGTTGACGCCTTCGCCCACTTGCGTGGCGCTGGTAGTGATAAGATTCTTGATGTCGCGCGCGGCCTCCGCCGAGCGCTGCGCGAGCGCACGCACTTCGTTGGCGACAACGGCGAACCCTTTGCCGGCGTCTCCCGCCCGCGCCGCCTCCACACCCGCATTGAGGGCGAGCAGGTTGGTCTGGAAGGCAATGCCGTCGATCACCGAGATGATCTGGCTGATTTCCTGAGAGCTTTTCTCGATCGCGCCCATCGCCGTGACCGCCTTGTCGACGACCTTGCCGCCCTCGCTGGCCTCGCGGTGGGCATCGCTGATCGCGTTGGTTACCTGGGAAGCGCTGTGCGCGGTTTCCTTCACCATGCCGGTGATCTCGTTCATCGCGTTGGCAGATTCGGCGAGCGATGCCGCCTGCTGCTCGGTGCGCATCGAAAGATCGTTGGTGGCGGCGCGGATTTCTCCCGCGCCCGCATGGATCGCGCGCGAAGTATGCGTTACCGATGTCATCGCTTCGGACAGGCTCTCCATCGCCCGGTTGAAATCACCACGCAGGCTCTCATATTCCTTGGGCACGCCTTCGGTAATACGAACACTGAGGTCGCCCTCTGCCAGCCTGGAAAGGCCGTTGCCGAGCACCTCGACCACTTCCTGCGATATTTTGGAGCTGAGCGCCACCACCCGCGCGTTGTCGCGGAAGCTGGCCATGGCGGTGACCATGCGGCCTACGCAATCGCTATGGTCGGAATAGTGGATCTGGCTGTCCAGATCGCCCAGGGCGAGTCCTTCCATCCGCACCACAGTATCGACATAAGGCTCGCATATGAGCTTTCCTGAAATGACGACCGTGGCCACCGCGCCTGCCAGTGCGATAGCCGCAAGGCCATAGGCGATGGGTGTCATACCCATGCCAGCCAGGACTGTCGCCGCTGCGCCACACACGCCCCACACGCCGTGAATTGCCAGAAGTGCCTTGAATTTGACTCGGATCGGCGCTTGCCGTTTGAACCAGTCGAGCATAGTTCCGTTCTCCCCGGACTCGCTACGATGTGAACCCCTCACGCCGTCGGTCCATGTATTTATCCTGATAGTGCTATAAGAAATTGGTTAACGGAGCGTATCCGGCGCGCCGGTAGCCCGAGATATTTCTACGCGACCAATCAGCGCGTGCTGGAGCGCTTATTTTAGAAATCGCTCCAGTCGTCAGCCGGCATGGCGATAGCGAGGTTGCCACCGCCCGATGACCGCGCAGGGGAGACGCGGGGCAGAGCTGATGAAGGGCGCCATGCCTCCTGACCATCAAGGCGGAAACGCGAAACCAGTTGCCGCAGATTATGCGCCTCGCTGGCCAGGCTGCGGGCCGCAGCAGTCGTCTCTTCCACCATTGCGGCGTTCTGTTGCGTCATCGTGTCTATCTCGGTCACGGTGCCATGCACCTGCATCATGTTCTGCGCCTGGGTATCGGTAGAATTCGCCATGCTGGTGATGAGATCGCTCACCTCGCTTACCTTGCCGACGATACGGCCGAGCATGTTGCCCGTCTCGCCAACAAGAGTGACGCCCTGCTCGACCTGATCGGCGCTGGTAGTGATGAGATTCTTGATGTCGCGCGCGGCATCGGCGGAGCGCTGCGCGAGCGCCCGCACTTCGTTGGCGACAACGGCGAACCCTTTGCCTGCGTCTCCCGCCCGCGCCGCCTCCACACCCGCATTGAGTGCGAGCAGGTTGGTCTGGAAGGCAATGCCGTCGATCACCGAGATGATCTGGCTGATCTGCTGGGCAGATGCCTCGATTTCGCCCATCGCCGTCACCGCGTGCTGCACGACAGTGCCGCCAGCGCGCGCTTCGCGGTGCGCCTCGTCGATCGCGTCGCGCACACCGGTGCGGGCCTTCGCCGTTTCCTGCGCCATGGTCATAACGGTGTTCATCGCAGCGGAGGTTTCTTCCAGCGAGGCGGCCTGCTGCTCGGTGCGACTAGACAGATCGTCCGCCGCCGCGCGGATCTGGGTCGCGCCTGTGTCGACATTGGTGGCCGATTCCGTAACCCGAGACAATATGGTGCCAAGGTCTGTCATCGTGCGGTTGAAGCTGGCGCGCAGCCCCTCGTATTCCGGTGCAAAGGGCGACTCTATCTGGTGAGTCATGTTGCCGGCGGCGAGCTGCCCCAGCCCTTCGCCGAGGTCTGCAACGACCCGACGCTGCCGCACTTCCGCCTGGGCCTTGGCGAGGCCTGCCTCGCGGAACACGAGCATAGCTGTCGCCATCTCGCCGATTTCATCGGCCCGGCCTTGGCCAGACAGGGGAATGTCATAATGGCCGGCTGCCATCTGACGCATTTCCGTGGCAGTATCGCCGAGTGGCTTGACGATACGACTGTTGATCTGCCGCGCCCCGACGATGAGTGCCGTCATGATCGCCCCGGCGGAAAGGAGCAGCCCGCCGATGGAAAGCGCGAACAATATCGCGCTGTGCTCATTCAGCTTTTGTCGTTCCTGTTCGGCAAGCGTGACGAGCTTGATGATCTCCGCCTTGTGCGCGATGTAGGTCGGTGTCAGCCGGGTGTCGTGGATGGTCTTGGCACCCACCCAGTCGCCGGTCTGGGCCGCCGCAACGAGGGTGTCCGCATCCCTCCAAAACGCCTCCGCGCTTTTCTGGGTGGTTCCCATCTGCTGCCTGAGTGTGTCCGAGATGTCGGCCGTCCGCCAGAAGGCTTTGCGCTCCTCATACTGCCGACGCAGGCTAACGAGATTATCCGCGTGCCCCATGGTTTCCCGGTCCTCGACCATGATGGTCGCCTCCAGGAAAGGTTCGATAATATAGAGCGGCGGGGGCAATATGTCCGCCACCAGATCGCTTTGTAACTGATTTTTCTGAAACAGGGGTCCGGCAAAGCCGATTTCCCTGATCGCGATACCCGAAGCCAGAATTGCAATGAAAACAAGCGCGATCAGCGCGCTCGTGCCACGACGCGCGAAGTGATGTATAGTCATGAAGTCCCCACAGCTTTTTTGCTTGGGTCCGCTTAGCGCCGAAGCTGTCAAAAACTGGTAAATGCGCTGTAAAACATGTGCACAGGGATTTACCATAGGCTGAGGGGGTGCCGCCGGGAATGCCTGGGCCGTAATTTCAGTCCAGCATCATCCCCTCGGAGGAAGAGAGCGATCCCTTCGCAGCCGGGCGGATCAGCAGCGCAAGCGGCATGACCACGATAGCCATGAGCATCATCACATAAAAGTCGTCGAGAAAGGCGACCATCGTTGCCTGCCGGGTCACTTCCGCATTGAGCGCGGCCAGAGCGGTGGGTATCACATCCCCCGGAAGGGTGAACAGGCGGGGGTCGAGCCAGAGGCTGTATGAGGTGAGGTGGCCCGCAAGATCTTCATGGCTGGTCGCGCTATTGCGGGCCAGGAGCGCTATGACCAGGGAAATGCCCGCCGAGGAACCGACCGAGCGGGTAAGATTGATTATGCCCGAGGCATCGGTTCGGTGTTCGGGCGCGAGTGTCGAAAAGGAAATGACCGAGATGGGCACGAACATCATGCCCATTCCCAGGCCCTGCACGAAACCGTTAAGCGCCATCCTGCCCCAACTTACATCCAGGCTCCAGCCGGTCATCTCCCAGAAGCTCAGGGATATGATCGCGAGGCCGACAATGATCCATAGTCTGAGATTGATGCGGGCAAGCAGGCGCCCGGTGATCGCCATAGTCAGCAGAACGCCCACGCCACGGCTCGCCATCAGCAGCCCGGCATCGAGCACCGGATAGTTCATGAGGCCTTGCAGCATCACCGGCAGCAACGCCATGGACGAGGTCAACACCACGCCCACCATGAACATCAGCACGGCCCCGATCAGTAGATTGCGGTTCTGCATCATGGCCAGCGAATACAGCGGATTGCTGGCGGTGAGGCTGTGAACAGCAAACATCCACAAGGCCGATATGGCCAGCCCCAGCTCCAGCCATGTTTCGAGGCTGTTGAACCAGTCGGCATGCTGGCCGCGGTCCAGCATCAGTTGGAGCGAGGCCAGCCCCACGCCCAGCAGCGCCAGCCCCATGACATCGAGCACGCGGGATGGGCGCTTCACCTCCGGCAAAAACAGGAACAAGCCGATAAACGCGATCAGGCCGAGCGGCACATTGACGAAGAACACCCAGCGCCAATCCATGTTTTCCGTGAGCCAGCCGCCCAAAACCGGCCCGATAATCGGCCCGATGACCACGCCCATGCCGAATATCGCCATTGCTTGTCCGCGCTTTTCCGGCGGGGTGCTGTCGAGCATCACGGTCTGGCCCAGGGGCGAGAGAAAGGCGCCGGCCAGCCCCTGCAAGATGCGGAACAGGACCATGGAATCGAGATTGGCGGCCAGCCCGCACAGCACCGAGGCTATGACAAACCCCGCCACGGAGCCAAGATAAAGGCGCCGCCTTCCGATATGATCGGCCAGCCAGCCCGTGGCTGGCATCGCGATCGCGGAAGCAACGATATAGCTGGTCAGCACCCAGCTCAGATTGTCCTGATTGGCGCCAAGCGCGGCCTGCATATGCGGCAACGCGACATTGGCGATAGTCATGTCCAGCACCTGAATCAGGGTGGCGAGCATCGCGGCGGCCTTCAGCCATCCCGGATGCCGCGGGATGGCCGTGGCCGGCATGGCCCCCGCTGCGATACTGTCAGTCGCTGACATAGACCGTCACTTCGCTGCTCAAACCGGCGATCAGCGGGCGCGGCGAGGACTGGTCTATGGCGATACGCACCGGCACACGCTGCGTCACCTTAACCCAGTTGCCATTGGCATTTTGCGCGGGCAGCACAGAGAATTCGGAGCCAGTCCCGCCGCCGATGCTGGCGACATGACCCCGGAGCTTCATCCCACTATAGGCATCGAGCGTAACGACGGCCTTCTGGCCGGGGCGGATCAGGCCCAGTTGGGTTTCCTTGAAATTCGCCTCCACCCAGCTGCGGTTATTGGCGACAATGCTGACCGCGGGCAGGCCGGTTGCCAGCATCTGGCCGATCTGCAACCGGTCGACATTGCTGATCTTGCCAGATACCGGGGCGCGTATTTCGGTGCGGCGCAGGTCAAGCGAGGCCTTGGCTCGTTGCGCTCGGGCGGCGGCGAGGCGCGGGTTTACGCCGGGCACCTGTCCCCCGCTCGCCAGCGCGCTGCGTGCTTCGGCGGCCTCCGCCTCGGCGGTGCGCAGGCTGGCTTCGGCTACGTCAAGCTCATGGCGGGCGGTATCGAACCGGGATTTGGTGGTGAAACCGCTGGCTGCCAGTTCACGCTGGCGCTCATATTCCTTGCGTGCAAACTCTATATCCGTGCGCGCCTTGGCGATATCCACCCCGGTTCCCCGATATTTGGCGGAAAGCTCGCCTACATCGACCTGCGCCGTGGCGATCTGCGCATCTGCCTGTGCCAGCGCGACGCGATAAGGCTCCGGGTCCACCCGAAACAGCAAATCCCCTGCCTTCACCTGCTGGTTCTCGTGAACGGCAACCTCGACGATGCGGCCGGTAATGTCGGAGCTGATGGCAACCACGTCCTGCCGCACATAAGCGTTGTCTGTGCCTATGGTGCCGCGCGTCAGGAGCCAGTAGGCCAGCCCGGCCAATGCCAACAGCACAGGCACGGACAGCATCAGGATCAAGCGCAGGCCCCGTCTCGTCCTGGCCGGTGCGGCCGGCTCCGGGGAGGGAACAGCTTCGAGCTTGTTTACCGATTGTCTCATGATAGGGTCGGCCTCAGCCATTGCGCGCCTCCATAGCTGCTCCGATGTCGTCGGTCATGGCAATCTTGTCGCGGATTTTTGTCAGGCAATTGCCGAGCATGACCACCTCTTCTTCTGTCAAATCCGAGGTCGCCCAATCGAGCAGCCGGGTGCCGGTGGATTTGAGTTCAGCGACCACCGGGCCGGCGGCGTCGGTCAGGAACAATTGCCATACCCGCCGGTCCTTCAGGTCACGGCGACGCTCGACCAGTTTCGCCTGCTCCAGCCGGTCCACCATACGGCAGACAGTAATCGGTTCAATATCAAGTTGTTCCGCCAGCATCCCCTGATTGATGCCGGGGCATCTCTGCAACACCAGCAACGTGCGCCATTGCACGCCGGTAGGGCCGCTCGCGCGCGCCAGCTCGCCAAAGCGCTTGCGAAACAGTCGTCCGATGTCCGAACATAAAAAGGCCAGGTTCGATTCCATGTCAGATACATAATAACTATGCTTATATTGTGCAATGATTAATGTGCAGCGCAGCATAAAAGTGCTGGTGGTTGGGCAGGGCGCAACGGCCTTTCCTTGAGCGGGGTGGTGCGATAAGGAACGGACCATGCTGACCCAATCCCTGCTTGCCGCCGCCGCAACTGCCGCTCCACTCCGTTTCGAGGCTCTTGGGCTGGACCCCGTAGCCCTCGATCTCGGCTTTTTCACGCTGAAATGGTATAGCCTCGCCTATCTGTCCGGCATCCTCATTGGCTACTGGTATTTGCTGAAGCTGCTGGCCCAGCCCGGCGCGCCGATGGCCCGGCGCCATGCGGACGACATGATCTTTTACGCCACGCTCGGCATCATCATCGGCGGGCGGCTCGCCTATGTGCTGTTTTACGATCCCGAAATATGGGCCAATCCCCTGGATGTGCTGAAATTGTGGAACGGCGGCATGTCGTTTCACGGCGGCATGATCGGCGTGACGGTGGCGATCATCTGGATGGCGCGCAAGGAGCGGCTGAACTGGCTGCGTGTGCATGATTATGTTGCCTGCTGCGTGCCGTTCGGGCTGCTGTTCGGCCGCCTCGCCAATTTCGTGAACGGCGAGCTGTGGGGCAAGGCGACCGATGTTCCGTGGGCGATCATCTTCCCCACCGGCGGCGACATCCCCCGCCACCCCAGCCAGTTGTATGAGGCCGGGCTTGAGGGGGTCGTGCTGTTCCTCATCCTCTGGTTTGCCTTCTGGAAAACCAAGGCGCGCTATGAGCCGGGCAAGCTCGTGGGCCTGTTCCTGCTCGGCTATGGCGTGTTCCGCTTTGGCGTCGAATATGTGCGCGAGGCGGATGCGCAGTTCGAGGGCAGCTTCCTCTATACCCACATCCATATGGGCCAGCTCCTCACCCTGCCGATGATCGTCGGCGGGCTTTACCTCGTCGCTACGGCCAAGCGGCGGCGGGTGCGGGTGGAGGCGACGGCGGGCAGCGCGAGCGTTGCCTGAAAAAGGCGCGCCTGCATCTTTCGGACGCAAGGAGCTGGGCTTTGCCGAGCGTCTGATCCGTGGCATCCACGCGGGCGGGCCGATCTCGCTCGCGAATTATATGGCGCAGGCGAACAGCCATTATTACGGCAGCCGCAACCCGCTGGGCGCGGACGGCGATTTCATTACCGCGCCGGAGATAAGCCAGATGTTCGGCGAGCTGATCGGCCTGTGCCTCGCAGACATCTGGCAGCGCACTGGCCATGCCCGCGCGCCTTATTATATCGAACTGGGGCCAGGGCGCGGCACCCTGGCGGCGGATGCTTTGCGCGCGATGGAGCAGGCGCGGGTCGCGCCCAGGGCGCATTTTGTCGAAACCAGTCCGGCCCTGCGCGCGCACCAGAGCGCGGCGGTGGCCCACGCGCAGTTTCATGACGATGTCGAGAGTCTGCCGACGGATGCGCCGCTACTCATTGTCGCCAACGAATTTTTCGATGCGTTGCCCATCGCGCAGGCAGTGAAGGCAGCGGACGGAAGCTGGCGCGAGCTGATGGTCGGGCTGGGCGGAGAGGGCAGGGCGCTGGCCCCAGTGATTGGCGAGCGCCGCGTCGACGCCCGCGTGCCCGAAGCGCTGCGCGATGGGCCGCAAGGCGCAATCCACGAGAGTTGTCCCGTCGGCGCGACGATCATGCTCACGCTGGCCCGGCGCATCGCGCGACAGGGCGGGGCGATGATCGTGATCGACTATGGCTATGAAGGCCCGGCGCTGGGCGACACATTGCAAGCGGTGCGCGCCCATAAACATGCCGATCCCTATGCCGATCCGGGCGAGAACGACCTTACCGCCCATGTCGATTTCACGCTGCTCGGCAATGCCGCGCGGCAGGAGGAGCTGCGGGTGTATGGCACTGTGGGGCAGGGCGATTTTCTCGAGCGGCTGGGCCTTGGCGCGCGGGCGCGCATGTTGGCGCAGGCCACGCCGGACCGTGCGCAAGAGATAGAGGCTGCGCGCCGCCGCCTCGCCGCGCCGGATCAGATGGGGCGTTTGTTCCGGGTGCTGGGCGTGACCCATCCCGATTGGCCGACACCGGAGGGGTTTGCATGAACATCGCGGATAATGGCGTGGCGCTGTGGCAGAGCGATCTGCTTTCCGGCCTGCCGCACGGCTTTCTGGGCCGCATCGGTGGGGTATCGACCGGGCTTTATGCAGGCTTGAATGTCGGGCTGGGGTCTGACGACGACCGGGCGGCGATTGCCGAAAACCGCCGCCGCGTGGTAAGCGCGGTGATGCCGGGCGCGAGCCTCGTCACCGTGCATCAGGTCCATTCGCCCGATGTGGTGAGCGTCTGCGCGCCCTTTGCCGATGACGCCGCCCGCCCGCCTGCCGATGCGCTCGTCACCGCGACACCGGGCCTGCTGCTCGGCGTGCTGACGGCGGATTGCGTGCCGGTGTTGTTCGCGGATCGCGAGGCCGGGGTGGTTGGCGCGGCGCATGCGGGGTGGAAGGGCGCGCTTTCTGGCGTGACCGACCGCACCATCGCGGCGATGGCGGCGCTGGGCGCGCATGTCAGCCGCATCATCTGCGCCATCGGCCCGTGCATCGCCCGCGCCTCGTATGAGGTGGATACGGGCTTCGTAGAGCGCTTCACGGCGGCCGACCCCGCCAACGAACGCTTCTTCACCGATGGCCGCACCGGCCACGCGCAGTTCGACATAGAGGCCTATGTCGCCGCGCGCCTCGCGAGCGCGGGGGTGTGCACGGTCGAGCTGCTGGGGCAGGACACCTATGCGCAACCAGAGAAATTCTACAGCTATCGCCGCTCCTGCCACACGGGCGAGCCGGGCTACGGGCGGCAGATTTCGGTGATTGGGGTGGGGGAAAAGAGATAAGCGGACTGTCCGGACCCGACAACAAGTTTCTCAGTCCTAAACTCACCGCAATCCCCGAAAGCGGACTCAGTTTTCATCATTTTTGATTGATAGCTTCTCAAAGCTGAAGCATGTCATCGCCAGCGAAGGGGAAGTAATATGCTCAAGACAGTCGCACTATCTATTCTATTTTCTTTGGCAACGACCACTGTGGTAGCGGCTTCTGCAAAAGAGGTCAAAGACGTCGCAGCTATAGCACGAGACGAGGGTGTGGTGCGAATTTCCATCCGAAGCCAACTGCAATATGCTGCGCCTCTCTATGTCTGGTTCGCGAAGGTTGCAGACGGGAAATCCGATACCGACCATGCGATCTCATTTTCGCGTACGCAAGGAATGCCGTTAGCGGGGACCAATATGACCGACAGCATGCCCCGTTATCACTCGTTGCCTGTTGGTCATTACCGGCTGACGGCGCACACCATGATGTGCAAACAGTTGCCACCTCCTGATGCGGTATGTTTCGCTTATGGAAATGCCGTACCCACTGGCCGTTATGACGACAGATCAGTTGAGTTCGATGTTTTGCCGGGCCAGCTGACCGATGCGGGAGAATTTATTTTGGAACTCCCGCCCGAAATAGATCTCGGCGGAGCGGTTTCGTATAAAGAAGCTTATAAGCAAATGTCTTCCGCAAGCATTAGATGGCGAAAGATCGCCGCTCCCTTGGATCAGAAATTTGCCGGCATTCCGTCTGGTCCGGCTCCAACAGTCCCAGAGAGTCTACGATCCAACGTCACTTGCGAAATTAAGCCTAAGGGAACGGGAATGTTCTACCCCTTTAAGTGCTAAGTGAGCAGTCGCAAGTGACCGTTAATCCATTTAATGAACCGCTAAGCAAACGGTCCGCTTCCCACAACATCCCTTCCATCCCCCTACCCCCAATCCACCCTCGGCCAGCCCCGCTCCCCCGCCAGCTCCGCCAGCGGCTTGTGCGGGTTCGCGGCATAGGGTTCGTCGGCAAATTGCAGCATTGGCGCGTCGGACACATGGTCTGAATAGGCGCGGATGTGCGCGGCCTCGCGCGGTATGCCTTCGCCCGCCATCCAGTCGGTAATCATCCGCAGCTTGGCAGCGTCATAGCAGTTGTCGCCCGCAATCCGCGCACGCACATAGTCCAGATCCTGCCCCAAATGGTCGGTCGCGATCACCGCGTCGAACCCCAGCCGCCGCGCAATCGCATCAACATAAAGCCGGTAGGATGCGGTGGCGAGGACGAGGGTATAGCCCTCCGCCTTGTCCTGCGCGATGCGGGCCAGAGCACCCGCGCGCACATTCTTCGCCAGCACCGCTTCGGCATAGCTCTCGATATGGGGCTTGAGCCGCGCCCGGCTCACCCGCCCGCCGATCATCAGCCTCCAAGCTGCACTAATGTTTTCCGTCCAATGCCTCGGACGTTGGCGGGGACCCCATCGCCCTCCACCGCGATTGAGGGTCCGGAATGCACTTCCCGGCTTCGTAGGACGCATTTGCGCATGCGTCGTACAGGTAGCCGTTACCATAAGCCCCCCATACGCGGGCATGCACCATAGGATGCTCCCCGCCGGGCTGAAGGACTCCTGCAACCCCGGACGTGTACTCCATGTTGCGTATCCGGCAGTCATCCTCCTCGGGTTGCCATCCGTTCGCCCTTTGCGCTGCGAGGAGAGCAGCAGTAGGAATGGTGCACCACTTCACTTTTATGGGGTAGGAACAGGTATTGCGGACCCATACCATGGGAAAATCAGGTTCAGGGATCTTCAAAATAGTTTCAGTGCACATTTGTTTCCCGGCGCCCGCAGCGGTCGAGACACGGCTACCCGTTTTGTTCGTCGAACTGGTGGCAGGCGCTTTGCTCGCTGGTGGAATGTTTTGACGGGGTGACATCGTAGCGATTGCAGGCTGAGTAGTTGGAGAGCGCTCGATTTTTTTCTCATCGGGCGGGCACTCAGGCAAACAAATATCCCTGCGCAATGCACGCCCCTGACGACACGTATTTAGATTGTAGCGGAAACTCTTCTTGGTCGGATTGAAAAACTCGAACTTATATTCTCCGCCACCTGGCACTAACTGCCCCTGAGTATAAGTGCCAATGTCGTCTCCCATGCGACCACAGATGTTTGCTAGAAGATCTACCTTGCAAACGTTGGTGGCAATAATTTTGCTTGTTGGCCGCGCGTATTGATAGGTGTGTTTGATGCACCCCGCGTCTGGTCCTGGTGGCAGCTCCCAATTTACTGCGGACTCAAATACTGCCCCACCGCGATTAGGCTCGAAGCGAGCACGCTTCAGCAGAAGGGAACACGTATCACCGTCGAGCGAACCATAACCGGAGCTTTTCACGATGTCGCAACGGATAGGGAACCCATCTCCATTAATCGTAATTCGGTAGGCAACGCGTCCTGACTGGTCCATTCGCAATGCTCGAAATGGATAGTCCTCACCAGTAATCCATCCCGCATGATTAATGGGTATCACCGGAGCAGGTTTCGCAACCTTCGCTCTTGAACATGGGATAACCTTCCTCGCTTTGTTGTAACACGCTGCGGATACGGTGGTTGAAGCGAACGCTATCGCTAAGAGTGCTATGATGCTCTTCGGAATGTAGCCCATTATAGCGTCTCCTCAGCAAAAGTATGTGCCGGATTAGACGGCTTGGCAAGGACTCCAACAGCGCCGCGAGAGATGGCGAGCATTCGCAGTGCAAATCAGACAGTCCGCTCCCCATCCCTTCCCTTCCATCCCCCTACCCCCAATCCACCCTCGGCCAGCCCCGCTCCCCCGCCAGCTCCGCCAGCGGCTTGTGCGGGTTGGCGGCATAGGGTTCGTCGGCGAATTCCAGCATCGGCGCGTCGGACACATGGTCTGAATAGGCGCGGATGTGCGCGGCCTCGCGCGGTATGCCTTCGCCCGCCATCCAGTCGGTAATCATCCGCAGCTTGGCAGCGTCATAGCAGTTGTCGCCCGCAATCCGCGCACGCACATAGTCCAGATCCTGCCCCAGATGGTCGGTCGCGATCACCGCGTCGAACCCCAGCCGCCGCGCAATCGCATCAACATAAAGCCGGTAGGATGCGGTGGCGAGGACGAGGGTATAGCCCTCCGCCTTGTCCTGCGCGATCCGCGCCAGCGCGCCCGGGCGGGTGTTGGTCGCCATCACCGCGTCGGCATAGCTCTCGATATGGGGCATGAGCCGCGCCCGGCTCACCCGCCCGCCGATCATCAGCCTTTGGTTGATTTCCTTGAGGCGTTTGCGCGGGATGAGTTTCAGCACATAGGCCAGCATCGCGAGCATCACGAGCGGCGCCAGCACCAGCCGCCACGGTGCCATCCGTGCCGCCACATGGAGCAGGAACGGGGTGTATGTGCCCCGGATCGTGATGGTGCGATCCATATCATAGATCGCGAGTTTATGAGACAGCAGGGACATATCGCACCGTTGGGGCGTTTCGACTTGCTGTGCAACACTTTATGGATCAGTAATCGCCCCTGATGACCGAGGCAGCAGCATTTTCACTGGAGGAAGCGGGCGAGGGCGGTGCGCCGGTGCTGCGCCTGTCCGGCTCGCTTTCGATCGCCTGCCTGGGTGATCTGCCGAATGCGCTGGATGCAGTGCCCGGCCCGGTCGGCGCCATCGATGTGCGCGAAGCGGGCCACATGGATACGATCGGCGCGTGGCTGGTGCTCAGCCTTTCGCAGAAATGGGGCTGCGCAATCACGGGTGCGGATGACGACGCCCAGCGGCTCATTGAGGCGGTGAAACCCGCCGCCGATGCTGGCCCGCCGCCGGTGATGCACCCCGAAAAGATCAGCCCCGGCATCCGCATTCTCGATCAGATCGGTGCCGCCACGATGGTCGCGCTCACCACGCTCGGCGGGCTGGTGGGTTTCCTCGGCGCGACGATGATCGCGAGCTGGTCGCTAATCCGTCACCCCTCGCGCTTTCGCTGGAACGCGGTGGTCCAGCGGTTTGAAGTGGTGGGCGTTTCGGCGCTCGGCATCATCGGGTTGATGAGCTTCCTGATCGGCATCGTGATCGCGCAGCAGGGCGCGGTGCAGCTCCGCGCCTTCGGCATGGAGATTTTGACCGTCAATCTGGTGGGGCGGCTCACCTTGCGCGAGCTGGGCGTGCTGATGACCGCGATCATGGTGGCGGGGCGCTCCGGCTCGGCGTTCGCGGCGCAGCTCGGCATGATGAAGCTGACCGAGGAAATCGATGCGATGCGCACCATCGGCGTCTCACCGATGGAAGCGCTGGTGATGCCGCGCATCATGGCCTCGGTGGTGATGATGCCGTTGCTGGGTTTCTATGCCTCGATCCTCTCTATTATCGGGGGCGGTTTCATGTGCGCCATTACGCTGGATATCCCACCCGTCACCTTTGTTCAGCGGCTGCGCGAGGTGGTGCCGCTGCACGATCTGTGGATTGGCCTCATCAAGGCGCCGGTGTTCGGCCTCATCATCGGCATGACGGGCTGCTATCAGGGGCTGCTCGTCAAATCCAACGCCGAGGAAGTGGGCATGCGCACCACCGCGGCGGTGGTGCAGGCGATCTTCATGGTGATCGTGCTCGATGCCTTTTTCGCGGTGTTCTTCACCTGGGTAGGGTGGGAATGAGCGGGGCGAAGCCGGATGAGGGAGAGAGCGATCTCGCGATCCGCGTGCGTGGCCTGCGCACCAGCTTTGGCGAGCAGGTGGTGCATGAAGGGCTGGACCTCGATGTGCGCCGGGGCGAGATTTTGGGCGTTGTCGGCGGTTCCGGCACCGGAAAGTCCGTGCTGATGCGCGCGATCATCGGTTTGCAACCGGCCGATGCGGGGGAAATCAGCGTTTTCGGCGAACCGACCCTCAACCGCGATGACGAGGACACCCTCGCGTTGCGCAAGCGCTGGGGCGTGTTGTTTCAGGGCGGCGCGCTGTTTTCCACGCTGACCGTGACGGAGAATATCGAGGTGCCTCTGCGCGAATTCTATCCGCAGCTTGCGCCGCATCTGCGTGACGAGATCGCCGCTTACAAGATCCGCATGACCGGCCTGCCAGCCGACGCAGGCCCCAAATTCCCGGCGGAGCTTTCTGGCGGTATGCGCAAGCGCGCCGGCCTCGCCCGCGCGCTGGCAATAGACCCGGATCTGTTGTTTCTCGATGAGCCGACGGCGGGGCTGGACCCTATCGGTGCCGCCGCGTTTGACGAACGCACCCGCCAGTTGCAACAAACGCTGGGCCTGACCGTTTTCCTCATTACCCATGATCTTGATACGCTCCACGCCATTTGTGACAGGGTTGCCGTGCTGGCAGACAGGCGGGTGATCGCGGTCGGCACTATTGACGATCTGCTGGCAACCGAGCATCCGTGGATACAGGAATATTTCAATGGCCCGCGTGGGCGGGCGGCTCAGCCGTCAAAGGGCGGAAAGGACCAACGCTAGATGGAAACCCGTTCCAACCATGTGCTGGTGGGCAGCGTGGTGCTTATCCTGCTGCTCGCGGTCATGATCGCCGCCTTCTGGTTTTCGCGCATCGCTGATGGGCAGGACGAGTTCTACGACATATATTTCAAGCAGTCGGTCACAGGCCTCGCCAAGGGATCTGGCGTTTCCTATGCGGGTGTGCCGTCCGGGCAGGTCAAGGAAATCGAGCTGTGGGACAAAGACCCCGGCTTCGTGCGCGTGCGCATCGCGGTGAAGGGCGAAACCCCAGTGCTGCAGGGCACCACCGCGACGATACAGGGCGTAGGCTTCACCGGCGTTTCCGAAATCGTGCTGGATGGCGCGGTGAAGGGCGCCCCGCGCATTGGTTGCCCGGAGCAAAACCGCTTGTCCTCCTGCCCGAACGGTGTTCCGGTCATACCCACCAAGCCCGGCGCGCTGGGCGAGCTGCTGACCAATGCCCCGCAGCTTATCGAGCGGCTCTCCACCCTCACCGAACGGCTGACCGAGCTGCTCAATGACAAGAACCAACAGAGCATTGCGGGCATCCTCCGCAATACGGAAGTACTGACTGACGCCATGGCAGCGAGCGCGCCCGATATGCGCGCGACCATCGCCGAAACGCGCATCACCGTGCAGAAGGCGGGGCTGGCGGCGGAGGAAATCGCGAAGCTCGTCGGCACGACCAACGCGCTGCTTAATGAGGATGGGCGGCCGATGATCGCCGATCTGCGCAAGACGCTGCAATCCGCGAGCCGCAGCCTCGATACGTTCGATAAAACCATCGCGGAGGCGCAGCCGGGCGTGCGCAGCTTCTCGCGCGATACCATGCCGGAGATGAACCTGCTGATCCGCGATCTGCGCGAAATGTCGCGTTCGCTGCGCGCGATTTCGGAAAAGCTCGATCATGAAGGCGCAGGCTCGCTGTTCGGCACGCCGTCGCTGCCCGATTACAAGGAGTAAGCCCATGAGGCAGATCGCTCGCACCGTCGTCGTTTTTTCCGCCGCGCTGGCATTGTGCATGGCCGCCACCGGCTGCGTCAAGTTTGGCGCGAAACCGCCCGCTCAGTTGTTGACGATATCCTCGGGTGCTGCGCCGCAGGCCGGGCAAAGCATGAGCAGCGCGGGCAAGCCGGTGCTCGCTATCTTTGCGCCAGACGTGCCGCGCGCGTTAGACACGCTACGTGTCGCGGTGCAGGCCGATGCCACCAGCGTCGCCTATGTCCCCAAGGCGCAATGGGCAGAGCCGCCACGGCAGATGTTCCGCCGCCTGCTCGGCGATACGGTGGCGGCCGATGGTGCCATCTTCGTGGCGGGCGGCGATCAGGGGGCGATCATGGGCAGCCGGCGCCTCGCGGGGACGCTGATCGAATTCGGCATAGACGCTGCAACGCACGAGGCGGTCGTCACCTTCGACGCGACCCTGACCAGCGCCACACCGGGCGAGGCGTTCAGGCAGCGCTTCACCGCGCGCGTGCCGGTGCGCAAGATCGAGGCGGATCGTGTCGCTGGCCCGATCAGCGACGCCGCGAACAAGGTCGCGGCTGATGTCACGGCCTGGGTGAAGGCGCACTAAAGGTTTAGCCCGCCAGGCTTTTGCTCACCTGCTCGGTTACGTCTTTCGAGAGGCCCGGCTGGCTGAGGATACGCTCCAGCGCCGCGCGCATCTGCCCCGCGCGTGGCTCGGCAAAGCGGCGATGGCGGCCCAGAGGCGGCACCATGCGCGCGGCCGTCTGCGGGTTGATGGGGTCGAGGGCGATGATCAGGTCGGACATCAGGCCATAGCCCGCGCCATCGCCCGAATGAAACGCCCATTGGTTCGCACCAAACGCGCCATAGACCGACCGGACGCGGTTGGGGTTCGATAGCGTGAAATCCGGGTGCTGGCCCAGCGCCGCCACAATTCCCACCGTATCGGGATGGAAGGCGAGCGCCTGCGTCTGGAACCATTTGTCGAGCACCAGCGCATCACCGCCAAAACGCGCATAAAAATCATCGAGCGCCTGGGCGCGTTCTGCGCATTCGATGCTGGCGAGCACGGCGAGCGCGCCCTGCCGCTCGGTCATGTTATGCGCGCCCGAATATTGCGCATAGGCCAACGCGGGGCCATCCTCCGCGCCGGACGCGACGATATAAGCCAGCGCGACCGTGCGCAGCTTGCGCGCGCCTTTGTCCGCCCCCGCCAGCGAAAACGCGTCCCGCGCCGTGCGGGCATGCACCGCGCGCCATAGCGGCAGCAGCGCCGCGCCGATCTCGGTCATCAGCGCCTCGCGCGCGCTGTGGATCGCGTCCGGTTCGACCAGCGCCATCTGGTCCCCCACATAGGCCTCGCCCGGCAGGCGCACCGCTTCGGCGATGAACGCGTCGTCCAGATCCGGGTTGGACAGTGCCGTGCGGATCGCGTCCGTCACCGCGCCATTATCCGCCTCGCCGCCCGCAATCGCCTCGGTCAGTGCCCCGAGCATCAAAAGCTGCATCGCCTCATAGCGCGCAAACGGGTCATCGTCGCTCGCCGCCAGAAACGCCAGCTCGTCCGGGCTGCGGTGCATATCGACGATCACCGGCGCGGAAAACCCCCGGTTGATAGACAGCACCGGCGCGGCGCGCACACTCTCGAACACAAAGCTCTGCTCCGCGCCATCCAGCACCAGCAGCCGCTCCTCGATCCGCTTGCCAGACTGCCGGTCGAACAAAGCGGTGCGCAAGGGCAGCACCATCGGCGCCTTGTCCGCCTGCCCCGGCGTATCGGGCGTGGACTGGCTCAGCGTCAGTGTGGCGGATTGGCTCTGCGCATCGTGGCTCAGCACGGCGGCGACGCGCGGCGTGCCGGCCTGGCTATACCACAGGCGGAACTGGCCAAGGTCGATGCCGCCGCCCTCTTCCATCGCCTTGACGAAATCCTCGCAGGTTGCCGCCTCGCCATCGTGGGCTGAAAAATAGAGGTCGCTGCCGCGGCGGAACCGCTCCGGCCCCAGCAAGGTCGCCATCATGCGGATGATCTCCGCGCCCTTGTTATAGATGGTCGCGGTGTAGAAGTTACTGATTTCCATGTAGGATTCAGGGCGGATCGGGTGCGCGAGCGGCCCCGCATCCTCCGGGAACTGCGCGGCGCGCAGCATCCGCACATCCTCGATCCGCTTGACTGCTGCGCTGCCCATATCGGCGGAAAAGCACTGGTCGCGATAGACGGTGAAGCCTTCTTTGAGCGAGAGCTGGAACCAGTCCCGGCACGTCACGCGGTTGCCGGACCAGTTGTGGAAATATTCGTGGGCGACCACGCCCTCCACCGCGTCAAAATCAAGGTCGGTCGCGGTTTCCGGGTCAACCAGCACATAGCGGCTGTTGAACACATTCAGCCCCTTGTTCTCCATCGCGCCGAAATTGAAATCGGCAACCGCGACGATGTTGAACACATCGAGGTCATATTCCCGGCCATAGACGCGCTCGTCCCAGGCCATGCTGTCTTTCAGCGCCTTCATCGCGTGGGCGGTGCGCGGCAGGTCGCTTTCCCGCACCCAGATACCGAGCTTCACGTCCCGCCCGCTCATCGTGGTAAAGCGGTCGGCGTTGCAGGCGAGGTCGCCCGCCACCAGCGCGAACAGATAGCATGGCTTGGGGAACGGGTCGTTCCAACGCGCCCAATGGCGGCCATTTTCTCCCTCGCCGCTCTCCACCGGGTCGCCATTGGCGAGCAGCACGGGATAGAGCGCCTTGTCCGCTTCCATCCGCACAGTATAGCGCGAGAGGACATCGGGCCGGTCCGGGAAATAGGTGATGCGGCGAAAGCCTTCCGCCTCGCATTGGGTGCAGAGCAGGCCACCGGAGGCATAGAGGCCCATGAGCTGGCTGTTGCTGGCCGGCGAAAGGGCGACGGTGGTTTCGATAATATGGGTGGTGGCGGAGAGGGATATGGTCAGCGGCGCATCGCCTTGCGGCCATTGATCGCGCGGGAGGGCGGCACCATCAACCTTTACGGACAGCAATTCCAGCCCTTCGCCATCGAGCACCAGAGGCCGGTCATGCGCGCCACTGAGCGCCACGGAAAGACGGGCGGAGACGACTGTGCGGTCTGCGTCGAGCGCGAAATCGAGGTCAATGTTTGGCACCAGCCAGTCCGGCGCGCAATAGTCCTCGCGGTGGATGACTATGGGCGTGGCGGCGGCAGCGGCATCGGCGGAGGCGGTCTGAATGTCTAGCATGGCTCTCTTCTAGGCGGGCGGGTGGCGCTGCACAATCATCTTGCATCGCGTCCGAACTGCTATTCTATGCCGGTATGGCGCAAGAAATGCTCATTTTTGGCATGGGATACACCGGAACGCGGCTTGCGCGTGCACTTATCGCGCGCGGATGGCGCGTGACCGGCGTGCGGCGGCAGGCGGGCGAGGATGTGCTCGCGTTCGATGATGCCGCCGCTGTCCGCGCCGCAATCGCCCGCGCCAGTCACATCCTGTCCTCCGTCCCCCCTGACGCAGGAGGACAAGACCCGGTGCTGGCATGCTATGGCGCGGATATCGGCGCGGCGCCTGCGCGCTGGATGGGCTACCTCTCCTCGACGGGGGTCTATGGCGATACCGGGGGTGCATGGGTCGATGAAAGCGCGGAAATCGGCGGCGGACGGCGTTTAGCCCGCGCGGCGGCGGATCTCGGCTGGCAAGCTCTGCGCCCCGATATGCGGGTATTTCGCCTGCCAGGAATTTACGGGCCGGGGCGCAGCGCGCTGGAGCGGGTGAGGGAAGGCCGGGCGCACCGAATCGACCTGTTGGATCAGGTTTTCAGCCGCGTCCACGTGGAAGACATCGTCTACGCCATCCTCGCCAGCTTCGATGCGCCACCCGGCGTCTATAACATCGCTGATGACGCGCCCTCCTCTCAAAATGATGTAGTCGACTATGCCTGTCGTCTGCTCGGGTTGCCCGCGCCGCCGCTGATCGCGCTTGAAGAGGCAGGACTTAGCGCGCAGGCCCGCGCCTTCTATGCCGAGAACCGACGCGTGGCGAATGGCAAGGCCAAGCGGCTGCTGAGATGGCGGCCCGCATATCCCGATGTCCGTACCGGGCTGAACGGCCTGCTGCGATAATCATTCTCGCAGGTTGAGCTGTATGCTTCCTGGCAGTAAGACTCATGGATATGCCGAGAGAAACAACTTCTGCGCTCAAGTCAGATCGCAAACAGCAGATCCTTGAAATAGCGGGCCGCCTGTTTGCCCGCAATGGCTATCGTGGCACCTCAATCCGCGAGATTGGTGAGCAGGCGGGTATATTGGGTGGCTCGCTCTATCATCATATAAAGTCCAAGGACGCGCTGTTCGTTGAGCTTCACAATACCGCGCTGGATGCTGCCGAAGCGGGTATTGTGAAAGCCATTGCATCCTGTAAGGACCCTTGGGAACGGCTTCATGCGGCCTGCGCGGCCCTTTTGGAAATCCAGCTCGCGCCCGACTCCATCACTCAGCCGCTAATGAACGATTTTCGCGAAGTGCCAGAAGATGTGCGGCGCCAACTCGTAAAACGGCGAGATGCCTTTGAAGAGCTGTTCCGCAAGCTGGTGGCGGATTTGCCGTTGCCCCCCGATATAGACCGTGCGGTATATCGTATTACGCTATTGTCATTATTGAACGGGGTAGAGAACTGGTTTCGCCCCGGCCGGATGTCTCCCTCTGAAGTGGCGGGCCAGATCATACGCATATTTCGACATGACATTGTGCAGGGCGAAGAGCCTTCACTTAAAGTTTGACCGACACAGGTGGTTGGAGTAAGAATTGTAACAAGTGTTTGGTATAAGCTGGCATGATGCCGCTGGCAAGGAGCAGGACAGATGCAAGATTATATCCCGCCGATCGAGGATTACCGCTTTCTGCTGGCGGAGGTGCTGGGTTTTGATGCGCAGATGCAGGAACTGGGCATGGAGGTCGATGCCGATCTGGCCACGGCGGTGCTGGAGGAAGCGGGCAAGCTGTGCGCCGGAACACTCCACCCCCTCAATCGCAGCGGAGACGAGGAAGGCAGCCATCTTGTTGATGGTGCTGTAAAAACCCCCGAAGGCTTCCCTGCGGCCTATCGGGAATTCGCGGCAGGCGGCTGGACTTCGCTTTCCGCTGATCCGCGCTACGGCGGACAGGGCTTGCCCTTCATACTGCAACTGTGGCTAGATGAGATGCTTTCGGCCAGCAATTTGTCCTTTGGACTGGTGCCGGGCCTGTCGCGCGGCGCGGCGGAAGCGATTACCGCCCATGCCAGCGATGAGTTGAAGGCGACCTATCTGCCCAAGCTGGTGAGCGGCGAATGGACCGGCGCGATGGCGTTGACCGAGGGTGGCGCGGGCACGGACCTCGCCCTGCTCAAGACCAAGGCCTTGCCCAATGGTGATGACAGCTATGCGATCACGGGTCAGAAGATATTCATCTCGACCGGTGATCATGATTTCGGCGGCAATATCGTCCATCTGGTGCTCGCCCGCCTGCCCGATGCGCCAGAAGGGGTGAAGGGCATTAGCCTGTTTCTTGTGCCCAAGTTCCTTGTGCAGGCGGATGGCGCGCTCGGCGCACGCAATGGTATGTCGGTTGGCTCGCTGGAGGAGAAGATGGGTATCCACGCCCAGCCGACCTGCGTGATGAACTATGACGACGCGACCGGCTGGCTGGTGGGCGAGCCCAATCGCGGCCTCGCAGCGATGTTCACGATGATGAACGCAGAGCGACTGATGGTGGGCATTCAGGGGCTGGGCATCGCGGGCGCGGCCTATGGGCAGGCGGTCGGCTATGCCAAAGAGCGGTTGCAGGGCCGCAGCGCCGATGGCACGCGCAACCCCGTGCCGATTATCGAGCATGCCGATGTGCGACGAATGCTGCTCAACGTCCGGAGCTTTGTGGAGGCTGGTCGGGCACTGGCGGGCTGGGTCGCGTTGCAGATGGACCGGGCACATCATCATGCCGATGCGGCCGAGAGGGCGAAGGCTGACGCACTGGTCGCGCTGCTGACGCCGGTGGTGAAGGCGGGCTTCACCGACTTCGGCTTTGAAAGCGCGGTGCAGGCGCAGCAGGTGTTTGGCGGCCATGGCTATATCCGCGAATGGGGCATGGAGCAGTATGTCCGCGATGCGCGCATCGCGCAGATTTATGAAGGCACCAATGGCGTGCAGGCGATGGATCTGGCGGGCCGTAAGCTCTCGCTCGCTGGCGGTGCAGTGGTCGACGGCTTCTTCGATATGGTCGCCTCCGAACTGACCGAGGCGGGCAAGGCGGAAGGAGTGCGTCTGATCGCCGCGCGGACAGGTGAAGCGCTGGAGCTGCTGCGGCAAACGACCGCCAGCCTCAAAGGTGCCGATGTCGATAGCCTTGGCGCTGCGGCGGTCGATTATCTACGAATGTTCGCACTGGTGAGTTTCGGCTGGATCTGGGTGCGCATGGCGCAGGCTGCGGCAGGGGGAGAAACACCGCTGCATGCAGCCAAGCGTGACATGGCCCGCTATTTCGCTACGCGGATGCTACCGCAGGTGCAGGGACTGGCGAGCCAGATCGCCGCCGGGCCGGAGCCTGTGTTGGCTCTCAAAGTCGATATGTTCTGACAGAAATATGCTTTGGCTGGGATTGGCCCCGACAAGGCCACTCCCTTTGAGCGCGCTGCGTAACCCTGGCGTAAGGCAGCGCGCTCCAAGTTATATTGCCACTTGGTGCGATGCTAGAATGGCACTTCGTCGTCGAGATCGTTGCTGAAATTGGGTTCGGGCGCGCGATCGCGCACTGCGCTGGCACCCGATGCGCGGCTGGTGCTGCCGTAATCATCATAATCGCCGCCGCCATAGCCTGACGACCCACCAGACCAGTCGCCCCCGCCGGAAGAGCGTCCGCCGCTCTGTCCGCCACTGCCCGGCGCACCGTCGAGCATGGTCAGCACCGCCCCCGGACCTTGAAGCACAACCTCGGTGGTATAGCGGTCATTGCCAGACTGGTCCTGCCACTTGCGGGTTCTGAGCTGCCCTTCGATATAGACCTTGCTGCCCTTGCGCAGGAAACGCTCGGCCACACCGGCGAGGCCTTCGGAAAAAATGGCGACACTGTGCCACTCTGTGCGTTCTTTTTTCTCGCCGCTGTTGCGGTCTTTCCAGCTTTCCGAGGTGGCGATGCGGATGTTGCAGACCTTGCCGCCATTCTGAAAGCTCTTGACCTCAGGGTCCGCGCCGAGATTGCCGACCAGAATGACCTTGTTGACGCTGCCTGCCATGTTGTGACTCTCTTTATGAAGCTGTGTTGAGCCGAGTCTTATAACCCCAGTGCGACCGCCGTCCAGTAGGTGAGGCCCGCCGCGGCATAGGCGAGCGCAAAAAGATAGCCGACCATGAATGCAGGCCATTTCCAGCCATTCGTCTCGCGCTTGGTGACGGCGATGGTAGATATGCATTGCGGCGCGAACACGAACCAGGCGAGGAAGGCCAAAGCCGTGGGCAGCGACCAGTTGCCTTTCAGGCGCTCACCGAGCGATTGCTCCAGCCGCGCTTCATCGTCTCCGGCGTCGATGCTATATGTGGTGGCGAGCGCCGAGACGGCCACTTCGCGCGCCGCCATCGCCGGAATGAGGGCGAGGGAGATGTCGCGGTTGAAGCCGATGGGCGCCATGACGACATTAAGCCCTTCGGCGATACGCCCGCCCGCGCTGTAACTAACTGGCGATTCGGTTGAGCCAGCGGGCGGCTTCGGAAAGCTCAGCAAAGCCCAGAGAATGATGGTAGACGCGAAGATGATGGTGCCGGCTCGGCGCAGGAAAATCACCGCGCGTTGCCATAGGCCCAGCGCGATATCAGTCATGCGCGGCCACTGATATTTAGGCATTTCCATCAGGAAACCGCTGCTCTTGCCCTTGGCTACCGTGCGCCGTAACAGGAGCGCCACCAGCATCGCGCCAACGATCCCGCCGACATAGAGGGTGAACAGTACCAGTCCTTGCAGGCCGATGCCCCAGCCGACGGTCCGCGCCGGAATGAAAGCGCCGATAATGACGGCATAGACCGGCAGCCGGGCAGAGCATGTCATCATCGGGGCGATAAGGATCGTCGTCAGACGGTCCTTAGGGTCCGAGATCGAGCGGGTCGCCATGATGCCCGGAACCGCGCAGGCGAAAGAGGACAGCAACGGAATGAATGCGCGGCCGGACAGGCCCACCCGCGCCATCAGCCCGTCCATCAGGAAGGCAGCGCGGGTCATATATCCGGTCGCTTCCAGCATCAGGATAAACAAGAAAAGGATCAGAATTTGCGGCAGAAATACCACGACCGAGCCGACGCCGTTGATGACGCCATCAATCAGGAACGAACGCATATATCCGGGCGCGACCGCGCCTGCGACCGCATCGCTCAATATGGCCATCCAGCCTTCGATTATTGCGATTGGCGCCTCGGACCAAGCATAAACCCCCTGAAACATTATGAACAGCAGCACAAACAGCAGAACCGGACCCAGCAGGGGATGGAGGGCAAGCCTGTCTACCGTATGTGTCAGGCGGCGTGACGGCGTTTCTCTAACTATGGTGGCGCGAGCAAGGGTGCGCGCATAAGCGCGGTTCTCGTCGAAGCTCATCACGGCCGGCTTTGGCCGCAGTTGCACCGCGCCAGCACCGATAATGGGCGTCAGTACGCCGATCAGATGGTCAAGCCCGCGCTTGCGGACGGCAACGGTAGACACCACCGGCACGCCGATCGCTTGCGACAGAGCATCGGGGCTAAGTTCAAGCCCATCCCGCGCGGCGAGATCCACCATGTTCAGGGCGATTACGGTGGGCAGGCCGAGTTCAAGCACTTCCAGCGCAAACCGCAAATGGTTTTCGAGGTTGCTCGCGTCCGTGACGATAATCAGTGCGTCAGGCATGCGCTCGCCCGCCTGGCGACCCATCAGCACATCACGTGTCACCTGCTCATCTGGGCTGGTGGGGGTCAGGCTATAGGTGCCAGGAAGGTCCACCAGCTCTATCGGGCGGCCATCGGCCAGACTCATGCGTCCCGATTTGCGTTCGACCGTCACGCCCGGATAATTGCCGAGCTTCTGCCGCGCGCCGGTCAGTGCGTTGAACAGCGCGCTTTTGCCGGCATTGGGATTGCCGATCAGCGCAACAAGCGGCGCTGCGGTCATGACAGGGTGGCACCCTCAGGCAACGGCGCTTCGTCCGGCCCGGTGCGCACATGGATGGCCGCGGCATGCTCGCGGCGCATGGCCACAGTCATCCGCCCGATCCGGCACGCGAGTGCTCCGCCTCCCAGCAGGCCGCCCCGGTGCAAGGTTTCGATAGTGGAGCCTTCGTCGACCCCGAATTCCCGCAGCCGCTGCGCCTCACCCAGAGAAAGGCTGCCCCAATCCACACTGTCGATATAGGCGGGCAGGCCTGAGGGAAGTCGATCAAGACGCAAAGCTGGTGTCCATGTTTTGCGAACGATTATCAATACCAGCGCAGTAAATCGAGTCTTTTCTGCGCATTTCGTTCCCCTCATCAATAATCGGTGAGTTGTGGGACTCTCTGCTGGCGTTCACTATCCTACCCCCATATGCAGACCGGCATGAACGAAACCGATCACAAAAGCCATAGTCTGCATCTTCATCTGCCGGGAACCCTCGATTTGCGTGAGTTCGTGGCGTTGATGTCCGCACTGATGGCGATGACCGCGCTGTCAATCGACACGATGCTCCCTGCACTGCCGGATATAGGGCGGGAACTGCATGTGCTGCACGCTAATGATCGGCAACTTATCATTACCACGTTCTTCCTTGGGCTGGCGGGCGGCGCGCTTTTTTATGGGCCACTCGCGGATCATCATGGGCGCAGGCCAGTGCTGCTGGGTGCGCTGGTTCTGATGCTGGTATCGACGCTGCTGTGCACCTTTGCCTCCTCCTTCCAACTTTTGTTGATCGGCCGTTTCCTAGCCGGCTTTTACGCCGCCGCAGGCCGGGTGCTGGTCCTGAGCATAGTGCGCGACTGCTATAAAGGTGACATGATGGCGCGAATCATGTCGCTCATCATGTTCACCTTCATGATCGTGCCGATGATGGCGCCGGCCCTCGGCGCAGGGATATTGGCGCTGGCGCAATGGCGCTGGATATTCGGGCTGCTTGCGATTCTTGTCGGCGCTCTGGCCCTGTGGGTAGGGCTGCGGCTGCCGGAAACGCTGGACCCTGCGCACCATATCCGGGTTCATCCGCGCGAACTGGCCGCCACCTTCATGCGGGTCGTCACCAACCGCACCGCAATCGGCTATATGGTGGCAAGCGGAGTGATGATGGGCGGCCTGCTTGGCTTTCTGGTGTCGATCCAGCAGGTGTTTTTCGATGTTTTTCATCGGCCCGGCATGCTGCCGGTCGGTTTTGCCGTGATTTGTGTCTGGATGGCGGCAGGCAACCTGTTCAACGGGCGACTGGTGCAGCGTTTTGGAGCGCGGCGGCTTAGCCAGAGCGCGGTCATCGCGGTCATCGTACTCTCGATCGCCCACAGTCTCGTCGCCCTCGCCGGCATGGAGAGCATCTGGATATTCATGTTGATCCAGGGGATGACCACCATGTGTTTTTCGTTTGCGGGCGTCA
This sequence comes from Sphingobium sp., assembly GCA_017984895.1. Lineage (GTDB taxonomy): Bacteria > Pseudomonadota > Alphaproteobacteria > Sphingomonadales > Sphingomonadaceae > Sphingobium. Next base: position 5,197 of record JAGNYO010000016.1, on the reverse strand, counting down.
ATTTCAGTGCCATTTCGATGGAGCCGTTCGCGCGGGGTGCCGGCTTTGCCTCATCGCTTCAGGCGTCGCTCACCACGCTGATATCGGCGCTGCTGGGAGGCATGGTTGGCGCCGCGTTCAATGGGACGACGATCCCCATTTCGCTCGGTTTTCTGTGCTTTGGCGCGATCACGTTGCTGCTGATATTGTGGGCGGAGCGGGGCAGGCTGTTCACCCGCCCCGGCCACGCGCATCTGCGGGACCAAGAACCACTAAACCCGGTCCGCTGAAGCGCAACTCAGGCGTCGCTGCCACCGGGAGTATGCGCGCCGGGTAGCGGGGGCACCGGCTGGGGCGGCACATCGGCATCCTCCTCATGCGCCTCTACCAGTCCGCGCCCGACATGGCTCTTGCGATAGCCGTAAGCGAAATAGCAGATCAGGCCGATACCGCCCCAGATGGGGAGGACCAACTTCGCATCGACAGGCAGATTCCAGAACAGGAACACACAACCAGCCGCCGTAATTGGCCCGATCAGCCACAGGAGCGGCGTGCGGAACGGGCGTACCCGGTTCGGCTCCCTCACGCGAAGCATCATCACCGCGATGGACACCATGAAGAACGCGAACAACGTGCCGGAATTGGAAATGTCGGCGAGTTTGCCTACCGGCAGCAGCGCCGCCGCAATCGCCACGAACACCCCTGTCACCATCGTGACCACATGTGGGGTTTTCCATTTGGGGTGCACACTGGCGAGCTTTTCAGGCAACAGGCCATCGCGCGCCATCACGAAGAAAATGCGGGTTTGGCCGAACATCATCATCAGGATGACGGAGGGCAGCGCAAGGTTGGCGGCAAGTCCGATCATGTCGCCCGCCCAAGTATAGTTGATCGAGCGCAGCACATGGGCCAGCGCTTCATTGGAGCAGACCAGCGGCGTCTCGCCCTGCGCCGCGAGCTGGGCGCACTGACGGGCGAATTCAGCCGACCCTGGCTCGACCCCGAGCGCAGTTGGCTGTGCACCGATCGCACCGATCGCGCCGCCAGCCACCAAGAGGTAGAATATGGTGCAGATGGCAAGACTGCCGAGCAGCCCTATAGGCACGTTGCGTTGCGGATTCTTGGTTTCTTCGGCCGCCGTCGATACAGCGTCGAAGCCGACATACGCGAAAAAGATGGACGCCGCCGCGCCGACTATGCCCATGCCGGTGGTGCCTGCCGGGCCGAACCAGCCATTAGGCGCGAACGGCGCGAAATGCTCTCCTTTTACTGCGGGCAGCGTAAGCGCGATGAACATGACCAGTGCTGTTACCTTTACCGCAACGAGCGCGGCGTTGAAATTGGCGCTTTCCCGAGTGCCGATCATCAGCAGCCAGGTAACACTGAGCGCCACAACGATTGCAGGCACATTGATGACGCCGTGGCTGAAATCCGCGACCGGGACGAACCCGCTCATGCTCCATGCCGGGCCGGCTTGCAGCAATGCGGGTAACTCAAAGCCTGTCCAGCTTTTCATCAGTCCCATGAAATAGCCGGACCAGCCGACCGACACGGCGGACGCCGCCACCGCATATTCGAGGATCAGCGCCCAGCCGACCATCCATGCGATAAGTTCGCCCATTACAGCATAGCTATAAGTATAAGCGGAGCCGGACACCGGCACCATAGAGGCGATTTCTGAGTAGCACAACGCCGCGACCGCGCAGACGAAGCCCGAGATCACGAAGCTCCACATTATTCCCGGCCCGGCCTTTTGCGCAGCGGCGGCGGTCAGCACGAAAATACCTGTGCCAATGATCGCTCCGACACCCAGCAGCGTGAGCTGCACCGGCCCCAGGGAGCGATGCAGTGATTTCTTCTCCGCCGTCGCCAGAATTGCGTCGAGCGCCTTAATACGGCCAAAGATCATCGATGTGCGTCCTTTTACGTCCGGGGCATGGCCAGCATGCGCGTGATCGGGCGAGACTAGCCAGTTCTGCGTGCCGTGCAAGCAAAACGCTTTGGCCCTTTTTCATCCCTATACCCTCGGAACCTATTGTCTATTTATTTAGTTGAAATAGAATTGCCAGACACACTCGCCATCAATGCCGGAGGGATAGCTTATGAGTATCGAAAACTGGCTTACCGAGCTGGAACGCCCAGAGTTTTGTGCAAAACCGCGCGATGCGGAGGTGGCAGACCTTCAGTGCTTCAAAGGGTTGCTGTTCGGCCTGCCGCTGAGTGCTGTGCTATGGATCGCGGTTTATGTGGTGGCCGATTACTGGTTGTAACCGCACCACCCCTCCTTCTCAAAGCACCAGCATCGGCCCCAATGGTTTCCCTGCGAAGATATGGACATGGAGGTGCGGCACTTCCTGATGCGCGTCCATACCCACATTGGCGAGCAGCCTATATCCCGGCGCGACATGGCCCGCCGCCCGCGCCACTTCACCCACAGCACGCACGAAGCCCGCAATTTCCTCAGCCGTGGCCGTGGCTGAAAAATCGTCCCAGCTCACATAGCGGCCTTTGGGAATGACCAAAATGTGCGTAGGCGCCTGCGGGTTGATGTCGTGAAAGGCGAGCGCCCATTCATCCTCATATACCCTGTTGCACGGGATTTCGCGGCGCAGGATTTTTGCGAAGATGTTGGTGTCGTCATAGGGCAGGCGGGGGTCTATCGGCATGGCGTGCATATCCTCAAGGTTCGGCGCGGGCGGCCTTCTCCGCAAGGCCGGAAAGCCCCTCGCGGCGATCCAGCTCCGCGCGGATGTCATCAAGCGAGAGGCCCATGTCGGCAAGCAGCAGCGCGAGATGAAAAATGAGGTCTGACCCTTCCTTGATCACTTCGGCCCGGTCATCTGCCATGGCGGCGATGACCGTTTCCACCGCCTCCTCGCCTAACTTTTGTGCGATCTTGGCGCGGCCCTTGGCGCTGAGCCGCGCGACATAGCTCGCTTCCGGGTCTGCGTTGGCGCGGCGGGCACGGATGGTCTGTTCAAGTCGGGAAAAGCTGTCGGTCATCATGTCCTCGCCTGACGTTTGGCCTGCTTTCCCCTCCCGCGTCAATGGGGTATGCCGCCCTGTGTGGCAAGAGGACGGACGATGACCTGGTGCGTGAGGATAGCGGCGTTAGCGATGGCCCTGTTGGCCGAAGCGGGCCAAGCGGGCGATGTAGCCTCCGGCAGATATCGCGCGGTGCAAGGGCCGGAGATGGCCTCGCACCTGGAAATAGGTGAAGATGGGCGTTTCGCTTATGCTTTGTCCTATGGCGCGCTCGATGAACGCGCAGAGGGCCGCTGGACGCGCATGGAGCGGGGCATAGCCCTCACGACTGTTCCCAAGCCTCAGCCGCCCGAGTTCAGGCTCGATCATGCGGGGCCACAAGGGGAGGGTGATGCCGCACTTTTCGTGCTGGTGCGCTGGCCCGATGGGCGGGGAATTGCCGGGGTGGACGTGCGCCTGGGATTGAACACCGGCGCGGTGGTGGAGGGCTATACGCAGGAATATGGCTGGTCACTCGGTGATTTGGGCACGGCCCTGCCGCAATGGATAGAGCTTGCCGATCCCTATCATGGCTTCCGGTCCGCGCGGTTTGCTATCAGCAAGGAAGTTCGCAGCATCATTGTTACACTGGTGCCCCATGACATGGGCATTGCGGCTTTTGAAGGCGTGCTGCTCGAAGGCGGTGCGGAAGGTGAGGCCGTGCTCCATCACCCGATGGGTGACATCCGTTACCGCCGCGTGCAAAAATAGGCGCCTATCGCGCGCTGCACCGGGCACGAGCCTTGGCGAAGAATTCAGGGTTCATAAACAGGGGCAGGCGCTGGGCTTCATCCATTAGCCCGACCACGCCTGTGTGCACGAAATTGCGATATTCCCAAACCGGGTTGCCCGCTGCATTGATTTCCAACGCGCGGCCATTCGCCGCCTCAGTCAACAGCCGGTTGCCATTGGCAAGCGCCTGATGCTTGCCCATGATATTTGAGAAAAAGGGGTGGGCCTTGCTGCCCTCGAACAGGATGCGCGCCGGGCGGCCATCCGCATAGAGTTGCAATATGCGGCTGCGCTGCTGGGGCGTCTCGCGTGTCTGGCTGTAATTGTCGAACACGCTAATGCTGTCGCCATCCACGAAATCAGGGTCATGCTGGCGAATGAATGGTCCGTTGAAGATATGGCGCGCCTTGCCCGTGGCGGGATCAAACACCAGCACCATGTTGATGTTGCGCAGCGAGATCATCACGTCACCAGGGCGGAATAAGCCCGGCGCGAGCGAGCGGGGAAACACCTCCGCATCGTTCATATGCAGAGTATCGCCGCTCATATGCGCGTCGTCATTATCCTGGCTGGTGATGTAGAGATAGCTCTCCAGCCCATTATTGAGCAGCAGATCGAAAACACGCCATTCTTTCATGATTTTGCCGTCTGGCGAAACCTTGAGCAACATGTAGTCATTGGCCCCGTCGACATAGCCGGGCAGGCGCGGATCATGCATTTTGCCCTTTTTGAGGTCGGGCACCCAGAAATTGCCGTCCTCGTCGCGGAACAGCGCGTGGTGGGTCATGCGCGGGAGCTTCCAGCGCACATGTCCGCAGGCATCCAGCCGGAACAGGCCAGCCCGCTCGAGATTAAAGACAAGATCGCCATTTTCCGCGATCATCACCCCATGGATGGAAGGTCCGGGCAGACCGACTGGCCGAGAGAAGGGCGGAATATGCGTGGCATCGGGCCACAGCTCGAACCAGTTGATGCTCCAGCGGTGATAGACCTTGCCGGCGCTATCAATGACCCTTGCTTCGGGGTGGTTTTCGCTGCCAAGGCCGGTGATCAGCGTCAGCCCCGGCGCCATCTTGCCGGGCTGATAAAGCGTCATTGCTGGAAGATTTCCGACCTTCTGGTAATACCAGGGGTATTTCCAGCCTAGTTTCGCTTGCAGTTCCTCCACCATGAGCAAGGCCTGGTCGATATAGCGCTTGGGAAACCAGGAATTGAGCGCTGCCGTATATCCATATGCTGCCGCGAGCAATGCGACACCCAGCACGAAAAGCAGAAGATCGCGCAGGCCCGACCATGTGCTCCCGCGTGTGTTTAGTCGCTTCATGCGCAGTGCCTCCTAGGGTCAGGACTCATAGCCAGAAGAGGACAGTGGCGGCGAGAGCGATGGCGGAGAGGAAGACTGTTGGGCATCTGTCGTAGCGGGTTGCGACGCGACGCCAGTCCTTGAGGCGGCCAAACATGA
>JAGNYO010000100.1 GCA_017984895.1 Sphingobium sp. | reverse complement strand
ATCATGTGCTGGCGGATGTCGAACGGCTGAACGGGCTGTATCAGACCACGCTCGACAGCAATCTGGTGACGACCTTTCACGAACGCGCGACGATCAGCGGGCCGGAGGAGGTCACTCTCGCCAGCGGCAAGACGGTGAGCGCGAAGGTGATCCTGATCGCGACTGGCGGCTGGCCTGTCCTTCCCGCCATTCCGGGCGCGGAGCATGGCATTACCTCCAACGAAGCGTTTCATCTGAAGGAACTACCGCGCCGTGTGGTGATAGCCGGCGGCGGCTATATCGCCAATGAATTTGCGGGGATTTTCCATGCGCTCGGCAGCGCAGTGACCATAGTCAACCGTTCGGATCAGATATTGCGCGGCTATGACGAGGAAATACGCAACCGCCTGCTGGAAATCAGCAAGGCGAAGGGCATCGCTTTCCGCTTCAACGCACCTTTCGAGAAAATCGAGAAGAGCGCGGATGGCAGCTTGCTCGCGCATTTCAGCGATGACGGCGCGCCGATTGCGTGCGATGCCGTGATGTTTGCGATTGGCCGCACCCCCAAGATTGACGGGCTGGGACTCGAGAGCATTGGTGTGGCGCAGAGTGATGCCGGGGCGATCATCGTCGACGCCGCCAACCGCACCAATGTGCCGAGCATCTATGCGGTCGGCGATGTCACGGACCGGGTGCAGCTCACTCCGGTGGCGATCCGCGAAGGTCATGCCTTTGCTGATACCGTGTTCGGCGGAAATCCACGCACGGTTGATTATGGGTGCATCCCTTCGGCGGTGTTCAGCAACCCGCCGCTCGCCGGCGTGGGGTTGACCGAGCGGCAGGCGCGCGAGGCTCATGCCGATGTGCAGGTCTATCGTTCCGATTTCCGGCCCATGAAAAATGTGCTTGCCGGGCGCAACGAGCGCAGCCTTTACAAAATGATCTGTGATGGCGCCAACGGCAGGGTGATCGGCCTGCACATGATCGGGCCGGACGCGCCGGAAATCTTGCAGGTGGCGGCGGTGGCGGTCAAGGCTGGCATGACGAAGCAGGCGTTCGACGATACGGTCGCCCTGCATCCTAGCATGGCCGAGGAGCTGGTGCTGCTGAAATGAGTATCGCGTCTGTGTCCATGGACGAGGTGCTGCTGATGATGGCCGCTTTGGCGGCTGCCGGGGTGATAACCGGGTTACTGGCAGGCATATTCGGTGTGGGCGGCGGTGCGGTGATCGTGCCTGTGCTCTACGAGATTTTTCGGCTGATGGGCGTGTCGGAAGATGTGCGCATGCAGATGTGTGTCGGCACCTCGCTGGCGATTATCGTGCCGACCTCCATCAGTTCGTTCCGCGCGCATTTGCGCCGAAAAGCGGTGGAAATGCCCGTGCTGCGCCTTTGGCTGATACCCGTAATCCTCGGCGTGGTGCTAGGCGGTTATACCGCCTCTTTCGCTCCGGCCTGGCTGTTTAAGGCGGTTTTCGTGGCGGTGGCCAGCATATCCGCTTTCAAATTATTATGCGGTCGGGATAGCTGGCGCTTTGCGGACAGTTTGCCGGGCAAGGCCGCCATGCGGCTCTATGGCTTTGTCATTGGCCTTGCCTCCGCATTGATGGGCATTGGCGGCGGCGCGCTCTCGAACCTGGTTTTCAGCCTGTATAATGTGCCTATCCACCGCGCGGTGGCGACTTCGGCTGGCCTCGGCGTTATTATCTCTATTCCCGGTGTATTGGCTTATATCCTGAGCGGCTGGAGCAAGATGGCACAGTTGCCACCCTATTCGATCGGCTATGTCTCGCTTATCGGTTTTGCCATGATGATGCCGGCGTCCATTTACAGCGCACCCTGGGGGGCGCGTATCGCCCATGCCCTGCCCAAGCGCAAGCTGGAGGTCGCGTTCGGCGTCTATCTTGCGCTTGTGGCGATCCGGTTTATCCTGACACTGCTGAGCTGAGGCTTACGCTCACTCGATGGAATACGGCACGACATCGCGGTTGTCCGGGTCCACCCGGATCGGGCGGTCGGTCGGCGGAAAGGCGCGCTGGTCGCATTCCTGACGCGGGCACAGGCGGCAGGTTACGCCGATCGGTGTCGCGGCCGCCTCGTCGTCAAGCTGCATTCCGTCGGCATAGATGAAGTTCGCCGCATGCTCGCTTTCGCACCCCAAAGCCACGGCGTAGCGGCGCGGCGCGCGCGCATAGCTGCCCGATGGCTTGACCAGCCCCTTCGCCATAGAGACATAGCGCACGCCATCGGGCGTTTCACCGAGTTGGGTGACGATGCGATCCGGAATCGCCACCGCCTCATGCACGATCCACAAGGGGCACGCACCACCGAAACGCGCGAACTGGAGCCGCGTCGCGCTGTGCCGCTTGGTGATATTGCCCGCCATATCGACCCGGCAAAAGAAAAACGGGATGCCACGCATGCCGGGGCGCTGAAGGGTGGAGAGGCGGTGGCAGGCCTGCTCGAAACTGACGCCGAAGTGCCGCGCCAGCCGGTCTATGTCATGCCGCGCAGCGCGGGCGGCGGCGCGAAATGCGATGTAAGGCATGGTCAACGCACCTGCCGCATAGTTTGCCAGCCCTACCTCCAGTAGCCGGTCCGCCCCCGGCAGTGGCAGTGCGGCGGCGCGCACGATATCCGCGATGATATCCGCAGCGGCCAGGCGCATGAGCTGATGGGCGATCAGGAAACGGCGGCTCTCTGGAGGAGCAGCGGCGTTGACGAACAGGCGCTTTGCCGCAGTGTCATAATGGCGCAGCAAGCTCGCCTGGGTTTCACCGATGACGAGCGACACGCCATGACGCCGCAGCAAGGCCTCGGCCATATCCGCTTCGCTCAGCCGGTCCGCAGGCGCAATCTCGCCACGCAGTTCCTCCGCCACACAATCGAGAGCATGAACATAATTGCCGGTGTCGTGAAACCAGTCGCGCACCATTTCCCAGGGCATGCGCGCCTGTGCCGCCATATCGTTGGCGATCGCTTCCTCGACCATGTTGAGGCGCTCGTGCGTCTGGCGGAAGGCGCGATGCAGATCGACATAGCGTGCGGCGAATTCGGGGAAATGCAGGTGCAATTTCTCGATCCGCTCCGGCTCCAGTGGCGCGCCAGCGACATCGGGCTGGGCCAGCGCATGAGCAAAGGCACCGAGCAACTGTTCACCCTCACGATCATCAAACGCCGCCCAATCGACCGGATAGACCTCCGCCAGCGCCGCCTTCACCTTGGCAGTCAGCGGCCGGTCGTCATTCTCAAGCTGGGAGAGATAGGAGACGGAGATGCCGAGCACCCGCGCCATTGCCGCC
>JAGNYO010000069.1 GCA_017984895.1 Sphingobium sp. | reverse complement strand
GTCCAGCCTCACCATCCACAATATTGCCGGCGACAGTGACAACGCCGATCTGACCGTTGATATCGGGGCGGTGTGCGCGCACATATTCGTGCAAGTCGATGGCGGCGAAAGCAGGGCCATCCTGCATTGCTGGCGGCTCCCCCGCGAGTGCCATGACATGCTGTTCGAACTCGCGCATGTCGCCTAGCCTATCTACCAGCCCTGCTGAAAGCGCGGCGCGGGAGAGATCGCCTTGTGCTTCCTCGATCATCTTTACCGGCGCGGCGGCATAGGCCGCGATTTTCGCTTTGGGCCGCGCCTTGCTTACATTCGTGCGCCAATTTGCCCACAGGACATTGGCCAGCGTCTGAGAGGCAACGCTCGCTTCGGGCGAAGGGCCGCTCAGCATGAAAGGCTCGACGGCGCTCTTGTAGGTGCCGACCCGATATATATGGGCGGTGATGCCGAGCTTATCGATCAGCCCCTTGAAATAGGGCATCGAGCCGCCCGGCCCGGTCAGCGCTACTCCGCCCAGAGGGTTGAGCCACACCTCGCTGGCATGGGCGGCGAGCAGATAGCTGTCATCGCTATAGATGGTGGCATAGGCGAACACCGGCTTCTTTGACGCGCGCACCGCATCGAGTGCCCTGCCGACGCGGGCGAGCCCCACCTGACCGCCACCCATGAACCCGTCGAGGTTGAGCACCACCGCCTTCACTCGCTTATCCGTCCGCGCGGCCTCCAGCGCGGCCACAATGTCGCGCAGTCGATAATTCTGCACTGGTGCGTCATCGCCGAGCAGGACGGCGAACGGGTCCACCTCCTCCGGCTGCTCGACCAGCGAGCCACGCATGTCGATCAGCAGCGCTCCCTCATGCGTCCTGACCGGGCGTTCGCCGGGGGCGATACTGAGCGCCGCATAGAGGCCGCCGAAGAACAGCAGCAGAAAGCAGAGGACCAGCACGTCCTTCAGCCCCATGATGAAGCGCCAGACAGCTTTGAGGAAAATCATATAATGGCTCCGGCATTGAAAAATCTTTGGTTACCGGATGCTCTACCGACTCGTGCGGCTGGCGCATAGCTTTGTTTGGACAGGGGGGAGGGGCGAAAAATTTTCCATGGTGTTTTCGACGTGGAAAGGGATATTTTTGCGGCGGTCCTACAGCCGGACGGCGGCCAAAACCTCGATATTATTGTTCAATATCAAGCATATAATGGCAAAAGACCGCTTTATCCGAAAAATGTGGTCGCCCCTTGAACCCCCGATGAACAGCCCCATATAGCGTCGGCTGGCACTCTCATGCAGGGAGTGCCAGCGACAGCTATTTTGAGGGATGTGCCCTGCCGTTCAGGCAGTTGCTGATGAGCGGATGCTCTGGTGACATAAGGGCACAGTTCCTCATTGGAAAGGGAAAGGCATACATATGGGATTTCGTCCTTTACATGACCGCGTCCTCGTTCGCCGCGTAGAGGCAGAGGAAAAGACGGCGGGTGGCATCATCATCCCCGACAGCGCCAAGGAAAAGCCGCAAGAAGGCGAGATTGTTTCTGTTGGCTCCGGCGCCAAGGCCGAAGATGGCAAGGTTACGCCGCTGGATGTGAAAGCGGGCGACCGCATTCTGTTCGGCAAATGGTCCGGCACCGAAGTGAAGGTCGATGGCGAGGACCTGATCATCATGAAGGAAAGCGATATTCTGGGCGTCATAGGCTGATCAGCCTACCCCGGAGTTTTTCTCACACACCATCAGTTTCCAGAAAGCAGAGGTTATAACCATGGCTGCAAAAGACGTAAAATTTTCCCGCGATGCGCGTGAGCGCATTCTGCGCGGCGTTGATATCCTCGCCGATGCGGTGAAGGTCACGCTCGGCCCCAAGGGCCGCAATGTCGTGATCGACAAGAGCTTCGGTGCCCCCCGCATCACCAAGGACGGCGTAACCGTCGCCAAGGAAATCGAACTCAAAGACAAGTTCGAGAACATGGGCGCACAGATGGTGCGCGAAGTTGCATCCAAGACCAACGACGCGGCGGGCGATGGCACGACCACTGCCACCGTTCTGGCGCAGGCGATTGTCCGCGAGGGCATGAAGTCCGTAGCCGCTGGCATGAACCCGATGGACCTGAAGCGCGGCATCGATATCGCCGTGACCAAGGTCGTTGCGGATCTCAAGGCGCGTTCGAAGCCGGTTGCCGGCACCAGCGAAATCGCTCAGGTTGGCATCATTTCGGCCAATGGCGACCGTGAAGTCGGCGAAAAGATCGCTGAAGCCATGGAAAAGGTCGGCAAGGAAGGCGTCATCACCGTCGAGGAGGCCAAGGGTCTCGATTTCGAGCTGGACGTTGTCGAAGGTATGCAGTTCGACCGTGGCTACCTCAGCCCTTACTTCATCACCAACCCCGAGAAGATGCAGGTTGAGCTTCAGGACCCCTATATCCTGATCCACGAGAAGAAGCTCTCCAACCTTCAGGCGATGCTGCCGATCCTTGAGGCCGTTGTGCAATCGGGCCGTCCGCTGCTCATCATTGCCGAGGACATCGAAGGCGAAGCGCTTGCTACCCTCGTCGTCAACAAGCTGCGCGGCGGCCTCAAGGTTGCCGCTGTCAAGGCTCCCGGCTTTGGCGATCGTCGCAAGGCGATGCTGGAAGATATTGCGATCCTCACCAAGGGCGAGATGATCTCCGAAGATCTCGGCATCAAGCTGGAGAACGTTACTGTTGGCATGCTCGGCACCGCCAAGCGCGTCACCATCGACAAGGACAACACCATCATCGTCGATGGCGCTGGCGACGCAACTGCGATCAAGGGCCGCGTCGAAGCGATCCGTGCGCAGATCGAGAACACCACTTCGGACTATGACAAGGAAAAGCTGCAAGAGCGCCTTGCCAAGCTCGCCGGTGGCGTTGCGGTCATCAAGGTTGGCGGTTCGACCGAGGTTGAGGTGAAGGAGCGCAAGGATCGCGTTGATGATGCGCTGCACGCTACCCGCGCAGCCGTTGAGGAAGGTATCGTCCCCGGCGGCGGCACCGCGCTGCTCTATGCTACCAAGTCGCTCGAAGGCCTGAAGGGCGCAAACGACGACCAGACGCGTGGCATCGACATCATCCGCAAGGCGATCACCGCTCCGGTGCGCCAGATCGCGGCGAATGCGGGCCATGACGGCGCGGTCGTCTCGGGCAACCTTCTGCGTGAAGGCGATGAGACGAAGGGCTTCAATGCCGCGACCGATGTTTATGAGAACCTCGTCACCGCCGGCGTGATCGACCCCACCAAGGTCGTGCGCACCGCGTTGCAGGATGCGGCGTCGGTTGCCGGTCTGCTCATCACCACCGAAGCAGCGATTTCCGAAATGCCGGAGGACAAGTCTGGTGGCGGCATGGGCGGTATGCCCGGCGGCATGGGTGGAATGGGCGGCATGGGCGGCATGGACTTCTAAGTCCGGCTCGCACAGACTGAACAAAAGGGGCCGGGGGCGCACACAGCGTCTCCGGCCTGTTTTTTTAGGGCGCACGCCTCACCCGGCATTGACTGCGCGGGGCCGCTTCCGCATCACGGCAGGGTAACAGGAGGACAGGCATGGCCGGTAGTGCAGACGATGACGTAAAATCCCTTGCGGCGGACTTGAAAATGGCGATGCGCGGCTTTGCCCAGTCGGTCGTGATTGTATCGACCGTGGGAAGCGACGGGGCGCGTTATGCTATGGCGGCCACCGCCGTCACGCCCTTGAGCATGGACCCGCCCTCGATGCTGATCTGTGTCAACCGGACAGCTTCCTCGCATGCGACCTTGGAAAGCGGGGCGAACTTCGCGCTCAACATCCTCAATCGCAGGCAGATGGATGTGGCGCGTGTCTGCGGCGGGGCCGCCAAGGGCGAAGAGCGCTTCACAGTCGGCGAGTGGCACACAGACGAGCACGGCGTGCCCTATCTGGCGGATGCCCAGGCGGCGATCATCTGCCATCAGCGCCAGCGCATTTCCTATGGCTCGCACGATATCTTCATCGGCGATGTGCAGGCAGTCCGTGGGGCATCGGTCGATGGCGTCGAGGCGGACCCGCTGGTCTATTTCAACGGCAGCTATCGCACGGTGGGGGACACCCTCTAGGAGGCCGACATGGCACGTCGTTTCGAGGATAGCGTATTTCTGACCCTGGTGGCCGCAGCGAGCATCCTGTTCCTGTGGCTGGTGATGACGTTCTTCGACGCGATCTTGTGGGCGGTGGTCGCGGCGATCGTTTTCGCGCCCGTGCAACAGGCGCTGATGCGCTGGCGGCCGGGGCACCCCAACAGCATGGCGGCGCTGACGCTGATAACGCTGATCGCGATTGCCATCTTGCCGCTGATGATCCTGGGCAGTTTCCTGCTTCAGGAAGCGGCGACGCTGTATCAGGGCATCCAGACCGGCAAGATCAACTTCGCCGACTATTTCGACCAGATGCGCCACGCCTTGCCGCAATGGGCGCGGATGCAGCTCAACCGGCTGGGTGTCGGCAATCTCGATGCCATTCGCGAGAAGATGAGCGCGCTGCTCTCCACCAGTTTCCAGACGCTGGCGGCGCGGGCGCTCGTTATCGGCCAGCAGGCGGCATCCTTTCTGCTGTCCCTGACGGTGATGCTCTATCTCACCTTCTTCATGCTGCGCGATGGGCCGCGCCTGTCGTCGCTGGTGGTGGATGCCATTCCGCTCCAGCCCAGCAGGCGCGAGGCGCTGGCCGAAAAATTCATCGCCGTGGTTCGTGCCACGATCAAGGGCAACATGGTGGTCGCCCTCGTGCAAGGCGCGTTGGGCGGGATTATTTTCTCGGCGCTTGGCATCCAGGGAGCCTTGCTGTGGGGCGTGCTGATGGCGTTTTTGTCGCTGATCCCGGCGGTGGGGACCGGCATCGTCTGGGTGCCGGTAGCGATCTATCTGTTCGCCTCGGATCTGGTGGTGGAGGGCGCAATCCTCGTATTTTGCGGCGTGTTCGTGATCGGGCTGGTAGATAATATCCTGCGGCCTCTGCTGGTGGGCCGGGATACGCGCATGCCCGATTATATGGTGCTGCTCTCCACGCTGGGCGGGCTGGAGCTGTTTGGCATGTCCGGGTTCATTGTCGGCCCGATCATCGCCGCCTTCTTCCTCGCGACCTGGGAGATATTCATCGACGACCGCGCCCGTGCCCGGCTCTCCGCCCCGCAGCAGCGGCGGGAGGAAACGGCCGATTAGAACGATTTCCAGTCAGATGCTATCATGTGACGATTCAGAAATCGCGGTAAAACAAATTCTTAGAGCAATTGCTCTGATTCAGTGAGATCGAAAACTGCTCTAGCCCTGCTGAGATTTGGTTAAATCACATCAGCCCTCCAAAAAACCTTTGGTATCGTGCGATCTATCGCGAAAAACCGGTTCCCACTTTTTCGCATCGCACTCTAGCCCTGCTGAACTAACTTTGGCGCCAGCAACCGGCGCAGGGCAGCCTCCATCTCGGCCATGGTGAACGGCTTGCACAGCAGAGTATCCTGCGGGATGTCGTCACGGTTGATGGCGCTCATGAACAGGATCTTCAGGCCCGGCCGCATGGCATGCGCCTGCGCCGCGAATGTCACGCCATCCATATGCGGGATGTTCATGTCGGTTATCACCAGGTCGATCCGGCGATGGCGGCGCAGCAGGCGCAGCGCCTTCTCGCCATCTTTCGCCTGCATGACATTGTAGCCCGCCTCGCTCAGCTCGCTGGTCAGCATACCGAGCAATTCCGTCTCGTCCTCTATCACCAATATGGTCTGATCGGGCGTGTGATCCGCAACAGCGGGCGCTGGTTCTTCCACCCGGTCGGCATCACCCATCGCGCGCGGCAGCAGCAGCATGACGGTGGTGCCCACGCCTTCGTCCGAATCGATCCAGATACGCCCGTTCGATTGCGAGACGAAACCATGAATCTGGGACAGGCCGAGGCCGGTGCCCTTGCCGATCTCCTTGGTGGTGAAAAAGGGATCGAGCGCGCGGGCGGCGACTTGGGGAGACATGCCTGTGCCGGTGTCCGTCACCGATATCGCCACGCAGTCGCTCTCATGCGGCCGCGACATCATCGCCAGGCGCGCGCCTTTGGACACGTTTTCCACGGCGATGATCAGGGTGCCGCCCGTGGGCATGGCATCGCGCGCGTTGACGGCCAGATTGAGGATCGCGTTTTCAAGCTCGCCAGTGTCGGACTGCACCAGCCAGCTCTCCTTGGCCAGCTTCACCTCGATGCTGATCGTGGAACCCAGAGTGCGCTTCAGCAGCATTTCCATGCCCGCCACCAATGCGTTGACATCAATGAACCGGGACTCGAGCTTCTGCTTGCTGGCGAAGGCGAGCAGCCGGTGCGTCAGCGCCTTGGCCTTGAGCACGCCCTGCTCCGCGCCGGACAGAAAATCGCCGATGTCGGGATTGCCCTTGGCGAGCTTGCGTTGGGCGAGGTCTACATTGCCCAGGATGACCGCGAGCATATTGTTGAAATCATGCGCGATTCCGCCAGTAAGCCTGCCAATGGACTCCAGCCGTTCGGCATGGCGGGACTTTTCCTCCATGATGCGCCGCGCCTGGATCATCCGGAACGTGGCGGCCGCCACCAACAGCGCGAGGCACACGCTGATGATGCCGGCAATGACCACCGAATAGAGCCACTGGCGCTGCGGCCTGTCGAACAGCTCGTTGGAAACGGCCACATGCGCGGACCATCCCATCCCGTCGATCATCTTGAAGGCGGTGTAGTTCTTCAGCCCCTCATAGGTCACGCCCTCATAGATCCCGGAGCGGGACTTGCTGATGGCGTTGCGCACATATTGGGTGGCGGGGGTGCCAAAGCGGGCCGGCCAGTCGCGCGTGCGGGCCACGAACAGGCCACGCCCGTCGACCACCGCGTTGACCCCTTCCGCAGTCGCGAATTTGAGCACTATTTTCTGGATCGGTGCCGGGTCAAGCTCGGCGGTGAGCAGCAGCGCGCGCGGCCCCTCGCGCGACAGGATGCGCGCAAACAGGGCGGGCTGCCCGGATTGCAACCGTTCGATATCGGAAAACACCACCGTGTTCGGCGCGAGGCCGAGGGTCGAGGCGGGGCGCGCTGGCAGGGGGCGATTGTGAAGGTTCACCAGGATGGCGCCGGTCGCGCTGTCCTGGATGATGAGGTTGCGCCAGTTGCCTGACAGTCGGGCGATCTGGCCTGTTCTGTAGCGGGCTTGCGGCCACCTTCCTTCCATCACCGATTCCGCCGTGGCAGAGAGGGTCAGCCCATAGGATACCGCTTCGAGGTGCGTGGCGATTTCGGTGGCGCTTTGTTCGGCGCGCTCCTGGGTGGAGACCTGAACGTCGCGCCGCTGTTCGCGCCAGCTAAACCCCAGCGCGAAGATCAGGAAGATGATGAACGGAACGATGAGCGCTGCGAGCAATGTTCCGACCAACATCTTGTCGGGGCGTAACATTCTCAGGACCAGCGCATCTGACCTATGCATTTGTGGCGGCTCCCGTGCGGGCAAAAAGGACAGCATGCGCTGATTGAGGCAAAAGTTTCCTCAATGCTGTCGTTCCTTGGTAAATGAGGGAAGTCGCCACTGCGCCCAGATATGTATCGCGCCCTTCCCACATACAATCTCGGCTCATCCTCCTTGCAGTGCTTGTGAACCGCGCGCGTCTCAAAGGTCAGACCCTTATGACGGGCGCTCTTCACACCGGCTTGTAAGAGGAAAGCCCCCCGCTTGATTGCGTCCCAGCATTTTCTCGTTTGTTGTTGCGTTCATGCATATCATGAGAATGTAAACTGGCAAATATAATGTAACGCGCTGCGGGAACCTTTACGAAAAAAGCTGGTTTCCTCTTTGGCGTGGGTGTGTCTTTTATGGGAACCCCCTTCAGGCCCGCTCTTTCAACTTTTCCCAGGCTGCGAGCTTGACGGCGTAAGGGGTGGTGTTTGCCGGGCTGCTGGAGGGCAGATGCACCTGCTGTGCGCCGATGTCCGCTGTCAGCAGGGCGAAGCGCGCGGCCACCTTGCCATTGAAGCCGATGATGCGGAGACGGGGCAGCGATTCCGCCAGTGCGGAAATGCTGTTGAGCCGGGGGTGGCGGATGTCGCTGTCGAGGCTGCTGTGCCGCACCGCCGCCTCGATACTATCCCATAACCCGATGCGGTTTTCATGGAGCAGGCGGATTTTCTCTGCATAGTCGCACTGCGCGAACCTCAGCCCGAACACATCGCCGATCAGCCGCCAGAACTGATTGGCGGGATGGCCGTAATATTGCTCCCTTTGCAGAGACACACGACCGGGCAGGCTACCGAGAATAAGGATCTCGGCGTCTGGCCGCACCAGAGGCGCCAGCCCTTTGCTGAACCGCAGGGGCACGCCTTCCGGGGCGTCAGGAACCGGCATCATGGCTGCGTGGTGCGAGGCGTGAGGCGGCCCCCGCTCAGGCGCGGGCGGCGTTGCGTTGGGAAGTCTCGCTCTCCAGCTCGCGTCCTTCGCGGTGGAACATGAGCGCCTGGCCGATGGTCGCTGCCAGCACATCGGCATCGAACGGCTTGGTGATAAGATAGGTCGGCTCCGGGCGCTCGCCGGTCAATAGCCGCTCAGGGTAGGCGGTGACGAAAATCACCGGCACCTCGATGTCATCGAGAATGTCGCGCACCGCATCGATGCCGTTGGAGCCGTCGGCAAGGCTGATGTCCGCCAGCACCAGCTCGGGCTGATGAAGCCGCGCCAGTGCCACCGCGTCCTTGTGCGTGGCGGCGATGCCCTGCACGGTATGGCCCAGATCTTCGACGATGCTCCTGATATGCAGGGCGATGATCGGCTCATCCTCGATGATCAGCACTTCGGAGAGCAACTCGGCGGTGATAGCTTCACGCGCATAATTCAGCGCCTGGCGCACTTGATCGGGCGCTATGCCGATAATCTCGCTCACCTCGTCCTCGCTGAACCCCTCCACCGCACTCAGCATCAGCACATAGCGGGTGCGTTCATCGAGGTGAGCGGTGGGGCGGGTCGATTCGATCCCCGTGCCGCCCGGCTGCCAGAGCTTGTGGAAAATACGATAGAGCTCGATCCGGGGCGGTTTGCCGAGATCAATCGAGTCGGGCGCCAGCAAAAGCGCTTCGAGCATTTCGCGCACCGCCGCATCCCCCAGCGCCTGCGACCCGGTAATCGTGCGGGCGTAGCGCCGCAGATAGGGAAGTTCGGGTGCGATGGTAGCACGTAGTATCATAATGGGATTCTCCTCCAACCGACGCTATAACATATGACGTCGAAAAAGGTTCCGTCCACGGGAACGATCCTCCGCACAACGCGTTAAACCCCAAAGCGAACCTTTATGCGGGCAAATACAGGGGATTGAGTGTCACATCAGGGGAATTCGGGTCCTGGACCAGAATCGAGTGTTTCCACAGCATTCGGGGAGTCAGGCGGAGATCATGAAATTTTGTCCGGTAAAAAAGTGCCTTCGATGATTCACCCTGTCGATAAGCGTGGCTTGCGTGACCCGATCGCGGCGGCGCTGCGCCGTTTGCATGACGAAACCGTCGCCGAACCATTGCCCGATGACTTTCTCGATCTGCTTGCGCAGATTGAGGAGCAAAGGACCGCCAAGCCGTGAAGCCGGAACGCGAGGTTGCCGCCGAGCCTGTCGATGACGCAGTATTCGACGCACAGTTCAAGGAGCAGCTTGTCGGCATTATCGGGCCGTTGCGGGCATTTGCGCGCGGCCTGTGCGCCCAGCGCACTCTTGCCGACGATCTGGTGCAGGAAGCCATGATGCGCGCATGGAGCGCCCGGCGCAGCTATACGCACGGCACCAATTTCCGGGCGTGGATCTTCATGATTTTGCGCAATCAATATTACACCACTTTGCGCAAGAATGCGCGGGTGGTGGCCTGGGATCCGGAGGCGGCGGAGCGCATCCTCGTCACCCCCGCGACGCAGCATGTAGGCATCGAGGTCGCCGATGTCGTGCAGGCGCTGCAAAAGATCAACCCGGAACAGCGCGAAGTGCTGTTGCTGGTGGGTGCGAATGGTCTTTCCTATGAGGAAGCGTCGGAAATCATGGGCTGTGCGGTGGGCACGATCAAGAGCCGGCTTGCGCGCGGACGCGCGGCATTGTCGGCCCTGATCGAGGGGGCGGAACCCGAACCACATATAACAGGAAAACCCGGACATCCGCCGCCCTATAAGCTATGAGTCCGAAGCGGCACCGAGGTAATCCCGGCCTCAGCCGGTCCCTGATCCTCGCCGTATTGCTTGCGTTGTTGCCCTTACTGGTGCTGAGCATCCTTCAGGCGCTGGCTGCGCGCTCCTATGCCGATGATCTGATCCGCGAGCGCCTGCTGGCGAGCACGGCCGCCTCCGGATCCGATCAGCGCGACTCGTTCCGCATGATCCAGCGCATGATCCGCTTTTACCGTAACGACCCTGACGTGCTCAACATCACGCCCAGGTGCAGCGAGGTGCTGCGCAGCCCGCTAAGGGGAGGGACGCGCGGCCCGGTCGCCAATCTCATCCGCTGGGATGCGCGCGGCACTATGGTCTGCTCGGCGCTGCCGATGCCTGTGCGCCCTGTCAAACCGACAATCCCCGAATGGTATGAGGCGGCGCGGACCGGCCGTTTCACCATCAGTGCGCCCTTCAACAGCGTTTTTAACGGGGAAAGAGTGATCTCGGCGATCCAGCCCCTCAAGGACAGGGGAGGGCGCTTCGCCGGTTCCATTACCGCAACCGTCGACATTAGCTGGCTGGAGGAGGGGTTGCGCCGGGGCCGCCTTTCCAGCGATGCGCAGGCGATCATCGTCGATCAGACCGGCAAGCCGCTGTTCGGCAGCGGAACGATCCCCGCCCAACGGTTTCCGATCGCCCCCGCGCTGGGCAAGATCAACCAGGTGCGCGGCACGGCGCCCTGGCTGTATAGCGTGGCGCCGCTGGTCGAAGGCAGGCTGTATCTTGTCTATGCCGAACCGCAATTGCCGATATTCGCGACCACGCGCACCCATCTCTATGTCAGCCTCGTCTTGCCGGTGCTGGCGGTGGTGCTGGGTTGTCTTGCGCTGTGGGTGGCGGTGCGGCGGCTGGTATTGCGCTGGCTGCGCGAACTTACCGGCATTGCCGATGCCCTGCGCGAGGGGCGCCACCCTGCCGAAAATGACATATTCGACAGCGCGCCCTATGAACTGGCGCAGCTTAATGACGACATGCGTGGCATGGCCAATGCGATCGAGGCGCGGGATGACCGGCTGATCGCCGCGGCGGAGCGCAATCTGGCGCTGGCGCGCGAGGTCAATCACCGGGTCAAGAACAACCTCCAGATCGTCGCCAGCCTGATTGCGATGCAGAAATCGAACCTTTCCGATGGCGAGGCGCGCCAGGCGCTCGATCAGACCAAGGCGCGGGTTGCGGGCATCGGCCTCATTCACCAGTTGCTTTATGACGGGCTTCCCGGCCAGCTCGGCCAGGTCGATATGCAAGACCTGATGGACGGGCTGTGCGGCCTGCTACATGGCGATATAGGCCGCGCGGGAATTGAACTCGATTGCCATACTACCGGCGGCAGTGTGCCGATAGATCAGGCGGTGCCGCTGACGCTGTTCATCATCGAAGGCGTCACCAATGCCTATCGTCATGCTTTTCCCCACGGACGCAGCGGCTCCATCACGTTGACTCTTTCACGCGTGGGAGGGGACATTACGGTGGTGATCGAAGATAACGGCGTGGGTTACAGCGAGCCAGCCGATACCCCTGCCAAGACCACCGGGCAGACCCTGATGCAGGCCTATGCCGTGCAACTGCACGGCACCTTTGCCGCCAAGGCGGTGCGGGACAAAGGCGTGCGAATGGAGCTGCGTTTTGCGGTGTTGCAGGGAGAGGGGGACGCGCGCGCGCCGGCTCAGGACGGCTGATCAAGCCCGGCAGTGCTTTCGATAACCTCCGCCACCCGCTCGCGCTTGCGACGCGAGAACATCGTCATCATCAGAATGAACGCCGCCATTATCAGGCACAGCGCGTTGGGCACGACGAGAGCCCAGTCGCTGCGCAATATGCCGTACGTCATCCACAGGGCGAAGGC
>JAGNYO010000068.1 GCA_017984895.1 Sphingobium sp. | reverse complement strand
TCTCCACAGCATACATCCCCGACCGCCCCCCAAAAGAAGCAGCCTAACCACTGGCTGGCTTTTACGCCGCCACGCTCAGCAAATCGCCGGCGTTCCAGTGGCTGGTTTTGTCACCGCCCTGCACAGACATCGTCGAGACGATCCCCAGCGGCCTGGTCGCCTATCATCAGGACGGGCGCATCCTCTTCAGCAACAGCGCCTATGAGCGGCTGTGCGGCACACCGTGCGCCACCCCGGATGGCGCGCTCTGGCCTGGCGAGGTCTGCTATCCCGATCCTCTTGATGCCCCGGCAGACAGCGCGCCGCATGCCGCGACCGATTCCGATACCGATACCGAGGCTCTTTCCCGGCCCTATATCCAGCGGCTGGAATCGGGGCGCTGGGTGCAGGTTCATGACCGACGCTCCGCTTCGGGCAATCTCGTATCGGTCCGCACCGACATTTCCGAACTGAAGCGCACCCAGATGCAGGTCAAGCGGCAGGCGGAAGAAGATCCGCTGACCGGCGTCGGCAACCGCAGCAAACTGATGCGGCGTCTCACCGCCGTGACCCGCTCACGCCGGTCGTCCGACGGCGTGGCGATGCTGATGGTCATCGATCTTGACGAGTTCAAGCTGATCAACGACCGCTTCGGTCATGCTGGCGGAGACACCCTGCTGCAACAGGTTGCCCGGCGGCTACGAGAGTCGGTCCGCAAGAGCGATACCGTAGCCCGCCTCGGCGGAGACGAATTCGCCGTATTGATGCGGGCGGTAAACGGCAGGGATGCCGAAAGGATTGCCGGCAATCTTCTGGCGAGTATCTGCGAGCCGCTGCGGATCGGCCATCACGCCATAACGCCATCGGCCAGTATCGGCGTAGCCCTGTTTCCGAAGGACGCCAAGACACCGTCAGAACTCATCAAGAATGCGGACCTCGCGCTGTATCAGGCAAAGCACAAGGGCCGGCGGACCTACAGCCTCTATGAGAAGTCTGTCGGCCATAGGCGCCAGCGCAGGATGCGACTGCTCGAAAAACTGAAAGACGCGATCCAGAGCCGGCAAATCGACGTTGCTCTGCAGCCAAAATGCGATCTTTCCTCTGGCCGGCATACCGGCTTCGAGGCTCTGGTCCGCTGGCGGCCGGGAGGCGTGGCCGTGCCTCCACCCGAGTTGATTTCCATTGCCGAAGAGGCGGGGCTGATCTGCGAACTGAGCGAGATCATCATCACGCGCGCGCTCTCCGCGATGGCTGGCTTCAAGCACGCGGGGCTGGAGCCGGGGACCATGGCCTTCAACATAGTCGCCGCCCAGTTGCAGCAGCCCGATTTCGTGGAACGCTTCATCACGCTGCTCGACGTTCATGGACTCGCGCCCTGCGAAATCGAGATCGAGGTTACGGAGAATGTCATTCTGGACCGTTCGGCGGGCAATTTCGCATCCATTCTCCGCAAATCGCGCGAGGCGGGCTTTTCTATCGCGCTCGACGATTTCGGCACAGGCTATGCTTCACTGGTCCACCTTAAACAGTTTCCGATGGATTTTCTGAAGATTGACCGCTCCTTTATTGCAGGAATTCTTACCGCAAAGGACGACGCCATCATCGTCCGGACGATCATCTCGCTGGCGCATAATCTTGGTCTGCGCGTGATCGCGGAAGGCGTGGAAACCACCGATCAAGTTAAGCTGCTGTCGAACCTGGGCTGCGATCTGGTGCAAGGCTTCTTGCTGGCGCGGCCCATGAGCGAGCAGCAAGCGCACAAATATCTGAAAACAATTCACAAAACCGGATCTTACCTTAGGCATCAGATGCAAGATTGCCTAAAATATCGTTAAACGATTTAATAATATATCCACAGTATAGCAATAATCAAAAACGAGGAGTCATCAATATGACCGATACAGCCATACTACAAAAAAGGCTGGATTTTTTTGGGATAGCGAATCACAGTCCGAGCGAGTTTGGGCAAATTTCCCGGCTTCTCGAAAAACATGCGCCGGGGATCGTTGACGAATTCTACGACAAGGTCGCGCGCACGCCCGAGGCGGCCCGTTTCTTCCAGTCGCGGGAGATGATGAACCATGCCGGCCAGAAGCAGCTTCAGCATTGGAGCGGGATCTTCAACAACACATTGGACGAAAGCTACTATGGCCGCGCCGAGACGATCGGCAAGGTGCATGCCAGAATCGGCCTCGACGCCAGCTTGTATTTCGGTGCCTATGCGACGATCTTAGGCGCGCTGATCGAGAAAGCGGTCACTGGTTCATGGATCCGCTGGATTCCCGGTTCCCGGCGCATTGCCCGCACAATGAAAACTCTCGTCAAAGTCTCTCTGCTCGACATGGACATCGCGGTCACCACGATTTTCCAGACCAAGGAAAACGAGCAGAAGCGGGTTATTGAACAGCTTGGCGTGGCACTGGCCGAAGTCGCGCACGGAAATCTCTGCGCCGAAATCGGCCCTTTGCCCAAGGATTATGAAGAGCTGGGCCAGGATTTCGAGAAAGCCATGGCGGCCCTGCGCGAAATGATGGGCGGCGTGGATAACATACTCAGCACCATTCGTATCGGCGCGCAGGAGATCAGCACCGCATCCGACGATCTGGCGCGTCGCACCGAGTCGCAGGCGGCCTCGCTCGAAGAAACCGCCGCGGCAGTGCAGTCTCTCACTCTCTCTGTGCGCGATACGGCAGCCAATGCGGGTCATGTCTGCTCTGCGGTGGTAGACGCGAACAGCGAAGCCGATAGCGGCGGAGAAATCGTGCAGGAAACCGTCGTCGCCATGGCGAGCATCGACAAGAGTTCGGGCGAGATCGAGCAGATCATCAACGTGATCGATGGAATTGCCTTCCAGACCAATTTACTCGCCCTCAATGCGGGCGTGGAGGCGGCTCGTGCGGGCGATGCAGGCAAGGGCTTTGCAGTCGTCGCCAATGAAGTGCGCGCGCTGGCACAGCGATCCGCCGATGCCGCCAAGGACATCAAAAATCTTATCGGTCAGAGCGCCAAACAGGTCGAAAGCGGTGTAGCGCTGGTCGGCAAGGCTGGCACCGCACTCGAGCATATTGTGAGCCGGGTTCGCGACGTGACTGAGCGGGTGCAGCAGATAACCGCCGTATCCCAGGATCAGGCGAGCAGCATCGAGCAGGTCAACACCGCCGTAACCGAGATGGACCAGATGACCCAACAGAATGCCGCCATGGTCGAGGAGTCCTCAGCCGCCGCGCGCAGCCTGCTTACCGAGGCAAATCAGCTCGCCGATCTGGTGAGCCGGTTCACGATTAAAACCGGCGCTGCGGCGGCACAGCCATCAAGAGCAGCCCCGGCAATAAACACCGCGCGCCCTTCGCAGGAACCACGCGCATTGAAGCGCGCATAGGGATAGCAAGAGATGGCCAGTGGAAAGGGCGGCAAACCCTAAGAGGCTACGCCTCGATCCAGCTTGCCTATGCCCCTCCCCCCAGCGATTGATGGTGTGCCTCGCTTGGGAAAAACAAGCGATGTGTGTTTGTTGAGATTCGCCAAATACGTAAAGCACCTTCCATCTTTATTCGGAAGTCAATGATCTGGCGCTGATAAGCATAATTTTAGCGGCTATAATATCTTGCAGCGGGGACCCGCAATCATAGGTGAGAACATGTCTTTTTCAATCAGGCATATCGGTGACGCTGAGGGCGATGGCCATGAACTGACTGTGACCCTTATGGATAGAGGGACCATAGTCCTTGCATCCCACAATCCCGACACCGGCGAAACCCAAAGAATAGTTTTGTTGCGGGAGCAGTGGAAAATGCTTCTGGAAATTGTGCTGGAGCATTACGGAACCCGCAATTGCCGTTTCCAGATGCCAGACGGAGCATGCCGCGCCGATCCGGATACGCCGCCTCTTACAAGCCCCTCTCGATAATATAAAACAGAGGAAAAGTCTCATCGCGCCATGGTCGGGCGACGGGATGACCCGCAGCCGGTCGAACATCCGATAACAATTAGCCTCATTTCCCAGGCATCAGCGGAACTTTCGGCCCTCTATGCCTTTGAACAGGAAAGCTGTTCGATGTCGCAGGTCGCTGCGCCTGGCATATGGCCCTGTCTGCGAGCGCGTTGGCCGGACGAAAAAATCCGCGACGAAGAGGCACGAGAGATAATAGATGGCCGAGAAGAAATTTGTCGCTTTTGCCACTCCGGTGTTGAGTATGGTGACGAACGGGGGGTCTGCGGTTGTTCTCATGCTTCCTGATGGCACGCGCATCGCGCTTACCCCGCACGCGGCCGAGCTGACCAACCGGCATCTTGCCGCCCTTCTGCCACAAGCTCTCGCGCAGGCCCATAACAGCCCGTCCCTGGGAAATCCAAGCATGATCCGGAGGTTCCACTGCTTTTGGCAACGTCAAAAGCGCGAGGCTGCCGCATTTCTCACGCAAGGACAATGGTCGACGCGCTGTCTGGTCGGCGCCATAATGCTTCCGCTCGTATGGGCATTTTTCGCCATGCCCATCCTCGCTATAGCAGCGTTTGCCCTGCCTCCGGTCTGGTGCGGCGTTGCGGCGCTGATCCTGTTACTCCTGACGCCGCTCGTCGCATGGTTCGCGGCACCTCTTCTCATGAGCGAGGACGAACTCAGGCCTGCCCGATCGGGGTTTACGCCGAAACTGGTTGCTCCCATTTTCGAAAATCGGCAACAGCGCGCTGTGTCACCTCCCGGAACACGGCCGCCTGTTCTTTTCTGAAATCAATATCCCTCCGTTGTATGAACATGGACCGGCGAATATGTGGGGCGAGCCATCACTCCAGGAACTCCCTGACGAACGCGTCGGCAGGTGCGCTGAGGATCTCGGCGGGGGCTGCATATTGCGCGATCCGCCCGCCGTTCAAAAGCGCCACCTTATCCGCCAGCGCGAAGGCTTCCTCTCGGTCATGCGTCACGAATAAGGTAGTGACGCCCAGCCGGTCATGAATATCGCGCAGCGCAGCGCGCAGGTCTTTGCGGACCTTGGCATCGAGTGCGCCAAAAGGTTCATCAAGCAGCAAGTAGCGCGGATTACGTGCAATGGCGCGGGCGAGCGCGACACGCTGGCGCTGCCCACCTGATAGCTGGGCAGGATAGCGCCCGCCGAGGCCCGGCATCTGCACCAGATCGAGCAGCTCCCCGACTCGATCCTTGATCGCGCTTTTCGCCGGGCGCTCGCCGCGCTTCATCATGTTTAGACCAAAGGCGATGTTGTTCTCCACCGTCATATGCCGGAACAGCGCATAGTTCTGAAACACGAAGCCGATACCGCGCCCCTGCACCGGCATCGTGGTCATGTCCCGCCCGCCCATGACGACCTGCCCGCTATCGGCGAACGCCAGACCGGCAATGATGCGCAGCAATGTAGTCTTGCCCGATCCAGACGGCCCAAGCAGCGCCACGAAATTCCCATGATCCACATGGAGCGACACGTCCTTCAGGGCGGCGTGACCGTCAAACCCCTTGGCGATGTTGTTGACTTCGATAGCCATATCAATGTCCTTTTGCCTTGATTTCGTCGCCATGCCACCATTCGAGCAGGCTCTTGACGATGAGAGTGAGGATCGCGAGGCCCGCCAGCAACGAGGCCACAGCGAAGGCGCCAACGAAGTTATAATCGTCATAGAGCACCTCGATGTGCAGAGGCATGGTGTTCGTCTCGCCCCGGATATGGCCGGAGACGACCGATACCGCGCCGAATTCGCCCATTGCGCGGGCATTGCACAGCAATACACCATAGAGCAGAGCCCATTTTATGTCGGGCAGGGTAACGTGCCAGAACGTCTGCCACCCGCTCGCGCCCAGCGAGACGGCGGCTTCCTCGGCCGCGCGGCCTTGCGCCTCCATCAGCGGGATGATCTGCCGCGCGACGAACGGGAAGGTCACGAACACAGTCGCCAGCACGATACCCGGCACCGCAAAAATCACCGTGATGCCGCGTTCTTCCAACCATGGGCCGATCCATCCCTGCGCACCGAACACCAAAACATAGATGAGGCCCGAGACGACGGGCGAGACGGAGAAAGGCAGGTCGATGATGGTGAGAAGCCAGGATTTGAAGCGGAAGTCATGTTTCGTCACCGTCCAGGCCATCACCAGCCCCAGAACGAGGTTCAGAGGCACGCTGATCGCTGCGACAAGCAAGGTAAGCCGGATCGCACTCAGGGTATCCGGTTCTTTCAATGCTTCGAGATAGGGCGCGAGGCCTTGGCCGAATGCTTCGACGAACACCGTCGCGAGCGGCAGCAACAGCATCAGCCCCGCATAGCCGAGTGCGATCAGGATTAATCCCGCGCGCAGCCAGAGCGGACCTTCTGTCGGCGAACGGCCAGGTTGCATAAAGGGTTTCATGCCACCGCCCTCCCCGCGATACGGGCCTGCAGCCGGTTGATGACGGCCAGCACCGCGAACGAGAAGAGCAGCATCACGACCGAGATTGCCGAGGCGCCAGCATAGTCATATTGCTCAAGCTGCGTCACGATCAGCAGCGGCGGGATTTCCGACACCATCGGCATGTTGCCGGCAATGAAGATGACAGAGCCATACTCGCCCACCCCACGCGCAAAGGCCATGGCGCAACCCGCCAGCAGGGCGGGCGCGATCTCCGGCAGGACGACATGAAAGAAGCGCTGGCTGCGATTGGCGCCCAGCGTCGCGGCGGCCTCTTCGTAGGCGGTGTCGAGATCCATGAGCACCGGCTCTACTGTGCGCACCACGAACGGCAAGCCGATGAAGGTAAGCGCGACGACGATACCCTGCGGATGATAGGCCACCGGAATGCCGAGCGGGCTTAGGATAGCGCCGATCCACCCCGTATCCGCATAGATCGTCGTGAGCGCGATGCCCGCGACGGCTGTCGGTAGGGCGAAGGGCAGGTCGATCAATGCGGAAAGCAGCCGCCTGCCCGGAAATTTGAGCCGCACCAGCACCCAGGCGATCAGCAGGCCGAACAGGGCGTTCACCGCAGCAGCGATCGCCGCCGCGCCGAAACCGACCCTGTAGCTCGCCATTGCGCGCGCGGAAAACCCCGCGTCAAAGAAATGATCCAGCCCGTCGCTGAACGAACGGAAGAATACGGCGGATAAGGGTATGATAACGATGGCGCTGACCCAGAACAGGGTCAGCCCCATACTTAGCCCGAAGCCGGGCAATGCGGAATGTCTTTTCATTTTCCCCCCTTGGAAAATATCAGAAGTCGATTTGCAGACGCGATGCGAACACGTCGCCCTTGCTGGTGCCAATGCCTGTGGAGACAAGGCCGGAGTTGCGGCCGGTGAAGCGGATATAGTTGAAGGACGCCCGGAAATTGGGATTGAGATACCAGTTCAGTGCGCCAGTCCAGCTATGCGCCTTGCGACCGTTGGGGTTGCTGGCGCTGATGGCGGCGCCAAGTGCCGGGTCGGTCAAATCTATTTCATCATAGCGTGCGGCCAGCTCCACCGCGCCCCATTTGCCGTTGGCCGGATCAAAATCGGAGAATGGTTTGAGCTTATCCACATTGCCGCCCTTGAAGCTGCGGGATTCGCCAGTGAGGAACACACTACCAAATATATTGAACCCTGCGAACTCCAGCGACGTCAGAGCGCCGAGCCTGTCCAGCTTGAGCGTGCCATATTCGCCCTGAACCGAGAAGGGGCCAAACACCAGCGCGCCTTCCGCGCCAAGATAATCGCCGGACTGGACATTGGTGAGCGGCACGGAGAACAGTGTGCCGCCATCGACGCGGACGTTCGGGCGATCCGACAAGGTGAGGGCCTTGTTGCCGAAATGGCTGACATGATAGGCCGACGCACCGACATGTACCACCCGGCCGGTATCGAGGATGGGATCGAAGGTTATACGCGCATTGACGCCATAAGGTTCGTCCCTGGTGGTCGCATTGCGCGTAATGCCCTCTGCGCCGCCAAACACCCCCACCGCCGCGTTGAGCTTGTCCGTATTGTAGGCGAGCGACAGCCCGAGCCTGCGTTCCGCGCCTACAGCGCCGAAGGTGTTGCTGGCCAGCGAGCGTTCGAAGAAGGTGTTGTTGGCATCCGATGTATTCGCCTCCAATCCATAGGGCGCTTTATGCTGCCCCAGTGTAACCGACCATTTCGGGTTGATGGTGTAGGAAATATAGGCATCCAGCAGGTTGACCGCCTGCTTCACATATTCGGCATCCAGTCTCCATTTGAAACGCTTGTAGGCTGTGCCTTCAAATCCGAAGCGCGCGCGGCGCAGGTCTGTGCCATCACTGAATTGATACCCGCCCTGCCGCTCGTTAAACGTCGCATAGTCGATCTGAAGCACGCCGCGCGGCTTAAAGGTGAAACTGTCGGTCACGTCTGCATAGGTTGGCACAACGCCCGGCTGAGCGGCTTTGGCCGCGCGCACTTCCACGTTCTGAACCCGGTTCTGCGTCTCGGAAGCCTGTTGCTCCAGTTCCGTATTGCGGCTCTCAAGCTGCCGGATACGTGCCTCCATCGCGTTGAGGCGATCAAGGACAGCATTGCCCGTGCTTGCCGGTGCCGCTGGGGTAGCGACATTGGCGGTGTCATCCGCGGGCAATACGCTGTCGATGGGAGAGCTGTCCGTTGTCTGCGCAACCGCGACAGATGGCAGCAAGGCGAGTATGGCGGCAGATGCCAGGAGCAAATGTTTCATCTTGGTTCCCTGTTTATAGAATAGGTGCCCCCGGTCGGGACAAGGGGGGACAAGCCCCGCCGGGTGCATGGAGTGGGCATGCAGGCCCATCGTTTGCTATTGGAGTGTCCGAGCAAGCGGTGCTCAGCGTTTCGCGGCTTCGAAGGCTTGATCGAACAGGCCGCCATCGTTGAAGAATGTCGCCTGCGCCTTACCCCACCCGCCAAAATGCCGGTCTATGCTGAGCAACGGAATATTCTTGAAATAGCGCTTATATTTTGCGGCGACAGCGGTATCGCGCGGGCGATAGAAATTGCGCGCGATAATCTCCTGTGCGGCTGGGGTATAAAGATATTTGAGGTAAGCCGTTGCCGCCGCACGGGTGCCATGCTTGTCGACGTTCGCGTCCACGACCGCCACTGGCGGCTCCGCGAGGATCGATATCGACGGCGTAACAATCTCGAACTTGCCCGCGCCCAGTTTTTGCGTGGCGAGCAATGCCTCGTTTTCCCAGGCGATCAGCACATCCCCCTGCCCGCGCTGGACGAAGGTAGTGGTCGCGCCGCGCGCGCCGCTGTCGAGCACGGGGACATTCTTCAGGATCTTGCTGACAAACTCGAATGCCTTCACCCCGGAGCCATAGGTTTTCTGGCCATAGCCCCATGCCGCAAGGAAGTTCCAGCGCGCACCGCCGCTGGTCTTGGGATTGGGGGTGATGACTGACACGCCGGGCTTGGCAAGATCGTTCCAGTCCTTGATGCCTTTCGGATTGCCCTTGCGGACCAGAAATACAATGGTCGAGTAAGAAGGCGCGCTGTTATTGGGCAGCTCCGCCTGCCAGCCCGGCTTGATCAGACCGCGTTTCGCGATCGCGTCAATGTCGTAGCCCAGTGCCAGTGTCACCACATCGGCCTGCAATCCGTCGATCACCGAGCGAGCCTGTTTACCGGAGCCGCCATGGCTCTGACGGATGGTCACATTCTGGCCTGTCTTGGCCTTCCAGTCTTGAGCGAATGCTCCGTTAATCGCAGCGTATAACTCCCGGGTAGGGTCATAGGAAACATTGAGCAGTTGTGCCGGTGCGGCCTCAGTCGGGGCAGACACCAACGGCAAGCCTCCACTGACCAAAAGCGCATATCCTATAATTTTCAATATATTACGACGCATTTTCCCACGCCCCTTCCAGATGTCCTGAGTGTCTCGAATGGCTGTGGATAATATGTCTATTATTTGAGTAGTAAAATAGGCGAATCCCTCAACTCGTCGCGGATTTATTTCTCTTCATCTTTGGTAGAGAAATAAATCCGCGAACGGTGCGTGCGAGAAGGCTGAATCGAATCGCTGGCCTCACATCATGCGACGACGGATTAGTCGCCTGAGGGCGTGCGTGAATCCAGATAGCCCATGATCGCCTCTACAGTTGATCTTGCCTGACCGGGTTGCCAAGGATCGGCGCTATCCCTGAGCAACGGCGGCTGTTGGGCGGAGGAATAGCCTGCGATGACTACGAAGGGTGTACAGCGAATTGCCCCCCTGGCCTTGGCGCCGACGCCCCTGAATTGAAGGGCGATCACAACAAGAAGCCGTAGGAGAAGCTGACTGCGCTCAATCCCCCGAGAACGTCTCTGTTTCGTTCGCGAATTCCAGGGCTATTTCTGCGTCAAGCTTATCGAGCCGCTCCAGCTTCAATGCGCGCTTTTCGGCTAAAATAACTTCCGCGCCCCAGGCCATTGCGGCGGCAAGCGCAATTTTTCGTCTGTTTTCCAACGGTTCATTGGCAGCCTTGTCAATCTGCGAGGCTTGCTGCTCTCTGCAAAAACTTGCTGATACGCGCATGTATAACGATCCTTAGCGCTTCATGTTTTCAAGGCCGGGAACCACTCCGCGCTTATCTGTAGGCGTAGGATTGGACGCATTGGATTTCGGCTTTTCCGCTTTGGGCTTGCGGATTTCGCGGTTCGATTTTTTCTGCGATTTGGCCATGAGCTTATCCTTTCAATGGCGATAGATTTGGATGGCGGGTTCCGCGTGTCATGCGGCAACCATATCCGGTTCGAGTGCATTTGGAGAATATGTTGTCGGCTGCGTTGCATCGATCGATGGCCGATAGATATTCGCGTCGGGTGATTGGAGATGACGCTCAAGCAGCGTCAGGATTTCGGTGTCCTGCTCCGCATCAAATTTGCGCGCGAAAAGGTCGGTGCTGGCGCGTAACTGATCCATATCACGGGCATCATAATTACGCGGGCGCAGTTTGATGTCCCCGTCCGGAACCCAGTCGATCATCCGCAAATCGTCGTTCATGACAATACCCTGATCGCCGCTGTTCATGATCACAGTCTGGAAGAAGGCTTCGTCCGCGATGAAGCTGTTGCGATAAAATGACTTGAAACGCTCGGCCCGTGGATCATGGCAGACATATTCGCAAAAACTGCGGGTCACAGCTTTCCACTGTGTGCCGATGAAAGGTGTATCGCCGGAAAGATAGGCGCGCGCGCCATCCGTCGCCGTCATCCTGTCGTTATCCTCGATGAAAAACTGGCTGATACGGTTCAGAGTGTCGGGTCGTTCCTTGCGCTGATCGAGCGCGCGAATAAATTGTTTGCCGGGGTTGGCGGCGAAGAACTGACGGATGTAGTTTTGACTCTTTAATGGGAAATCCTGCCCTGAAAGATTGATGTAGTGCGTCCATCCGCTGTCCATCTCCAGCAAACGGGTCATTCCGCGCAATTCTGCATCGACAAGACTATAACCGCCCCACAGCGCGTTTTTTGCTTCTAGGATTGCAACACCCTGATAGGGCGCCAAGAAGTCGGAAACTTCATCCGCCAGGCTGGTGCCGGAGGTCTTGTCAACATGCACAACATACTGATTTCCAGGTGCATAAATCGCCCTAAAAAGACGTTTGAACTGGGCGGGATAACGATGCACGAGCAGGAAATAGGCGATCATAAGGCGGGTCTTTCAGGATCACTCATGTCAGGCTGTCGATAACCCCTGGCACGGCGATTGCGTTTCCTGCCTCAGGAAAGCCAATCAAATGAATTTCTGATCGTGAAGAGACACCGCCGGACAGAATTGCGCTCACACGAGCGAAAAGGCGTGATTGCTATATGGCTATTGCAAACGACCATTACAACGACCTGCCAGTTCGCTGGATACCTTGCATAGGCCCGCTTGTCAGGTGTGGCACAAAGCTATCTGGTTTTGGAGCGGCAGATCATCCTGTATAGACGACCAAGATGGAGGCGCTGGAAATGAACCGGCATAGGTGACATCTATACGACCCATTTGCGCTTTCTCACTGGTTCTAGGGTCAGGACTCATAGCCAGAAGAGGACAGTGGCGGCGAGAGCGATGGCGGAGAGGAAGACTGTTGGGCATCTGTCGTAGCGGGTTGCGACGCGACGCCAGTCCTTGAGGCGGCCAAACATGAT
>JAGNYO010000015.1 GCA_017984895.1 Sphingobium sp. | reverse complement strand
TTGCGGGAACAGGGGTTGAAAAGCTTTTCCGACTATGTTGCGCTGGTGCGACGCGACCTCGCCGAGCGGCGGCAGATGATCGAGCTGCTGACCACCAATCACACCCATTTCTTCCGCGAGCAGCATCATTTCAACCATCTTCACAAGGAGATGGTGCCCTTCTGGCGAGGCCGAAGCGCGCGCGAGCCGGTGCGCATCTGGTCCGCCGCCAGTTCCTCGGGCGAGGAGGTCTACACCATCGCCATGACACTGCTTGGTCAGGATCTGCGCGAGGCGCAATGGGTGCGCAGCGCGGGCTTACAGCTTTTTGCCACCGATATATCAGAAGAAATGGTGAAGGCGGTGCGCAAGGCGGAATACCCGAAAGGGCATCTGGAGCAGATTCCTCAGCCTTACCGCAAGCTATGGACGCGCGACGCGAAGGACGGCTTTGCCATTGCCCCCGAAGCGGGCAACCTTGTCACCGCATCGCAGCTCAACCTGTTCGAGCGCTGGCCGTGGCGCCACACGTTCGAGGCGATCTTCTGCCGCAACGTCATGATCTATTTCAACGAGGAGGCCAAAACGGAGCTGGAGATGCGCCTGGTCGCACAGCTTGCGCCAGGAGGCGCGCTCTATATCGGCCATAGCGAGCGACTCCTCAGCAAGGCGAAGGATTTCATGATCCCCTGCGGCCATACCATGTATCGCAAACCGGAGACGATGCGGTGAGAGAGAATGTGCCCGTTGCCCAGCGCACTCGTGTGTTGATCGTGGATGACAGCGCCTCGATGCGCGCCATCCTCAAGAAAATATTGCAATCTGACCCGCGCATAGATGTCGTTGGCGCGGCCGCGGATGCCGAGATCGCGCGGCGGATGCTGAAGGATCTCAACCCGGACGTGTTGCTGCTCGATGTCGAGATGCCGGGAGTGGACGGCATCACCTTCCTCGAAAAGATCATGCGCCTGCGTCCCATGCCGGTAGTCATGTGCTCTTCGCTGACGGCCAAGGGCACCGACACGACGATCGAGGCGATGCGTCTTGGCGCGGTGGAATGCATCGGCAAGCCGGCGGGCGGGCCGGAGGCGCTGCTGCGCGAAGCGCGCACATTGCGGGAGACAGTGAAGGCGGCGGCCCGGTCCACCATGCGCGCGATCAACCATGACAGGCCGCGTCACGCGCTTTCGGCTGGCGGGTGCGACCCTGAGCTGGTGATCGCGATTGGCGCCTCGACCGGCGGGGTCGAGGCACTGTTCTCGCTGCTCTCCGCACTGCCGCCGGACATTCCGCCCACGCTGGTGGTGCAGCACATGCCCGGCATGTTCACCAAGGGGTTTGCTGCGCGGCTTGATCGCACCTGCCCGATGCGGGTTACGGAGGCACGCGATGGAGAGAAGCTGCAAGCCGGCACCGTCTACATCGCCCCCGGCTCCGACGCGCATATGGAACTCTCCGGTGGAAGGCATGGCCATTTGCGCCTGCGTCCCACCGCTCCGGTATCGGGTCACCGCCCGTCTGTAGATATACTGTTCAAAAGCTGCGCCCCACTTGGGCGAAAGGCCATTGGCGTTATCATGACCGGCATGGGCAAGGATGGCGCGCAGGGTCTGCATGCGCTCCGCAAGGCAGGCGCCCTCACCCTGGGGCAGGATGAGGGAAGCTGCGTCATATACGGCATGCCGCGTGCTGCGAAGTTGCTCGGCGCGGTTACGCGCGAGATCAGCCTTGATGCCCTGCCCAAAGCCTTGCTCCGCGCCTGCCGTGAACCAATGGGGATATGTTGATATGCCGGCTGCTTCCGCAATCAAGGTGATGGTCGTCGATGATCAGACCAGCATGCGCGCGATGATCCGGCGCACGCTTCAGGATCTGGGCTTCCGCGACGTGCGCGACAAAGCGAGCGCACTGGAAGCTCTGCCCGCCGTGCAAAATGACCGGGTTCACCTCATCATCTCGGACTATAATATGCCCGATATGGACGGGCTGGAATTCCTGAAGGCGGTGCGCGCTGATCCGATCATCGGCAAGACGGTGTTCATCATGCTGACCGGCAGTTCTGAAAAATCCGTGGTGCAGAAGGCGGCAGAACTGGGCGTCAACAATTATGTGGTGAAGCCCTTTGCACCCGCAGCACTCAAGGAGAAAATCGAACGGGTATTCGGGGAGCTGAGCTGATGACCATGCGCCTCCCGGCAAAACGCATTGCAATCATCCAGGGTGAAAACGCCGTGGTGAACGAGCCGAATGTGGTCATCTCTACCCTGCTCGGTTCCTGCATCGCGGTATGCCTGCATGATCCGATCGCCCATATCGGCGGAATGAACCACTTTCTGTTGGGAGAACCCGGCCCGCACCAGAATGTCGCCGTGGCAGACATGAACCGCTATGGTTTGCATGCCATGGAACTGCTCATCAACGCGATGATGCAGCGGGGTGCATCGCGCCATCGCCTCAGCGCACAGGTGTTTGGCGGCGGCAACATCCAGGCGGCGTTCGGGCCGATTGGCACCCGCAACGCGGAGTTCGCGCTACGATTTCTCAAGACCGAGAGCATCCCGGTGAGCCAAACCAATGTCGGCGGCACACAAGCGCGCAAAGTCGAGTTTCGCGCCTGGGAAGGGACCGCCGCCTGCACGCTCGTGGCGCAAGCACCGCCGATACGCGCAGTGCAGCCAGCCCGGCCACCTGCCAGCAATGATGTCGAGCTGTTCGCCTGATGAAGCGCCCGCTTCTCCTCAAGCCCCTATGGTGACCCATGGCCTTTCATCCTTCCGTCTACCCGCTGTGCACTGCGATGGCTAATGAATGGCGCGAGATGCGGCATCATCTGGAACATCTGGCGGCCAGCCTGTGCGCCGATGAGCATTTTGCTGCCCGTCATATCGATAGACTACAGTTGTTCGATGCCCTTGCCCAGCAGGCGGATGAAAGCGCGGCAATGCTCGATCGGCTATCGGAAGGCATGTGCTCTACCGATGCACTGGGGCTTGTGCGGCTCGATCTGCTGCAACAGCGCCTGCGCCAAGTCCTTGGCGAGCTGACCTGAACCCCATGGCCGGCTCCGACAAACAGCCTGCGCCGGTAGTAATCCGGCGGGTCAAGAAGGTGGTCGGCGGCGGCCATCATGGTGGCGCATGGAAGGTCGCCTATGCCGATTTCGTGACTGCGATGATGGCGTTTTTCCTGCTGTTGTGGCTCATTTCCAGTCCGGACAAGGAGCAATTAAAAGGCCTCGCCGAATATTTTACGCCGGGGCCCCCTAGCGCCCCTCAAGCGACCGGCACCACCTCCGGGGCCAGCAACTCTCCCGGCACAGGCGGTCATACCCAGCGTAATCAGGCAGATAGCCGCGCGCCCAGCGGAACCCCCGCAATGACAGCCGCCTCCGCAGGCGTGGCGCGCGGGGGCAGCGCCGATGTGCCGAGCGCCGCGCTGCGCGTGCTGGCGCAGGAGCTGAAGGTGGCGCTCGACGCCGTGCCACAGGAGCATGCAGCGCCCGCCAGTTTCATGACCGGTATGGGGCGGGACGAACTGCGCGTCAGCCTGATGGATACCGACCGCCAATCCATGTTCCAAGGCAACAGCGCGACCCTGAACGCCTATGGCCGATCGGTTCTTTCCCGGATGGCGGCGAAGCTCCGCGGCATCCAGGTCAATATTGCGGTGGAAGGCCATACCGACGGCAGCGGCGGTAACAGCGACGCAAACTGGCAACTTTCGGGCGCGCGAGCACTCGCGGCGCGTAATACCCTCATCGCCAGCGGCGTGGCGGCAGACTGTTTCACGCAGGTGGTAGCGATGGCGGCAACGCGGCCGGTCTATCCCGATCAACCTGAAAGGGCGGAAAACCGGCGCATCACCATCGTGCTGCTTGCGGACCGATCGGCCTTGCCAACCGACAGCAGCTTCGCCTTCTGAAAGAAGCGGCGAGATGAAAAAACTTCTCCTCCTGCTTATCCTTCTCCTGCTCGGACTGAGCGCAGGCGCAGGAGCCGCCTATGGTATAGCGCGATGGCTGGGTCCGCCACCACCCAAGGCCGCAACGAAGCCAACCGAGGCCGATACCCTTTTTGTGCCGGGGGGAACCATCCTTGCCCCTATCGTTGCCTCGGATGGCCGATTGTCAGGCTATGCCAATTTCGAAGTGCAGCTGGAAGTGATGGCGGATAGGGAAGCGGAAGTCACAGGCAAGCTGCCGCTCTTGCTGCATGCCATCAACCTGCGCACATGGAATACCCCGATGGCCTCCGGGCCTGATCATATCCTGCCGGACCTGCGTGTTTTCGCGCGTATCGTTCAGACGGCGGCGGATGAGGCTCTCGGCCATGGGGCCGTAATGCGCGTCATCGTAATGGGCGCGAAGCCGGTCTGAGCGCCCGCTATTTCAGGGTAGCGAGATAGGCGACGAGATCCGCGCGCTTGGTAGCATCTTTCAGGCCCGCATAGGGCATGCGTGACCCCGGAACTAGCTTCATCGGTGCCGTGATATAGCTATCCAGCACAGGCTGTTTCCAGATATTGCCCCACTTCTTCATTGCCGGAGAATAGGCAAAGCCCGGCACCGTGCCCGCCTTACGACCGACAACACCAAACAGAGTAGGCCCGATACCGCGCGCCGTGGCAGTAACACCATGGCATAAGGCGCATTGCGCCTGGAAGAGCGTCTTGCCCTTTGCAGGGTCCGCGGCCTGCGCCGTGAAAGAAAAGGAAGCAGCGGTAACAACGAGCAACAATCGCGGCAGGATTCGGACCATCGTTCTATCCCTTGTGAGCATCTAAGTCGGTATATGGGCATGAGAGGCCCGATTGTCACTATCATCCGGCCCCAAAACTTTTCACCAACGATCCTGCGACCAAAGCCCACCCATCAACCAGCACGAAGAAGATGATCTTCATCGGCAGCGCGATGCTGGTCGGAGGCAGCATCATCATGCCCATCGCCATCAGCACCGCGGAAACAGCCAGGTCGATCACGAGAAAGGGCAGCAACAGCAGAAAACCGATCTCGAACGCGCGACGCAGCTCTGAAATCATAAAGGCAGGGATCAGCGCCCCCATCGAAACACGGGCGCGCTCCTGCGCGGGCTTGCCCGAAAGCTGCACGAATAGCGCCAGGTCCTCATGCCGCACCTGCCCCATCATGAAATCCCGCAAGGGCGCGCCAGCAAGTTCCAGCGCCGCCTTCTCGTCGATTTTTCCATCCGCATAGGGCGCGACCCCTTGCATCCACGCCTTTTCGAAGGTTGGCTGCATTACGAAAAAGGAGAGAAACAGCGCGAGGCTGATGATGACTGGATTGGGCGGCACCCCCGGTGCGCCCAACCCGGTGCGCAACAGGGATAACGCGACGACAATACGTGTAAAGCTCGTCACCGTCATCAATATGCCCGGCGCGAGACTGAGCACGGTTAGGCCGATAACGAGCTGCACCAGATGGCGGCTCATCTCGAACTGGCTGAGATCAAGACTCATATGAGGCGAAGGGGAAGGGGATCGTGCACAGGTTTGCCCGGCGAACGGCGGTGAATGAGGGGTAGATCTGGCCATAAAGGCTGCACGGGCGTGGGTGGTAGCGGCACTGCGCTGGCGAGCAGACGACAGGCGGCTAAATCAATCACCATGGGCTGTTCTGCCTTACTCGCCCCTTCGCCGAGCAGCATATTTCCTTCGGGGGCAAGCAATAGCAGATGCTGCGCGGCGCCATTGCGTATCAGCGCCAGACTGCGCTTCTGGTCCAGCGTGATACGCTCTACCAGGCCAAGCCGTGATACCCGTCTGCCGCCGAAACGGCCCGCATGGGATGGCTCCATGCGTCGCACTATCCACAGGGCCGCTCCCAGCAAGGTCAACACAGCAGAAAGGGCCCCGAGCGCGCGGACGATCTGGAGGATATCCATGTCGTCTCAACGCCTGCGGCGGATAACATCGGTGATTTCGAGCGACATGCGATCCTCCTCCACCAATATCTGTCCACGCGCGATCATATGGCCATTGACCATCACGATACTCGGTTCGTCCTGGCTGCAATCGAGCGGGATCATCGCGCCCCGGCTCATCGCCAGAATTTCGCGCACCGGCAGCCGGGTCGCGCCCAGCACGATCGACAGCTCCACTTCGACATCGTTGATCGCTGACACAAGACAATCCTCTCTTCAGCCATAATAGGAAAATTCTGCCGCCTTCCGTCCGTAACCCGGAAATTATTGCCTATAAGACGAGGCAAGGAGACACTTCATGGATCTCGAAAAGTCGGTTCAAGTTTCCGCGAGCGGCCTCCGCGCGCAATCGCTGCGCATGCGGGTAATCGCGGAAAATCTCGCCAATGCGGACTCGGTTTCTGCCGGCCCCGGTGGGCAGCCCTATCGCCGCCGCATCCCCAGCTTCCGCGCAGAGATGAACCGGGCGAGCGGTGCCACCCAGGTATCCGTCACCACGATCAAGGGTGACAGGAGTGCCTTCCCGCGCGCCTACCAACCAGGCAACCCGGCGGCGGACGCCAAAGGCTATGTGCTGATGCCCAATGTCAATGCGCTCACCGAAACTGCGGACATGAAAGCGGCGCAGCGCGGCTATGAGGCAAACTTGAACGCCATAGAGGCCGCGCGCACCCTCACGATGCGCACCATCGACCTGTTGAAATAAAGGAGAGTTGCGATGGTGAACGCACTCGGTACGCTGGATGCCCTCTCCGCCTATGGCCGCGCACGCGGTGTAGTGACGAGCAGCGCGCCTCAACCCCTCCCCTCTCCTGTTGCCGGTTCGCAAGGCTCAGGCGCTGAATTTGGCGAGATGGTTGCCAGCGCGGTCGGACAGGTCGGCGATGCGCTCTCCAAGGCGGAAAGCGCCAGCATACGACAGGTGGCGGGCAAGGGTGACTTGATTGACGTCGCCACCGCCATCGGCGCGGCCGAAACGGCGCTCGACACCATGGTCGCGGTGCGGGACAGGGTGGTGAACGCATACAACGAAATCATGCGTCTACAGATATGACCGCTGATCTTGCCCCTGCGGACATGCTCGCCCTTGCCCGTGCCGCGCTCATCCTGTTGCTCTCTATCTCCGGACCGATGCTGGGTGCCGCGCTGGTCATTGGCGTGGCCATCGGCCTCGTTCAGGCGCTGACGCAGATACAGGAGATGACGCTGACCTTCGTACCGAAGCTGATCGGTATAGGCGTGGTGTTGCTGCTAAGCCTGCCGATGATTGGCGCGGCGCTATCAGCCTTCATGGCGGAACTGTCAGCCCGCATCATCGGGCCTTGAGGCGATGGAGGCTCTTGGAGCGCTTGCGCCCGATCTGCCGCGCATCATAGCTCTTTATACCTTGGTGTTCGCGCGCATGGGGGCAATGCTGATGCTGCTACCCGGCTTTTCCGACGATGCAGTGCCGGGAAGGATACGGCTGCTCATCGCACTGGCGCTGGCAGGGGGGATTCTGGGGCTGATGAACGGGCAGATGGCCAGAGTGACGGATGCCGCGATGGATGGCAACGCGGCGCAGGCACATCTGTTGCTTGTCGAGCTGCTGACTGGCATGATGCTGGGAGGGGTGGTGCGGCTTATGTTCCTCGCCATCACGATAGCGGGCGCGATCATCAGCCTTCAGGTGGGCCTTACTACCGGGTTGGTGCAAGATCCGTCTGCCGGTGGGCAAGTGCCGCTGCTGGCGCGCTTCATAAGTATCTCCGCGCTTCTGCTGTGCATGGGCCTTGGGGTGCATCATTTATGGATAGGCATGCTAGTGGAAAGCTACACTGTTTTTCCGATCGGTGAATGGGTTTCCGCTACCGATTTCGCGCAACTGGCGCTAAACGCCGCGAGCGGCGCTATGGCGCTTGGTCTAGGCCTAGCCGCGCCGCTCGTCATTTACGGGATTGTGTTCAACACCGCACTGGGCCTCGCCGCGCGGCTTGCGCCTCAGTTGCAGCTCTTCTTCATCGCGCAGCCGCTTTCGATCGCAATGGGCCTCGCGGTCACGGCTGCGGTGCTGGCCACCAGCCTCACCGGCTTCGCGATACGCATGGCCGCATGGGCGCGCGCGCTGACAGGCTGATCTTATGGCTGAAACAGACCAAAAAACGTTAGACCCAACACCAAAGAAACTGGAGGATGCTCGCAAACGCGGCGATGTGCCCTCCGCGCCCGAGATGCGCCATACGGCGATGTTTACATGCCTTCTGATAATCGTGGCATGGCTCGGCGCGGCAGCGGCTGAACGGCTTGCGCTGCTGTGCGGCAGGCTGTGGGCGGGCGCAGGCGAGGCAATGCTGACCAGCAGCACTGCGCAACGACTTGCCCGCACCCTGCTGGCGGATATGCTCTTCGCCACCGGGCCTATCCTGCTGCTGACTACCGGTGCGGCCGTGGCAGGTCTGCTGCTGCAGGGGCAGCCAACCCTCTCCATGGAGCGTCTCAAACTCAAATGGGATCGCCTCTCGCTCCTCGCCGGGGCAAAGCGCCTGTTCGGCAAGCAGGCGTGGGTCGAGTTCGTCAAGACACTCGGGAAATTCGCATTCGTCGCGTTGGTTGTGGGGCTAACGGCTTGGCCCGCGCTGAAAGGGCTGGATCGCTTCACAGGCGCGGACGCTGGCACGGTAAGTCGCTACTCTGCCAGCGTAGTGACGGACATGCTGCGCATCGTGGCAATGCTGGTGGCGGCGCTTGCTGTTGCGGATCTAACTTATCAGCGCCGGGCGTGGTTTGCGCGGATGCGCATGAGCCACCAGGAAGTAAGGGACGAGCATAAGCAAAACGAGGGCGATCCCCATTTCAAGGCCCGCATCCGTGCGATCGGCATGGCGCGGGCGCGGCGACGGATGATGGCGGCGGTGCCCACGGCTAGTGTCATCATTACCAATCCCACCCATTATGCTGTCGCGTTGCGATACGATCATGGCGCGATGCGGGCGCCGATAGTCGTTGCCAAAGGACAGGACAATATTGCGCTCAAGATCCGCGCACTCGCCGCCGTGCATCGCATCCCTGTGGTGGAAAGCCCGCCTCTGGCGCGTGCGCTCCATGCCAGCGTCGAGATAGACCAACCGATCAAGGTGGAACATTATGCTGCCGTGGCGGAGATCATCAGCTATGTGCTCCGTCTGACGGGCGCAGAAAGGACGGTCAAACCTCGATATTGAACTTTGCAAGTTCCACCCGCACCCGTAACTCGAGTTCGTCCATCAGGGCGGCGAAGCGCGCGTCGTCCGGCAAAACATCAGCGCTGTCGGTCTGTTTCCTCTCCTGCAACCAGCTTGTCAGTGCTTCGAGCGTGGGGCGCCCCGCATGCCCCACCAGCAGCTCCTGATGCAACCGCTCCAGTTCGCCCAACCCGCGCCGGGCATGAGCAAGCTGCTCTTTGCGCCGCACCTCCTGCGGGCTGAGCGCCGAGAGCGCCACCAGCATCTGCACCGAGCCGAGCATCTGCTGATGGGGTTGCAGCGAGGACGGCGCGGACAGCCCGCCGGGCGGCGCGGCCGCGCTCTCTTCCAGCAATCGCTGGGCCGCATGCGCGATGGGCATCGCTTCGCGCAGCAACGCGATTGCCTGCTGGGTCGCGGCGCTTGGCGCGCTTGTGCTAATGGGGTTGATTGCCATGGGCGCTGACGCTTCAGCCCTCCTCCCTTCTATAATAGGAGGGATGCAAAGGCTCCGAAAATTTCGCTTCGCCGCTCTAGGTCTGCTGTGGGCCGGCGTGGTGGTGGGGCCATCGGGTGCTGCTGCCGCGCCGCGCATCAAGGATGTTGTCGACGTGGAGAATGTGCGGCCCAACCAGTTGATCGGCTATGGGCTGGTTGTAGGATTGGCGGGCACGGGCGACAAGACCCGCAACGTGCCCTTCACCGAGGAATCGATGCAGGCGATGTTGGAGCGCATGGGCGTCAACGTCCGCTCCGCGCAGATGAAAACGCAGAATGTTGCTGCTGTCTCCGTTACCGCCGCGATGCCTCCCTTTTCCCGCGCGGGCAGCCAGATTGATGTGACGGTGAGCGCGCTGGGCGATGCCACCAGCCTACAGGGTGGCACGCTGCTCGTTACGGCATTAAAGGGTATGGACGGGCAGATCTATGCCGTGGCGCAGGGTCCGGTCGCGGTATCGGGCTTCAAAGCGCAGGGCGCGGGCGCGAACATCAGCCGGGGTGTTTCCACCTCCGCGCGGATCGCCTCAGGCGCGATTATCGAGCGGGAAGTGCCGTATGCCCTCAAGTCCGCGACCAGCCTGAAACTCGCGCTGCGCAACCCGGATTTCACCACGGCGCAGCGGATCACCAAGACGATCAACGCTGCATATCCCGGCAGTGCGGAGATGCTGGACCTGGCGACCGTGCGCCTCTCCGCCTCCGATGGCGCAGCGCTGGTCGAGCGCATCGCGCAAGTGGAAAATCTCAACGTCGAGGTAGACATCCCGGCACGGGTGATCGTCAACGAGGCGGCAGGCACGGTCGTGATGACCGCCGATGTGCGCGTCTCGCCCGTCGCCATCGCGCAGGGTGGGCTGACCATCTCGGTGAGTGAAAACCCCATCGCCTCGCAACCCGGTCCCCTCTCAGCCGGGCAGACGCAAGTGCTGCCGCGCACCCAGGTTGCGGTGGATGATGGCGGCGGCGCATCGCTGGCGATGGTGGAGGGCGAGAGCCTCAAGACACTGGTAACCAGCCTCAACCGGCTCGGCGTTTCTCCGCGCGATCTCATCACCATATTACAGGCGTTGCGCAGTGCTGGCGCGCTTCAGGCCGAAATCGAGGTGCAATGATGACCGATCCTGTGCGCTCTGCCCCCATCTCTGGCCCCATCTCTGACCCCGCCTATGCCCCCGCCTCTGACCTGCCTCAAGCAGACCCGAAAGCGCGCGCGGCGGCGCAGGCGTTCGAGGCGGTGTTCATTGGCCAGATGACCAAACTGATGATGGAGAGCGCGGAACCGCAGGGCGACTTTTCCGGCGGGCATGGCGCGGCGATGTTTCGGGGCGTGCTCGCTGAACAGCTCGGAGCGGCGATCACGCGGGGCGGCGGCCTTGGCATAACGGACAGCGTGCTCGCCGAGATCGTCCGTCTGCAACAGACAGGAGGCAACACGCCATGAGCATGGAAAGGCCGCTTTGCGCGCTGATCGAGACGATGATAGATCTCATCCGCCTGATGGAGGAGGAGAGCGAACTGCTCGCCCTTTCCGGCCCGGCAGCGGGCACCGCCACACTCGCACAGGCGAAAATCCGCCTCGCCAGCCGGATGGAGGCCCAGTGCGCCGCGCTCCACCGTGCCAATTCCGGGTGGATGGCCGCGCTTAATGGTGATGAACGCCGCGCCTTTACCGAAGCCAGCGAGGATTTGCACAAGGCGGCAACGGTCAACAGCGCCATATTGGAGCGGCAGATCGACCTTTCGAGCGCGATGCTGGCCACTATCGGCCATGAGCTGGAGCGGGTGGCCGGCAGGCGTGGGGCCACCTATTCA
Source organism: Sphingobium sp. (assembly GCA_017984895.1). Classification (GTDB taxonomy): domain Bacteria; phylum Pseudomonadota; class Alphaproteobacteria; order Sphingomonadales; family Sphingomonadaceae; genus Sphingobium. The sequence continues at coordinate 35,659 of JAGNYO010000015.1, read as the reverse complement.
CGCTCGGGCGCGGTGCACCGGGTGCGATCCAGCCCGCCCCTGTCACTCAACGGAAAGTTTTAGGGCCGATCGGAGCCAGGCCGGTGCGGCATCAGCCCACCAGCTTGCGCGCAAATTCGCGGATATGTGCGCCGATTTCCGGGCTTTCCAGTGCAAGGGCGAGATTGGCCTCGATATAACCCGCCTTCGATCCGCAATCGAATCTCTGGCCCTCAAAAGTCACGCCATGGAACGGCTGGTTGCCGATCATCGCCGCCATCGCATCGGTAAGCTGGATTTCCCCACCGGCGCCTTTTTCATGGCGGGAGAGATGGGCCATCACTTCGGGCTGTAGGATATAGCGACCGGCAATGATCAGGTTGGAGGGCGCGGTGCCTGCGGCGGGCTTCTCGACGAGGCCTTTCACCTCGGTAAGCGCGCCATTGCGGGCACCGGGGTCCAGCACGCCATAGCTTGAGGTCTGCTCCATCGGCACTTCGAGCGCGCAGATCAGATTGCCGCCGGTCTGCTCATAAGCCTCGACCATCTGCTTGAGGCAGCCCTTGCCGGGCTTGCCGTGCATGAATTCGTCGGGCAGCAGGATGGCGAACGGCTCGTCGCCCACGATATCCCTTGCACACCAGATGGCGTGGCCCAGGCCCAGCGGCTCCTGCTGGCGCACAAAGACGGCATTGCCGGGGGTAAGGCGGGTGCCTGCGAGCGCAGACATATCCTTGCCGCGCGCCGCCTGGGTCGTTTCCAGCTCGAACGCCATATCGAAATGGTCCTCGATCGCGCCCTTGCCCCGCCCATTGATGAATATCATCGTCTCGATACCCGCCTCGATCGCCTCATCGACCGCATACTGGATCAACGGACGGTCAACGACGGGGAGCAGTTCCTTGGCCACTGCCTTGGTCGCGGGTAGGAAACGGGTGCCCAGCCCCGCCACGGGGAATACGGCCTTGCGGATTTTCTTGCCGGTCATGAGTGCCTTTCGATCAATGCGCTGATTCGCTGCTGGCGCCCGTCATACAGGGAAATGGTTGAAGTTTTTCTGCACCAGCGCGTCAGAAATCGACAGCGATGCCTTTTCGTTCCCAATCGCCATAGCGGGTGGGGCTGCGCTCCTCCGTCACCTTGGGCGGGGTGCCCAGCGGGTCTGGCACCGGCACCGGCGGGCTTTTGGAAAGATAGGCGGGGGGCCGCACATGATCGGGGCGCTTGCCCATGAGGAAGGTTTCTCCATTGGAAGGTGTTGCAGTGCATCCTATCCTCGCGCCCTGCGGCACACAAGGGCGGTGGGGGTTTACGCCGGGCACAAAGCCGTTAAGGCGGTGCGCACCCATGACCAGACGCAGACGCCCCGCTCCTCTGCCGGACATTCCCGGCCTTCCCACCCGGCAGGCAGCGCTACGTCTGTTGGATGCGGTGTTGCGCCGTGGCGAAGCGCTGGAAACCGCGCTGCATGCGGCGACGCAGGGCCTCAAACGCGGCTCTGACCGGGCGCTGGCCCATGCCATCGTCGCGGATGCACTGCGCTGGCTTCCCGATCTCGATGCGCTGATCGATAGCGTGACCGAGCAGCCGGTTCCGCCCGATGCCAAGTCGCGCATGGTGCTGCGCATCGCCCTTGTGCAGCTCCTGCTCCTCGAAACGCCACCTCATGCGGCTATTTCCACCGCCCTGCCGCTGGTGGATGGCGGGCCGCGCAGACTGGTGCATGGCGTGCTGGGCAGCTTGCTGCGTGCCGAGGCGACTTTGCCGGACGTGCCGACACTGCCCGCCGATGTGGCAGAGCGCTGGGCCGGGCAATGGCCGCAGGATGTGAACGAAGCGGCAGCCCGTGCCCTGGCAAGCCGTGCGCCAATAGACCTGAGCCTCGCGGACCCCACCAAGACCGCGCATTATGCCGATTTGCTCGGCGGCGTATCGCTGATGCCCGGCCATGTGCGCCTGGCCCACGATGTTTCTGTACCGGATCTGCCCGGCTATACCGAGGGCAACTGGTGGGTTCAGGACATCGCCGCCAGTATCCCGGCGCGGCTTGCCGGCGCAGGCGCAGGACGCACGGCGCTGGACCTGTGCGCCGCACCCGGTGGCAAGACGATGCAGCTTGCGGCATCAGGCTGGCATGTCACCGCGCTGGACAAGAGCGCGAAGCGGCTGGAGCGACTGACGGAAAATCTTGAACGGAGCGGCCTGGGGGACAAGGTGGACACGGCGCAGGGCGATGCGTTGCTGTGGGAGCCTGCAACGCCAGCCGACCTCGTTCTGCTGGATGCGCCCTGTTCCGCCACCGGCATTTTTCGCCGCCATCCCGATGTGCTTCACCGCGCCGGGCCGAGGCAAATTGCGGACATGGCGGAGGTTCAGGCCGCGTTGCTCGAACGGGCGGCAGGCTGGCTGAAGCCGGGCGGCATACTGATTTATGCCACCTGCGCGCTGGAGCAGGCGGAGGGCGAGGAGCAGATCGCCGCATTCCTGGCGCGCCATCCGCATTTCGGCATCGTGCCTGCACAGACAGAGGAACTGCCCGCTGGCATAGTTCCCACCCCGCATGGCACAGTCCGCACCCTGCCGGGCATGCTGGAAGAAGCGGGCGGCGCGGACGGGTTCTTCATCGCGCGGCTGAGCTTCAGTTCTTGACGATGAATTCGCCTTTACTGCGTTCGACTGGCATGCGGCTTTCGATGCAGCCATACCAGCCCAGCCCCTGATAAGTCTCATAGCCGGGCGTCAGCGCATAGCAGGTCATGCGCCCGCCCTCCTGATAAAAGCCCAGCTTCGCATCCGCCTTGATGGGGTAGACTTCGCTCAGTGAACAGGCCCGGTCAGACGAGGCGATGACATGATGCCTGGAATTGAGCAGCATCACCCGCGTTTCCGCCCGCTCCGCTTCGGTCAGCGCCACGCCCTGCACGATGTCGCGCGCCTGCGGTTCCCAATCGAAGAAGATGCCCAGCACGCCCAGCACCTCGCCATCGACTGCCCCGCCCTTACGGATCGCGGTGGAATAGGTCGCGACCTGCGCATTCCCGAGCACGCCGTTGCGGGTGATATCGCACACCGCAAAATCATCGCCGCTGCGGGTGGCAAGGCCGCTACGGAACCACTCCGCCTCTGATACGCTCTACCCCCGCGCCGCCGGAAACCGCTCGCCGCGCCCGGTGGCGACCACCCGCCCGTTGCGGTCCGCCACCCACAGATCGAGATAGACGGTGTAGGAGCGCAGGATCGTCGCCAGCCGCTCACAGGCATAGGCGCTCGCTTCCTCCGTGCCCTGCTGCAAAACGCCGACGACGGCGCTGTCGGTCGCCCACCAGCGCACATCGCAGGAGCGTTCATAGAGATTGCGGTCGATGATCTCCACCACATTGCGGGCAAGGTCTGCAAAGCGCTGCCCCTTGAACTCCTGGATCATGTGGCGGCCCGCGCTTTCTATCCGGGTGGTATTGGCGGCAATTTCACTTTGCAACTGGGCGGACAGCGCGTTGACCTCCTCGGCCACCACGCCCATTTCGCGGGCGACGACGCCAAAGCCCAGTCCCGCCTCGCCGGCACGCGTCGATTCCAGCCGTGCGTTCATGGAAAGCATGCGGGTGCGCATCATGATCCGGTCTATGACCGCGATCTTCTCACCCGTGATGCGGGAAACCTCGAACGCCAGTTTCAATATATCGTCTTGCATGATCAGATTCACCTCGGCACGCGTGAATCCTCTCCCTATCATGGTCCCGTTATGCAGGTTCAGGCGACGATTTTTTACAATTCTTGCCTAACATCCCGTTAACCGGATAAGAAATTCTCGCCGCTTTTCATTCCTTTGTCCAGAGGGCGTGGCTTTTGAACATGAAGCCGGGCGGAAACGGTCTTTTTTTGCGCCGAATTTTCCACCTGCTCCGCCTCTTGTCCTGTTGCGCCGCAGCGCGCGCCCGGGTAAGGCGATGCGTTCATGGATCGCTCCGTTCTCATTTCCCCTTCCATCCTCTCGGCGGATTTTTCCCGCCTGGCCGAAGAAGTGCGCGCAATTGACGCAGCCGGGGCGGACTGGGTGCATGTCGATGTGATGGACGGGCATTTCGTGCCCAACATCACGATCGGCCCGATGGTGGTGAAGGCGCTGCGCCCGCACACCGCCAAGGTGATGGACGTGCACCTGATGATCAGCCCGGTCGACCCGATGCTCGATGCCTTTGCCGAGGCGGGCAGCGACCTCATCACCGTGCATCAGGAGGCAGGGCCGCATCTGCATCGCACCATCCAGCGGATCAAGGCACTGGGCAAGAAGGCTGGCGTGTCGCTCAATCCTTCCACCCCGGCCAAGATGCTGGATTATGTGCTGGAGGAGATTGACCTCGTGCTGGTGATGAGCGTCAATCCCGGTTTTGGCGGGCAGAGCTTCATCGAGAGCCAGCTCCGGAAAATCGAGGCAATCCGCAAGAGCATCGACAAGCTCGGCAAGCCGATCCATCTGCAAGTGGACGGCGGGGTAGACCAGACCACCGCGCCGCGCGTGATCGCCGCCGGGGCGGACGTGCTGGTGGCGGGCACAGCGACCTTCCGCGGCGGGCCTGATGCCTATGCGGCCAACATCAAGGGGCTGCGCGGCGTATGAACGACCTGTCAAACCCCTTCTTCCAGGATGACAAGCAGGAGCCGGACGGCATAGAAACCGGCAAGCGCCTCATCCGCCTGTCCAGCGACCAGGGCAGCTCGCTCACGGAGCGGATCGCCAACCAGTTTTACCGCCTCACCTGGCGCACCCCGCTGCACAACATGCGCCTGAAGGGCAAATACCCCCTCAAGCTGCTGGCGGTGCCGCAGGACAAGGTGGCTGGCGATGCCCGCGCCGGCAAGGCGATCCGCGCCGGTCATTTCCTGTTTCGCGGGCAGAAGATGCCGCTTGCAGATATGGATTTCGCCACGCCGATGGCTGCTCCGCAAGCGGAGTATCTGCATGGTTTCCGCTGGCTGCGCGATCTCGCCACCAACACGACGCGCGAGCAGGGCGCCCCGATTGCCGAGGCGATCACGCGGCGCTGGCTCTCCGCTCATGCAGAAAAGCCAAGCGAGCCAGCCTGGGCGCCGGAAAATGCGGGTTGGCGGCTGATCTTCTGGGCGGCCTATGCGCCCTACATCCTCTCCAGCAACGATCTCATCTATCGCTCGCTGGTATTGACCTCGTTCGCCCGCACCGCGCGGCATCTCGATCGCAGCGCCGACAAAGCGCCGATCGGTCTGCCCCGGCTGGTGGGGTGGGGCGGGATCGTCGCGGCCGGGCTGCTGCTGCCCGGCGGAGCGCCCCGTCGTGCCTTTGCTGAGGCGGGGTTGAAGCGGGCACTGGAAAGCGCGCTCTATAGCGATGGCGGCATCGTCAGCCGCTCGCCAACGGACTTGCTGCGCACCGTCGATCTGCTCGGCCTGCTCAACACCGCTTATGACGCCGTGCGCGAGGAAACGCCGAGCTTCATAACCGAAACGCTGGCGCGCACCGTTGCCGCGCTGTTGGGCATTACTCACGGCGATGGCGGGCTGGCGAGCTGGCAGGGAGCAGGCGCAACCGAAGCGGCGCAAGTAGAGCGCGTGGTGCAGGCAAGCGGGGTGCGCACCCGTCCGCTCCGGCAGGCGCGGGACTGGGGCTATCAGCGTATCGCTGCGGGCGCCACCATATTGCTGGTCGACGCCGCGCCACCGCCCGCCACCCGCATGGCAGGCGCGGGCTGCGCCTCCACCGGCGCCTTCGAGCTGAGCGACGGGCCGGATCGCCTGATCGTGAGCTGTGGCGGCGCAGACCTCGCTGGCGCGCTGATTCCCGAAGATCTGGCGCAAGGCCTGCGCACCACCGCCGCGCACAGCACCCTGATCCTCGATGAACGCAATTCCACCGCCATCCTGCCTGATGGCACGTTGGGCCGCGGTGTCACCGAGGTCGAGCTGCACCGGCAGGAACTGGAAAATGGCAGCCGTATCGAGATCAGCCATGACGGCTATGTGCGCAGGCTCGGCTATATGCACCGCCGCCTGCTGCTGCTGAGCAATGATGGCAAGGATGTGCGGGGCGAGGACATGTTGCTGCCCGCACAGCGGCGCAGAAAGCCCGCTGCCGTGCCCTTCGTGCTGCGTTTCCACCTCGCACCCCATGTCGACGCATCCCTCACGGCGGACGAACAGGGCGCGTTGCTGCGCATCGACATGGCAGCGCTGTGGCAGTTCCGCTGCGGCGCGGGCAAGCTCTCGATAGAGGACAGCCTGTGGGTGGATGGCGAAGGCCGCCCGCATGCCAGCAAGCAGCTCGTCGTCAGCGCAATGGCGGAGCCGGGCGGTAACAGCCTCGGTTGGCTGCTGAAGCGAGTGGGATAGCTTTTAGTTCGGTTCCGGCCCTCTCCCCCTCCCAACCTCCCATAGAATACGCTGTCGGGAGGTTGGGAGGGGGAGAGGGCTGGCGCCGCAACGAAATCATAAACGGGGACTCCAATATGAAGAACGTAAAGATCGGGCGGGCGCTGTTGTCGGTGTCCGACAAGACGGGGCTTGTTGATCTGGGCAAGGCGCTGGCCGCACACGGTGTGGCGCTCGTCTCCACCGGCGGCACCGCGAAGGCGCTGCGCGAGGCTGGGCTTGAGGTGGCGGACATAGCGGACCTCACCGGCTTCCCGGAAATGATGGACGGGCGGGTCAAGACGCTGCATCCCAAGGTGCATGGCGGCCTGCTCGCGGTGCGCGACAATGCGGAGCATGTCGCCTCGATGACCGAGCACGCTATCGAGCCGATCGACCTCGTGGTTGTGAACCTTTATCCCTTCGCGCAGACGGTGGCGAAGGGCGCGTCGCGCGAGGAGATCATCGAGAATATCGACATTGGCGGCCCGTCGATGGTCCGTTCCGCCGCGAAAAATCACGAGAGCGTGACAATCCTCACCGACCCCGCCGATTACGCCCGTCTGATCGCGGAAATGGCGGCGAATGATGGCGCGACCACCTATGATTTCCGCCGCCTGTGCGCCGCCAAGGCCTATGCCGCCACTGCCGCCTATGACGGGATGATTGCGCACTGGTTCATGACCGTCGACCAAGGCGAAAAGTTCCCCCCCAGCGTGACGATGACGCGCACGCTCGTGATGCCGCTGCGCTATGGCGAGAACCCGCATCAGGAAGCGGCGCTCTATGTGCCTGGCGGCGAGCATATCTCCGGCATCGGTCAGGCGGAACAGGTGCAGGGCAAAGAACTCTCCTACAACAACCTCAACGACGCCAATGCGGCGCTGGAGCTGCTCGCCGAATTCCGCGACGGCCCGCCCACGGTGGTGATCGTGAAGCACGCCAACCCGTGCGGCGTCGCCACCGGCGCAACATTGGCCGAGGCCTATCAAAACGCGTTCCAGTGTGACAGCGTGTCGGCCTTCGGTGGCATCATCGCGGTCAATCGCCCGCTTGATGCGCCCACGGCCGAAGCGATCAGCGGCATTTTCACCGAGGTCGTCGTCGCGCCGGGCGCGGATGAGGCGGCGCGAGCGGTATTCGCGAAAAAGAAGAACCTGCGCCTGCTGCTGACCAACGGCCTGCCCGACCCGGCGCGCATCGGCCAGAGCGTGACCGTGATCGCAGGTGGCATCCTGGTGCAAGACCGGGACAATGGCCGCGTCACGCGCGAAATGCTGAAAGCGGTGACCAAGCGCGCGCCGACGAGCCAGGAACTGAACGACTGCCTGTTCGCCTGGACGGTGGCGAAACATGTGAAGTCCAACGCGATCGTCTATGCCAAGGATGGCGTGACGGCGGGCATCGGCGCGGGGCAGATGAACCGGCGTGATTCGTCGCGCATCGCCGCAGCCAAGGCGCAGGAAGCCGCACAGACATTTGGCTGGGCATCGCCACACACAAAAGGCAGCGCGGTGGCGTCAGACGCCTTCTTCCCGTTCGCGGATGGTCTGCTGGCGGCGGCGGAGGCGGGTGCTACGGCGGTGATTCAGCCTGGCGGCTCCATGCGCGACGACGAGGTAATCGCGGCGGCGGACGAAGCCGGGCTGGCGATGGTCTTTACCGGGATGCGCCATTTCAGGCATTGATCACGTCGCGCGGCATTACCGGAAGAGCGGCGGCATCTCCATCGTGATGCGCAGGGTCGTCACCACCGCAGTGGGCGCATGCGCCAGCCCGCCTGTCTTGCGAATAATCTGGATATCGGGCTGCACCAGCAGAAAGCGCGCGATCCGGTCCGCATAGGTCAGTTCAAGCCCGAACTCACCGCGTGCCGGCGCATCTCCCGCCGCGCGCGTCGCAGCACGAAAGGGGGTGCTGGTGCGGGCGTAATGCAGGCCGAAGGACAGCGCGCTCTCCTCCCTCCCTGCCCAAACCGGGGCGTAAAGGAAACCACCATGGGCCGCCCAGGAGAAGGGCGTCGTCCGCCCTTCCGACGCGCCGCCGCGCAAAAAGCCGTCGAGATGGGGGCCATCGTCTGTGCCGCTGATCCGCGCCTCTGCCAAGCCATAGGCACCCCAGACCTTGCGCCGCGCAGGGTTGCCCTGCGGATCGAGCGCGAACAGATCGTCCTGCTTGCGGGTGAAGGACCATATGCCGGCGGAAAGCCGCGCGGGGCCTATGACCCGGCCCGCCTCACCAATCAGCAACAGCCCATCGTCGAAGCTGGTGTCAATGCCGCCCTTATCCCCCCAAGTCGACGCGCGCGCGTTGAAAGCGGCGAGTTGAAGATACCCCTTGCCGCCGCCAAACGGCATTCGCAGGCGGACGGCAAGGGCAGTCGTGGGGAAAATGGAAGGGCCGCTCGGCCCTGTGGCGGCCAGCTCTGATCCGATACCGAATGGAGGCGCAATCAGCAGGCTGGCGCTGTCATTGGCGTAAAATTCGCTGTTGAGATCATACAGCCCGGCGAGCAGGCGCGATCCGCCGATGTCCTGCTCGATCCAGGCCTCGAACAGGCGCACGGCCTGCTTGCCGACCTCGATATTATCGACACCCTCCAGCGTGCCGGCGCTGTCATTGGGGCGCTTGCCGAAATTGCCCAGCACATAGATATGCGCCCGCGCGCCACGCCAGTTGGCCAGCCGATCCAGATCCGCATCGGCGATGAGATCCACATTACCAAGATAGCGCGTCTTGCTGTCTGCCCCACCCGCTATGGTTGCGGCGATATCGGACGTGTAGCTAAGCGCGAGTTCGACCGGAGCCGTAGAAGCATCATCGGCGGCAGAAGCCGAAGAGGCGGCGAACAGGGCACCCACAAGCGCAAGCGCAGCCAGCAGGCGCTGCCTCATGCGGCGAGGCTTTCCCGCCGGGGGGAGGACGAACGCCCGCCCTCGATCGTGAAGCTCGACAACTGGCCGACGACATCACGCGTCACTTCCACCACCATGCGGGTGACGGCGCTCACTTCCTCGGTCGCGGCGGCGTTCTGCTGGGTAATGCCCTGGATATTGTGCGCGCTGTCGTCGATCGAGCTGAGCGTGCCCGCCTGCTCGGTCGCGCTGCTGGTCACGCCCTGCATCACGGTGGAAATCTCCCCCACCTTCTGGAGGATAGCCTGCAACGCATCACCCGCAGAGCGCACGAGTTGCACGCCTGTCTCAACCTGAGACGAGCTATTGGAGATGAGTTTCTTGATTTCATTGGCCGCGTCGGCGGACCGCTGCGCAAGCGCGCGCACCTCACTGGCGACAACATTGAAGCCCTTGCCAGCCTCGCCGGCGCGCACCGCCTCTACCCCCGCATTGAGGGCGAGCAGGTTGGTCTGGAAGGCGATACCGTCGATCACCGAGATGATGCTGTCGATCGCGCGCGAAGATTGCTCGATCTTGTCCATCGCCTCTACTGCGCGCTCGATCACCGCCCCGCCCTGCTCTACTGCGCCATTGACATCCGTGACGGCGGATTGGGCCGCTTTTACCGCATTGGCCGAAGCAGCCACCTTGCCGGAAACGTCGGATATCGCGTCTGCAATCGCCTTGAGGCTGTTCGCCTGCTGCTCATTGCGGCGGGCGAGATCGTCGGTGGAGCGGCTAATCTCCTCCGCGCCGTTCAACATCTTGCCGGTCGAGAGATGGACTGTGCCGAGCACGTCGGAAAGCTGATATACCGCCTGGTTGAAATCATCCTTCAGGCTGGCGAAAGCGCCTTGCAGATTTGTCTCGATCCGGCCGGAAAGGTCGCCCTCCGCCAGCCGAGTCAGGGCAGTACCGATCGTGCGGACAATCTCTTCCTCCTGGTGCTTGCGCGCGGCGATGGCCTCGGCAATCCAGTCCCGCATACCATAGATGGCCTGGCCCAGCTCGCCCAGTTCGTCTGGCCGGCTGGCTGCGGGGATCACAATGTCGAGATCGCGCCGGGTCATCTGCTCTACCGCGCCCTTGATCTCGAAAATCGGGTGAAGAATCTGTTTGATGAAACTGCGCCAGATCATCAGGATCGTGCCGGCGATCAGCAGCAGGCAGCCCAGCATGACATAAGTGCCGGCACGCGCGGCGTCGCCCGCCTGGCTTCGTGTATCCGCGACATGCGTCTCGATGGTGTCCGACACGCCTGCAAGGCTGCCTTCCAGCGCTTCGAACTTGGCGTTGAATTGTGCAAGCGCCTCATGCGAGACGGGCTGGCCAGCGAGTGCCGCGTCGGCGATCTGGTCGGCGCTGGCGAGATACAGCTCGACATCGGCTTTCACCGCGGAGGCCGTATCATGCACTGGCCGGGAAAATTCATAGCTCAGGGTCGCGTCATAAAGCTCGCGGAAATTGACGGTCCGCTCCTTCAAGGATCTGGCCAGCTCGGGCGCATTGAGGCTCGGCTCGGTCCGTGCGGCTAGTACGCCAAGCACATCGCCGCGGATAGCATCATGCTCCATGTCGGTGTCTGTCTGGTTGCGCAGCAAGGCGGACGCCTGCACCATCTGGCGCATGGAATGGGTAATGCGGCTGCTAACCGCGTAACTTGCAAGTGCCCAAATTACCGCCACCGCCATTAGGATGGCGAAGGTGAGCTGAACCTTGAACCTGATGGACGAGCGTTTCATTCCTCTCTCCAGTCGGCGCTTATTATTTGGAAAAATGCATAATAGGTCACAGTTAAGATCGCGTTACCCATGAACAGGCTTTCTCTTTCCATTCGCGGACTTGCTAGAAATTCGGCGCGTGGCCCATGGGCTATTATAGCAGCCTGTCAGAAGATCAGGGCACACGTGGCGTCATAAAGCAAAACCCGCCCGGAGACTGGCTCCGGGCGGGTTTTTCATGCGTCAGATATGAGAGGCGATTATTCCACGTTTTCGGTGGTAAAATCGTCTCCCTGCACCTTGGCCAGCGGATCGTCGCCGATCGCCGCCTCCGGGCCTTGCATCAGCTCATATTCATGCTCTTCGGCCGCAGATTGCGGGGCGATGAGATGCTGCTCGATGCTGCGGAGAGAGGCGCGTAACGCGGCATCGCGGCTGTTCGCCGTGACGCGCAGGCGGTTCATGCCCGCGCCGGTGCCCGCCGGAATGAGGCGGCCGACGATGACGTTCTCCTTGAGGCCGACAAGCGTGTCCTTCTTGCCCTGCACGGCGGCTTCGGTCAGCACCCGCGTCGTCTCCTGGAACGATGCGGCGGAGATGAAGCTGCGCGTCTGGAGCGAAGCCTTGGTGATGCCGAGCAGCACCGGCTTGCCTTCGGCGGGCTGCTGCCCCGGCTCGATCTTGGCGTTGATCTCGTGCATCTCCTCAGCGTCGAGCTGTTCACCGGCCAGCAGTGTCGTATCGCCGCCATTGGTGATCTCGACCTTTTGCAGCATCTGGCGAACGATCACCTCGATGTGCTTGTCGTTGATCTTCACGCCCTGCAAACGATAGACTTCCTGAATTTCGCTGACCAGATATTCGGCCAGCGGCTCGATGCCGAGCACCTCCAGGATGTCATGCGGGTCTGGCGAGCCACCGATCAGGTTGTCGCCGCGCTTCACATAGTCGCCTTCCTGAACGTCGATCACCTTGGACTTGGGGATCAGATATTCAATCGGCTCGCCGCCATCCTCCGGCTGAATCGCGATCTTGCGCTTGGCTTTGTAGTCCTTGAGGAACTGAACACGGCCTGAAACCTTGGCGATGATCGCGTTGTCCTTGGGCTTGCGCGCTTCGAACAGCTCCGCCACGCGCGGTAGACCGCCGGTGATGTCGCGGGTCTTGGCCGCCTCGCGCGAGACACGGGCAAGCACGTCGCCCGCCTGCACCGCCTGCCCATCCTCGACCGAAAGCATCGCACCGATGGCCAGCATATACCGCGCCGCCTCGCCGCTTTCGTCATCGAGCAGGGTGAGGCGCGGACGCAGATCCTCCTTGGTGCGCGCAGACGCCCGATGCTCGGTGACGACGCGCTGGCCGATGCCGGTCGCTTCGTCGACCTGCTCAGCGAGGGTCTTGCCGTCGATCAGATCCTGATACTTCACCACACCCGGCTTTTCGGTGATGACCGGCATGGTGTAGGGATCCCACTCGGCGATCCGATCGCCCTTCTTGACCTTGGCGCCGTCGGCAAGGCTGATCTGTGCACCATAAGGCAGGCGATGGACCGCGCGCTCGCGGCCCTCGTCGTCAATGATCGCCAGTTCGCCGTTGCGGGCGAGGCTGAGGCGACGGCCCTTGCTGTCCACGATCGTCGGCATGTCGCGCAGCTCGATCTTGCCGTCCGTCACCGCTTCGAGGTTGGACGTTTCGTTGAGCTGAGCCGCGCCGCCGATGTGGAAGGTCCGCATCGTAAGCTGGGTGCCCGGCTCGCCGATCGACTGGGCAGCGATAACGCCCACCGCCTCGCCGATATTGACCGGGGTGCCCCGTGCGAGATCGCGGCCATAGCATTTGCCGCACACGCCCATCTTGCTCTCGCAGATAAGCGGCGAGCGGATCTTGACCGACTGGATGCCAATTGCCTCGATGCGGGCGACCAGCGGCTCGTCAAGCAATGTGCCCTCGGCGACGAGGATGGAGCTATCCTTGCTGTCGACGATATCCTCCGCCGTGGTGCGGCCAAGGACGCGTTCGCCCAGCGAGGCGATGACATTGCCGCCCTGCACGATCGCCTTCATCTCCAGCGCGCGGTCAGTGCCGCAATCCTCTTCGACGATAGTGCAATCCTGAGACACGTCTACCAGACGACGGGTCAGATAACCCGAGTTCGCAGTCTTGAGCGCGGTATCCGCCAGACCTTTGCGGGCGCCGTGGGTCGAGTTGAAATATTCAAGAACGGTCAGGCCTTCCTTGAAGTTCGAGATGATCGGCGTTTCGATGATCTCGCCCGACGGCTTGGCCATCAGGCCACGCATGCCTGCAAGCTGTTTCATCTGAGCCTGAGAGCCACGCGCACCGGAGTGCGCCATCATATAGATGGAGTTGATCGGCGCCATACGGCCGCTCGCATCCTTTGGCTGGGCGCGGATTTCGTCCATCATCGCGTTCGCAACCTGATCGCCGCAGCGGGACCATGCGTCGATCACCTTATTGTATTTTTCCTGCTGGGTGATCAGGCCGTCCTGATATTGCTGCTCGTAATCGGCCACCTGCGCCTTGGTTTCATCGACCATCACCACCTTGGATTCGGGGATCACCATGTCGTCCTTGCCGAACGAAATGCCGGCCTGGAACGCGTGGCGGAAACCCAGCGCCATGATAGCGTCGGCGAACAGCACCGTGTCCTTCTGGCCGGTATGGCGATAGACCTGATCGATCACATCGCCGATTTCCTTCTTGGTGAGAAGGCGGTTGACGATGGGGAACGGCACCTTGTGGTTCTTGGGCAGGCACTCGCCCAGCAACATGCGGCCCGGAGTGGTTTCGAAGCGCTTCATGAAATGCTGGCCGTTCTCGTCGGTCTGCGGCACGCGCGCGATGATCTTGCTGTGCAGGGTCACGATCTTGTTGAACAGAGCCTGATGCACTTCCGCCATGTCGGAGAACATCATGCCCTCGCCCGGCTCTCCTTCGCGCTCCATCGAGAGATAATAGATGCCCAGCACCATGTCCTGAGACGGCACAATGATCGGCTTGCCGTTGGCGGGCGAGAGGATGTTGTTGGTCGACATCATCAGCACGCGTGCCTCAAGCTGCGCCTCAAGGCTCAGCGGCACGTGCACAGCCATCTGGTCACCGTCAAAGTCCGCGTTGAAGGCGGAGCAGACCAGCGGGTGAAGCTGGATCGCCTTGCCTTCGATCAGCACAGGCTCGAACGCCTGAATGCCGAGGCGGTGGAGCGTGGGCGCGCGGTTGAGCATAACCGGATGCTCGCGGATCACCTCGTCGAGGATGTCCCACACTTCCTTACGCTCTTTTTCGACCCACTTTTTCGCCTGCTTCAGGGTCATGGACAGACCCTTGGCGTCGAGGCGGGCGTAGATGAACGGCTTGAACAGCTCGAGCGCCATCTTCTTGGGCAGACCGCACTGGTGCAGTTTCAGCTCAGGCCCGGTCACGATCACGGAACGGCCCGAATAGTCGACGCGCTTGCCGAGCAGGTTCTGGCGGAAGCGCCCCTGCTTGCCCTTGAGCATGTCGGACAATGACTTCAGCGGGCGCTTGTTCGCGCCGGTGATGACGCGGCCACGGCGGCCATTGTCGAACAGGGCGTCAACCGCCTCCTGCAACATGCGCTTTTCGTTGCGGACGATGATGTCCGGCGCGCGCAGCTCCATCAGGCGCTTCAGGCGGTTGTTGCGGTTAATGACGCGGCGATAGAGGTCGTTAAGGTCGGATGTCGCGAAGCGGCCGCCGTCCAGCGGAACCAGCGGGCGCAGTTCCGGCGGGATCACGGGCACGACATCGAGGATCATCCACTCCGGCCGGTTGCCCGACTCAAGGAAGCTCTCAACGACCTTCAGCCGCTTGATGATCTTCTTGGGCTTCAGCTCCGACTTGGTAACGGCCAGCTCGTCGAGCAGCGCCTGCTTCTCGCCCTCAAGATCAAGGCTGATGAGCATCTGCTTGACGGCTTCCGCGCCGATACCGGCGGTGAAGGCGTCCTCGCCATACTGGTCCTGCGCGTCGATCAGCTCGTCCTCGTTGAGGAGCTGATAACGATCCAATGGGGTAAGGCCCGGTTCGATGACGATGTAGGACTCGAAATAGAGCACGCGCTCAAGCTGCTTGAGCTGCATGTCGAGCAGCAGGCCGATGCGGCTGGGTAGCGATTTCAGGAACCAGATGTGCGCAACCGGCGCGGCCAGCTCGATATGGCCCATGCGCTCGCGCCGGACCTTGGATACCGTAACCTCGACACCGCACTTTTCGCAGACGATGCCCTTATATTTCATGCGCTTATACTTGCCGCACAGGCATTCATAATCCTTGATCGGGCCAAAGATACGCGCGCAGAACAGGCCGTCACGCTCCGGCTTGAACGTGCGATAGTTGATCGTCTCCGGCTTCTTGATTTCGCCGAAGGACCAGCTACGGATGCGCTCTGGCGATGCGAGGCCGATCTGGATCTGGTCGAAAGTCTCGGTCTTGGCGATCGGGTTTGCGAAGTTGGTCAGTTCGTTCATGTCTTAATCCCTCATCAGAGGTGAAAATTCTTGGGCGAATGGTGGATGGGGTGCCACACGGTGCGGCACCCCATGCCCCTTATTCCGCGGCCTCCGGCAGTGCGTCGCCATCGTCCTCGATCGCGTCCAGCGCGGTCAGCTCGACATTGAGGCCGAGGCTGCGCATTTCCTTGACGAGCACGTTGAAGCTCTCCGGTATGCCCGCCTCGAAGGTGTCGTCGCCCTTGACGATCGCTTCATAGACCTTGGTGCGGCCCACCACGTCATCCGATTTGACCGTGAGCATTTCCTGCAAGGTGTATGCGGCACCATAGGCCTGGAGCGCCCAGACCTCCATCTCACCAAAGCGCTGTCCGCCGAACTGCGCCTTGCCGCCCAGCGGCTGCTGGGTGACGAGGCTGTAAGGCCCGATCGAGCGCGCGTGGATCTTGTCGTCGACAAGGTGATGCAGCTTGAGCATGTAGATGATGCCCACCGTCACCTTACGGTCGAACTTGTCGCCCGTGCGGCCGTCATACAGGTCAGACTGGCCGCTTTCGTGCAGGCCCGCGAGCTTCAGCATGTCGGTAACGTCGGCTTCCTTCGCGCCATCGAACACCGGGGTCGCCATCGGCACGCCGGTGAGGAGGTTTGACGCCAGCTCGATGATCTGGTCATCATCATAGCTCCCGATCTCATCGGCATATTTCTCGCCATAGACCGTGAGCAGACGCTGCTTCACAGCTTCCGGCGGCGCGGCGGCCTCAGGATTGGGGTTGGCCTCGCGCCAGTCCTCCAGCGCAGCCTTGATCTGCTGGCCCAGGCCGCGCGCGGCCCAGCCCAGATGCGTCTCGAAGATCTGCCCGACGTTCATGCGGCTCGGCACGCCCAGCGGGTTGAGCACGATATCGACCGGGGTGCCATCCTCCAGGAACGGCATATCCTCGGCGGGCAGGATGCGCGAGATCACACCCTTGTTGCCGTGGCGGCCGGCCATTTTGTCGCCCGGTTGCAGCTTGCGCTTCACCGCGACGAACACCTTGACCATCTTGAGCACGCCCGGCGGCAGCTCGTCACCGCGCTGGAGCTTGTCCACACGGTCCTCGAACTTGTCGACGATGGTTTTCACCGCCTCGTCATATTGCGCCTTCACCGCTTCGAGATTCGATTGCACAGCGTCGTCCGCCACAGCGAACTTCCACCATTCATAACGCTCCACCTCATCCAGCAGCTCGTCGGTGATCGCCTCGCCCTTCTTCACGCCCTTGGGCGCGGCGGTGGCGATCTGGCCGAGCAGCATGTCTTTCAGGCGGTTGAAGGTGGCGCGGTTGAGAATGCCGCGCTCATCCTCGCGGTCCTTCGCGAGGCGGTCGATCTCCTCACGCTCGATCGCCATCGCGCGCTCGTCCTTGTCGATGCCATGGCGGTTGAACACGCGCACTTCGACAATGGTGCCCGCAACGCCTGGCGGCAAGCGGAGCGAGGTGTCGCGCACGTCCGAAGCCTTTTCACCGAAGATCGCGCGGAGGAGCTTTTCCTCCGGCGTCATCGGGCTTTCGCCCTTCGGCGTGATCTTGCCGACGAGAATATCGCCCGGCTCGACCTCGGCGCCGATATAGACGATGCCCGCCTCGTCGAGGTTGCGCAGGGCTTCCTCGCCGACATTCGGGATATCGCGGGTGATGTCCTCCGGCCCCAGCTTGGTGTCGCGGGCCATCACCTCAAACTCCTCGATATGCACCGAGGTGAACACGTCGTCCTTCACGATGCGCTCGGAGATGAGGATGGAGTCCTCGTAGTTATAGCCATTCCAGGGCATGAACGCGACGAGGCTGTTGCGGCCCAGCGCCAGCTCGCCCAGCTCGGTCGACGGGCCATCAGCGATCACGTCACCGGCGCGGACCAGCTCGCCCACCTTCACCAGCGGACGCTGGTTGATGCAGGTATCCTGGTTGGAGCGCTGGAACTTCATCAGCGTATAGATGTCGACGCCGGACTTGCCCGGCTCCACGTCTTCCGTGGCACGGATCACGATGCGGGTCGCGTCGACCTGATCGACGATGCCGGTGCGGCGGGCGGCGATGGCGGCGCCGGAGTCATGCGCCACCGTCTCTTCCATGCCGGTGCCGACAAACGGCGCCTCGGCACGGACAAGCGGCACCGCCTGACGTTGCATGTTCGAACCCATCAGCGCGCGGTTGGCGTCGTCGTTTTCCAGGAACGGAATGAGCGATGCCGCGACCGACACAAGCTGCTTGGGGCTGACATCCATCAGGGTGATGGTATCGGGGATCGCCATCAGGAACTCGCCGGCCTGACGGGCAGAAACGAGATCCTCGATGAAGCGGCCGTCGGCATCCAGCTCGGCGTTCGCCTGCGCGATCGTGTGCTTGGCCTCTTCCATCGCGGAGAGATAGACCACGTCGTTCGTCACCTTATGGTCGATGACCTTGCGATAGGGCGTCTCGATGAAGCCATATTTATTGACGCGGCTGAAGGTGGCGAGGCTATTGATAAGGCCGATGTTCGGGCCTTCCGGCGTCTCGATCGGGCAGATACGGCCATAATGGGTCGGGTGAACGTCGCGGACCTCGAAGCCCGCGCGTTCGCGGGTCAAGCCGCCCGGTCCGAGCGCCGAAACGCGGCGCTTGTGGGTGACTTCGGACAGCGGGTTGGTCTGATCCATGAACTGGCTGAGCTGGCTGGAGCCGAAGAACTCGCGCACCGCCGCCACGGCGGGCTTGGCGTTGATGAGGTCGTTCGGCATCACGGTGGACACGTCAACGCTCGACATGCGCTCCTTCACCGCGCGTTCCATGCGCAGCAAGCCGACGCGATACTGGTTTTCCAGCAGCTCGCCCACCGAACGGACACGGCGATTGCCGAGATTGTCGATGTCGTCGATCTCGCCCTTGCCGTCCTTCAGGTTCACAAGTTCCTTGACGACGGCGAGAATGTCCTCGCGGCGCAGGGTGGTGATCGTGTCCTCGCACTCGAGGCCAAGACGCATGTTGAGCTTGACACGGCCCACGGCGGAAAGGTCATAACGCTCCGCATCGAAGAACAGGCCCGCAAACAGGGATTCCGCGGTTTCGCGCGTCGGCGGCTCGCCGGGGCGCATCACGCGATAGATGTCGGCAAGCGCATGATCGCGGTCCTCGGCCTTGTCGGCCTTCAGCGTGTTGCGGATCCACGGCCCGGTCGTCACATGGTCGATATCCAGCAGCTCGATGCGGTCAATGCCCGCCTTATCGAGCTTTTCGAGATTTTCGGGGGATACTTCGTCGCCCGCCTCGATGTAGATTTCGCCGGTCGCATCGTTGACGAGGTCATAGGCGCTGTAGCGGCCGAAAATTTCCTCGGTCGGGATGAGCAGCGTCTCCAGCCCGTCCTTGCCCGCCTTGTTGGCGGCGCGGGGGCTGACCTTCTGGCCGGCCGGGAACACAACCTCGCCGGTTTTGGCGTCGATGATGTCGAAGGCGGGCTTTTGGCCACGCCATGCATCGGCGGTGAACGGAATCTGCCAGCCACCCTGGCCGCGCAGGAATGTCACCTTGTTATAGAACTCGCCAAGAATTTCCTCGTCACCGAGGCCCAGCGCATGCAGCAACGCGGTGACGGGGAGCTTGCGCTTGCGGTCGATACGGACATTGACGATGTCCTTGGCATCGAACTCGAAATCGAGCCAGCTACCGCGATAGGGGATCACGCGCGCGGCGAACAGATATTTGCCGGAACTGTGGGTCTTGCCCCGGTCATGATCGAACAACACACCGGGCGAGCGGTGCATCTGGCTGACGATCACGCGCTCGGTGCCGTTGATGAAGAAGGTGCCGTTCTTGGTCATGAGCGGCATATCGCCCATGTAAACGTCCTGCTCCTTGATATCGAGAACCGAGCGGGTATCAGTATCCTGATCCACTTCAAACACGATGAGACGCAGCGTCACGCGCATCGGCGCGGCGAAGGTGATGCCGCGCTGACGGCACTCCTCCACGTCATATTTCGGGTCCTCCAGCTCGTAATGGACGAAATCCATCTCGGCGGTGCCTGCGAAATCGCGGATCGGGAATACGCTGCGCAGCGTCTTTTCAAGGCCGGACACGTAGCCGATCTTCGGATCGGAGCGCAGGAACTGTTCATAGCTCTCGCGCTGCACCTCGATCAGGTTCGGCATCTGCACCACCTCGTGGATGTTGCCGAATACCTTGCGGATGCGCTTTTTTGCAGTCGGGGCCGGTGCCGCCTTGGTCGCCATGTTCTTTCGCCTTTACTGGACGGATGAAACTCAAATTTTTTTCGCATTGCAGCGAAATTTCAACCGATTCGCACTGGCAGAGAGAGCCAGTAGCAACGCAAAAAAGTGCGGGCCGGGGCTGTCCGATCCGCACTACCAGCGTATGAAACCCTCTCGCATTTGCCCCATTCGTCGCGGTTCGAGCGCCAGTCGAACCGTGGCCCGGACAAGGAGAGCTGCGCAGCCTTACGGGCTTTGCAATAGAGTGCCTATATAGGGATGCTGTTGGATTTGGAAAGGGCCAAAACCGCTTTTTTCCACGCTTTCATACCAGCATGGTCTTAGTTCGGGGCGGGTTCTTGCGTCCTAGGCAGCGTACCGGTCATCCCGCAGCGAGGCGAGAAAATCATTGCTGGTCACGCGCAGGGCTTCCGAGCGAGCGCGCAACGATGCCATGATCGCGCGGATTTCCTCTGCCAGCACATCAGCTTCACGTGCGCTTTTCGCCACCTCATCAGCGGTCATTCGCACTTGCTGCGAGGCGGAAGCCGTGCGTGAGGCTGCTTCACTGATCTCGAACGTCGTCTGACGCTGGCCGCTAACGGCATCGGCGATATGGCTTCCGTGCGTAGACATCATGGCGATCGTTTCCGCGACGGAGCGCATGGCGCTATCCGCCACGCCCATCTTTTCGCGCGTGCCCTCGATAATCTGGTCGATCCGGGCGACCGCATTGTGCGTCTGCGCCGCTAGCTGCTTCACCTCATGGGCGACGATGACGAAGCCGCGCCCAGCCTCGCCCGCGCGGGCGGCCTCGATCGTGGCATTAAGGGAAAGAAGCCCGGTCTGACTCGCCAGATCCTGAATCATGCGCACGATCTCGCCGATTGTATCGGTCTGCTCGCCTAATGCCTCCAGACTGATGAGGCCGTTGTCGCCCGCCGCGCGAGCAGCCTGACCGATAGCCACCTGCTCATCAGCCTCGGCCGCAATTTCCGCAGCGGACTGGTTTAGCGCGCCAGTCGCATGGGCAACAGATTCCACCGCGTCGGTGGTGCTGGTGGCGAGGTCCAGAACATGCTGCGCCTTATCCCGCGCGCTGGCATTGAGGTCGCTGATGTGCGCTGTCGCCTGTGCCAGGGCGGTGATCGCCTCGTCCAGATGCTCGGCAAGCGCGGCAACTGATTCCTCATAACGCGTGGCAAGTGTCACCATCGCTGCCTGCCGCTCGGCCATTGCCCGCTCGCGGTCCCGCTCCCGCTGCGCACGGGAAGCCAGCGCCGCAGCGGCGCTCCGTTCTATCTCCTGCCGCTCGGCGTCCGCCATGCGGCGTTCGGCCTCGCGCCGCTCCATATCCGCCTTCATACGGTCGACAAACGCCTCCGCCATCTGGAGATAGGCCTGGGCCAGCATCATCGAGAACAAAGTCACCAGCGCCGCGAGCAGCACCAGCTTGGTGGCCGACACGCTGAAGATATGCACCTCGGCCAGCAGCCACAAGTTGAAGATATAGACCAGCGAGGCACGCGGAATCATCGCGAAGGTCAGCCCGCCGACACAGATCACCCCGACATGCGTGGCGAGCAGCACCATTTTCTGTTCGGTGTCGCTTCCGTGGCTGGCGGTGACGAACAACAACCCCCAGCCGAGCGAAATGCAGAAGGTATAAATCACGAACGCCTTGAAGCAGCCCGCGACCGAACGATACTGCACCCGGCTGAACCGCGTAAACGGCATCAGGAATTGCGCAGCGATGGCGATGCTGATCTGCATCGCGGTCAGGGACCATAACAAAGTGCTGTTGGTCGGGTTGGCGAAAAAGACTCCGATGGTAAGCGCCAGCACCATCACCGGCAGTGCGGTGCGGGCCACGCCCCGGCTGACACCACGCGCCTGCTCCATGCCGATATGACGCAAAGCGGGCGTCGAATCAGCATCGACGGCCGACCACCACCGCGCGGCCTTCCGCAACACTCCTGCCAAACCTGCTTGTTCTGAGGCCATCTACGGCTTTCCGGCACCTTTCGATCGAAGGGAAAATGTAGAGAATATTGGTTGCCAAAAGTTTACGCTTCCGGCCCGTATTTGCTTATTTTGACGATATTTCCGGGCCTTTCCCCGCGATATGCCGCACCAAAGGGTTAACCAACGCGCCTGCTCGCTAACCTGAGCATTGTCATGCCGTTCAGCAGATGCTTACCTATTGGCGGCATAAGCATGCGCCGAAACAATATCATGGGGCATATGGCGAAAATCCTCATCATCTTCGGCACACGGCCGGAAGCGATCAAACTGTTTCCGGTGGTGCATGCTCTGCGCGCGCTGCCGGGCATCGACACACGCGTCTGCGTGACCGCGCAGCACCGCGGGTTGCTCGATCAGGTGCTGCAAATCGCGGGGATCATGCCGGATATAGACCTTGATGTGATGCAGGAGAACCAGAGCCTCGATGCCCTCACCGCGCGGCTCATTACCAGTATCGGCGCGGCGCTGGATGCCGAGCGGCCTGACCGGGTGATCGTGCATGGCGATACGCTCACCACGATGGTTGCCGCCCTCGCCGCTTATTACCGCAAGATCCCGGTGGGGCATGTCGAGGCGGGCTTGCGCTCTGGCGACATTCACCATCCCTGGCCGGAGGAGGTGAACAGGCGCGTCGTCGCCTGCATCGCGGACATGAACTTCGCGCCGACTCAGACGGCGGCGGAGGCACTTCTGGCCGAAAACCGCGATGCCGCCAGCATCCATATCACCGGCAACACAGTGATCGATGCCCTGCTGGCGACGCGCGCGCGCATCGTTGCAGACCCCACGCTCGCGTCTGGCCTCGATGCTCTCGCGGCGCGCTTTGCGCAGCGGCGCATTATCGCCGTTACCTCCCACCGGCGCGAGAATTTCGGCGGCGGCATGGAGGCGATCGCGAGTGCGATCAAAGACATTGCCGCTCGCCCCGATGTCGCGATCATCTTCCCTGTCCACCCGAATCCCAATGTCCGCGCGGTGATGGACACGGCGCTTGCGGGCCTCGATAATGTGGCGATGATTGACCCGCTCGATTACCCGCATTTCGTCCGTCTGCTCGATATGGCCGAGTTGGTGCTGACGGACAGCGGCGGCGTTCAGGAGGAAGCGCCTTCGCTGGGCAAGCCGGTGCTGGTGATGCGTGAGACGACCGAGCGGCCAGAGGGTATCACGGCAGGCACCGCGCGCCTCGTTGGCACCGATCGCGCCCGCATCGTTTCCGAAATATTCAGCCTTTTGGACGATAGCGAGGCATATTCCGCCATGTCGCGCGCGCACAATCCTTTTGGCGACGGGACTGCCGGGACGCAGATTGCAAGGATCATCGCAGATGCCCATACACACTGAGCAAAAGGTTGCCGTTATCGGCCTGGGCTATATCGGCCTGCCTACCGCGGCGCTGATTGCGCGCAGCGGCGCGATGGTGCTGGGCATTGATGTGTCCGCCCATGTGGTCGATACCGTCAATTCCGGCAGAGTGCATATCGAAGAGGTCGATCTCGATGGCCTCGTCCAGGGTGTGGTCGCGCGCGGCACGCTCCGCGCATCGCTCAGCGTCGAACCTGCCGACGTGTTCGTCATTGCCGTGCCGACCCCGGTGAGCGAGGACAACGCCCCGGATATTTCCTATGTATTGAACGCCGCGCGCACCATCGCGCCGGTCTTGGCGCCGGGCAATGTCGTGATCCTTGAATCCACCTCTCCCGTCGGCACGACCGAGGCAATGCGCGATCTGCTTGCTGAACTGCGCCCCGATCTCAAGATGCCGCATGCCGGCAACGGGGTGGCGGACGTTGCCATAGCCTATTGCCCCGAGCGTGTGCTACCCGGCCGCATCCTTGTCGAGCTGATCGATAATGACCGCTGTATCGGCGGCATCACGCCCCGATGCGCGCGCAAGGCGCTCTCCTTCTACCGTCAGTTCGTGCGCGGCGCGTGCATCACCACCTCGGCCAGAGCGGCGGAGATGGTCAAGCTCGTCGAAAACAGCTTCCGCGATGTCAACATCGCCTTCGCCAACGAGCTGAGCATGATTGCCGAAAAGGCGGGCATCGACGTGTGGGAGGTGATCGGCCTCGCCAATCGCCATCCGCGCGTCAACATCCTCCAGCCCGGCCCCGGCGTGGGTGGACATTGCATCGCGGTCGATCCGTGGTTCATCGTCCATGCCGACCGGGATAACGCAAGGCTGATCCGCACCGCGCGTGAGGTAAACCTCGCCAAGACGGACCATGTGGTCGCCCGCGCCTCAGACCTTGTCGACCAGTTTCCGGGCGAGGACATCGCGTGCCTGGGGCTGGCCTTCAAGCCCAATATCGACGACTTCCGCGAAAGCCCCGCTCTCGAAGTCGCCCATCGCCTCGCCCGGCGCTATGGCCGCCGGGTAAAGCTCGTCGAACCTTATGCAAGCGCGCTGCCGATAGAATTTGCCGATACGCAGGCGAGCCTGATCGATATCGACAGCGCGCTCGGAAGCTGCGGCATCTTCATCGTGCTGGTGGACCATGACATGTTCAAATCGGTGCCACTCGACGAGCGCAGCGGCAAGGCGGTCTATGATACGCGCGGCATCTGGCGGGATCAGCCGGAGCGGACGGGCGGAAACGGCACACTGAGGGCTGTCGGCGCATAATATTCCGGCTCTGACGCACGGAGCCTTGTCAGCTATACATCCTGCCCGTCAGCAGTATGCCCATCCTTCGCCTTGCGTTTATCCGGCAGGCAGGCGTGGCAAGCCTTGCCCGGCCCAGGCTGACGCGGGGGCAGCTGGCCACTGTCGTCATCCCACACCAGCACCTTGTGCACCTCGCCTGTGCCGCTGCACAAGGAGAGGACGCGGCCCTCGCATGCCCCGGTAATCGGGCTGATCGCCAGCATCACCGCCGAGGCAAGGGCGGTCGCTCCGTCAAACGGCAGGGACATCGCTCTTTCCTTCGGCATCCTCATCGATCAGAATGCGCAGCGCAGCGCCATCGGGATCCTCGAACTGGCCGTTATCCATCGCCCACAGAAAGGCGCCTAGCCCGGCCAGCCCCATGCCGAGCGCAATGGGGATAAGGAGAACAAGCCCGTTCATTGCGCGCAACTCCTGAGGCGCAGGGCATTGGCAATGACGATCACCGAGGAGGTGGACATGGCAATGGCGGCGATCAACGGCGTGACAATGCCCGCTATCGCAAGCGGCACCGCGAGCGCATTATACCCGATCGCGAGCACGAAATTCTCCTTCACGATCCGCATCGTCCGCCGCGCGGCCGATATCACGACCGGCACGGCGATGAGCGAGTCGGCTGTGAACACAGCGTCCGCCGCTTGCTGGCCCATATCGGTCGCGGAGCCAGGCGCGAGCGAGGCACTGGCCGCCGCAAGAGCCGGGCCATCATTGAGGCCATCGCCCACCATCAGCACCTTGTGGCCAGCCGATTGCAAGCGCCGGATCGCGGCGATCTTGTCTTGCGGCAGCGCGCGCGCCTGTGCGGTGAGGCCAAGCTGATGGGCGATGTCGCCCACCGCCTCCGTCCTGTCACCCGAAATAATCGAGGGATGAATATCCATCTGCGAAAGGCGATCGACCGCCTCGCGCGCATCCGTCCGCAAAGCATCGGCCAGAGCAATGTCGACATACGTGCTGCCTATGGAAAGCCGTGTCGCCGCTGCATCGGTGGCAGGACCGCCATGGGAGGGCCGCTCCAGCGCGACACGCTGTCCCCGCCACTCTCCCTGCACGCCGATGCCCTGTTCTTCGACAATATGCCCGACTGCGGCGGGCGCAACACCCTGCTTGCCAAGCGCCTGGTGGAGCGCGCGCGAAATCGGATGGCGGCTCGCTTGTGCCAGGGCGAGCGCGACCGATTGCTGCTCCGGCCCGAGATCCTCGAGGTTGAGCGGGGTCATGCGCCCAAGCGTCAGGGTGCCGGTCTTGTCCAGCAGCACCCGGTCGATCTGCGCGAAGCGTTCCAGCGCGCTGCCATCTTTCACCAATATTCCCCGGCGCATCAGCGCGCCCGCGGCTACAACCTGCGACACCGGCACGGCGAGGCCCAGCGCGCAGGGGCAGGTAATGATGAGCACGGCGGTGGCGATGGTCAGCGCATCGTGCCAGCCCGCACCCGCGATCAGCCACCCGGCGCACGACAGCGCGGCGAGGCTATGCACTGCCGGGGCATAAAGTTTTGCCGCACGATCCGCGATGCGCACATAGCGCCCCCGCGATTGCCCGGCCTCGTCCATCAGGCGGGCGATATCGGCTATAATCGTATCCGGCCCGGCGGCGGTCACTCGCACTGTGACAGGCGTGGCAAGGTTGACCGAGCCTGCGAGAACCATGTCGCCCACGGTGCGGCGTTGTGGCGCGCTTTCGCCACTGATGAGCGAGAGATCGCAGCTCGTGGAGCCTTGTTCGATCATGCCATCCGCCGCGAGATTATCTCCCGCCGCGACCAGCATCCTGTCTCCGGGCCGAATATCCACCGCCTTCACCCATGTGGTGCCGCCATCTTCGCGCAGCACCATGGCACCGGGGGCCTGATTACGCAGTAGTGCCTCAATCCCGGCGCGCGCCCTGTCGCGCATCATCGCGTCGAGCACCCGCCCTGCGAGCAGGAAGAACAGCAGCATCACCGCGCCTTCGAAATAGGCGTCGCGCCCGCCGATGATCGTCTCGTAGAGGCTCATCCCGGTGGCCAGCAGAACGCCGATCGAAATCGGCACATCCATGTTGGTGCGCCTGTGGCGCAGCGCCATCAGGGCCGAACTGAAAAAGGGGCGACCCGCATAGGCCACGACCGGCACCGCGATCATCGCGGAGAGCCAGTGGAACAGCTCCCGCGTGATGTCCGCCGCGCCAGACCAAATCGAGACCGACAGCAGCATGATATTCATCATGCCGAAGCCCGCTACCCCCAGCGCGCGGATGAGGCGCTTGCGCTCGTCATGATCGGCGCCGAGCGGATTGACACTTAACGGCTGCGCCTCGAAGCCCAGCTTGCCGATCTCCGCAATGAGCGCGCGATCATCCAGCCGCGCATCATGCGATACCGCGAGTTGCTTGGCGGAAAAGTTGACCCGCGCCGCCGCCACGCCAGGCAGCGCGCCAACCCCGCTCTCCAGCTTGGAGATGCAGCCCGCGCAGCGCATGCCGGGCACTGCAAAACGGCTATCCTCGAGGGGGCGGGCGCCTTTCGCGAAATCGGCAGGGCTGGTCGCGCTGTTCATGTCAGTGCACTTCCGATGCGAGATCCAGTTCCTCGCGGGCATAGACTATGCGAATGCGCAGTTTCCACCGGCCTGCGGGCAGCGCCTGTGTGCTGCTATAGCTTCCCGGCGCGGTTTCCATAAAGCGCAGCTCGCGGGTGCCCTCCCGGCCCAGCGGATGCTCCGCCCGCGCCATGATGGCCGCTCCGGCGAGGGGTGCTTTATATGCATTATGCACATGAAGGAGCACTTCTCCGCCGTCTGCGCGCACGGGATCAGACACGGACCAGCCCAATGCTTGCTCGCGCCGCGCCTCGGATAGCCAGCGGTTGAACTTCTGGCTGGCGACATAGCTATTGTCCACCACCGTGCCGCCG
The DNA here is from genome assembly GCA_017984895.1 of Sphingobium sp. Classification (GTDB taxonomy): domain Bacteria; phylum Pseudomonadota; class Alphaproteobacteria; order Sphingomonadales; family Sphingomonadaceae; genus Sphingobium. The sequence goes on along the minus strand of JAGNYO010000015.1, from coordinate 8,362 downwards.
AAGGTCATGATCGCATAGCGCGCCATGATGATATTGACGCCAATGACGATCGCAAAGAATGTGACGAGCACCATGGCCATATGATGGCCAGTGAACGGGCGTAGGGTTTTTGCCGGGTTGCGCCGCATGTCATTCTCCTCCGCGTTCCAGCACCAGCTCGTGGCTGTCGCTGGGTTGAGCTTCGTCACTTGCCTGCACGACGAGAGCAAAATCCTGCCGGCTGCCATCCGCCACAGGAGATATCACAAAGACTCGCAATTTGGTAACGGCATCGGGGGCGAGCTTCGTCTCAAAAGCGCGTGCGGCGTTATCGCGGCTTCCGCCATCGCCCTGCCACATCTGTGCCTGAGGCGCGCCATTCATGCTCACTCGCACGGTGCGCGGCCTGCTCTCCATATTGCGCAGCTTGACGGTATAGGCGTTGCGCACAGACCCGTCAGACATGCGCACGAACAGCGGGTTGCGGTCATGTTGCGCGCTGATGTCAAGGCGTGTGCGATTGCCCAGCGCAAACAGCAGCCCGAGGCCGATGCCACCCCAGACCGCGAAATAGGCGAGTGTGCGCGGGCGGAACAGCGTCTTGAGGACCGGCGCTGTCGGCTGACCCGCCTGTTCCTTGGCCGCATCTTCGAAGGTAACATAGTCGATGAGGCCGCGCGGGCGCCCGATCTGCCCCATCACCTTGTCGCAGGCATCCACGCATAGCGCGCAGGTGATACAGCCGATCTGCGGCCCCACGCGAATATCTATGCCGGTCGGACAGACGGCAACGCACTGGTTGCAGTCCACACAGTCGCCGATCCCGCCGGGGTTCGCCTGTGCTTGCTTGAGGCTGCCGCGCGGTTCGCCACGCCAGTGCCGATAAGTGACAAGCAGCGATTTCTCGTCCATCATCGCCGTCTGGATGCGGGGCCATGGGCACATATAAATGCACACCTGCTCACGCATGAAGCCGCCGAAGATGAAGGTCGTCATCGTCAGCACGAACACGGTCATATAGGCGACCGGCGCGGCGCTGCCATGAAGAAAGTCATGCGCGAGCGTCGGCGCATCCGCAAAATAGAATATCCACGCGCCGCCGGTGCCCACCGACACCGCCAGCCAGATGCTCCACTTGAGGAAGCGGCGGGCGATCTTGGATGGACCCCACGGCGCATTTTGCAGGCGGAGTTGGGCGTTGCGGTCCCCGTCTACCGCACGTTCGATATGCTGGAACAGATCAGTCCACACCGTCTGTGGGCACGTATAGCCACACCACGCGCGCCCTACAGCGGAAGTGACGAGAAACAGGCCAACGCCCGCCATCACCAACAGCCCGGCGACGAAGTAAAATTCGTGCGGCCATATTTCTATGTCGAACATGAAGAAGCGCCGGTGCGCCAAATCGACCAGCACCGCCTGATCAGGCGCATAAGGCCCGCGTTCCCAGCGCAACCACGGCGTGATGTAATAGATCGTCAGCGTAACGACCATGATCGCCCATTTCAGGCGGCGGAATGGACCATCCACCGCTTTAGGGAACACGCTCTTGCGCTTCTGATACTGGCCCAGAGGCGAGTCGGTAATGTCGGGGTCAGCCTCCGACATTACCAGCTTCCGCCGGACTCTCAGCCGCTGCCGCAGCATCAACCGCCTGATCGGGGGCGGGAGCAGGCGCTGCCTCCCCGCCGCCGAGCGAATAGACGTAGGCTGCCAGCATGCGGATCTTCACCTTGTCCAGATGCAGGTTCCAGGCCGGCATCACACCATAGCGGCTATTGGTAATGGTCTGGCCGATGGTGGCGCGATCCCCGCTGTAGAGCCAGATCGCGTCGGTCAGATTGGGTGCACCCTGCGCGCGCATTCCTGTGCCGTCCGCCCCATGGCAGACCGCGCAGTTCGCGGCAAAGAGCGCCTGACCGCGCCGGGCAGATGCACTCATCGCCTCCTGATGCGACAGGGCGCGGACATAGGATGTCGTATCCTCGATCTGCGCCGGTTGCAGGATGCCGTCGCGCCCGAAGGCAGGCATCTGCGAAAAGCGCGTCGCGTCGTGGTTCGGCTGACGGATGCCGTCCGCGATGGTCTTTTCGAGGGTAGCGAGGTCGCCGCCCCACAGCCAGTCATCGTCATTGAGGTTGGGATAGCCCTTGGCCCCCGATGCGCCAGAACCATGGCACTGCACGCAGTGAACCTTGAATGCCGCCGCGCCGCCCGCGATCGCCTGGTTCATGAGGTCGGGCTTGCCTGGCAGGGTGGCGATATCTGTGACCGCGAGGGCGGCATGGATCGGCTTGAGATCCATTTCCCGTGCATCGAGAGTCTTTTGCAGGTCATCGCGACTGGACCATTTCGCCGCCCCGCCTGCCGCGCCATTGGCACCAGGCAGGGTGGGATAGACCACGCAATAGCCTATCGCAAAGACAATGGTGGCATAAAAGGTCCACAGCCACCAGCGCGGCAGCGGGGTGTTCAGTTCCTCGATGCCGTCCCATTCATGGCCGACAGTCTCAGTGCCAGTCGGGTGGTCGATGCGCTTCTGTTCAGCCATCGTCTTGCTCCTCATCGAAGATCATGGTGGCGGCGGCCCGGTTGCGGTCACGCGCGCCGGGCAGGAAAGGCCAGGCGGAAAGGATCAGGAAGATAGCCCCCATGAACACCAGACCCCAGCTATCGGCAAAGTGGCGAAGCGTCTCATAGTCGCTCATCGCGGTTGCTCCTGTCCTTCGGCTGCCTTGAAGTCGACGAGTGTGCCGAGCATCTGGAGATAAGCGACGAGCGCATCCATCTCGGTCAGCTTGGCGGGATCGCCGTCGAAATCGCGGGCCTGCGCCTTGGGGTAGCGCTTGAGCAGCGCGTCGCTGTCAGCCTCTGGGTCAGCCTGAGCGAGGAGATCCGCATTCGCCTGGGCGATCGCCTCCTTGCTATAGGGCACCCCTACCCGAGAGAGCGCCGTCAGATGCGCACTCATGTCGCCGGCTTGCAGTTCCTTGTTCTTCAGAAAGGCGTAGGGCGGCATGATCGATTCGGGCACAACGCTGCGCGGATCAACCAGATGCTGCACATGCCACTCATCGGAATACCGGCCGCCGACGCGGGCAAGATCAGGCCCGGTGCGCTTGGAGCCCCACTGGAACGGATGATCATACATGCTTTCAGCGGCAAGGCTGTAGTGGCCATATCGCTCCATCTCATCGCGGAAGGGACGTATCATCTGGCTATGGCAGACATAGCAACCCTCGCGCATGTAGATATTGCGCCCGGCCAGCTCCAGCGGGGTGTAGGGACGCATTCCTTCCACCTTCTCGACCGTGCTCTTGACCCAGAACAGCGGGACTATCTCCACCAGCCCGCCGATAATCACGGCGAGGAAAGCGAACAGACCGAGCAGTGAGACGTTGCGTTCGAGCGTCTTGTGCTTGTGTGCGATGCTAGTCATGGCGCTTACTCCGCAGCAGCCGGGACCAGGGGACGGTCGGCGGCTTCGTCATAGGGGGTTTCGGTCATCGGCAGTTCTTCACGCAGGTGCCCGGCGATGGTCATCGCGATGTTCCAGGCCATTACCAGCGCGCCACCGAGGTAGAGCAGGCCGCCACTCGCGCGGATCAGATACATGGGCTTCATCGCGGAGACGACTTCTGCAAAGGAGTAGACCAGGTAGCCGTCCGCTCCATATTCGCGCCACATCAGCCCTTGCATGATGCCCGCCACCCACATCGACGCGGTGTAGAGCACGATGCCCAGGGTCGCGAGCCAGAAGTGCCAGTTGACCATGCGCAGCGAATAGAGCCGCTGGCGATTCCACAGGCGGGGGGTGAGATAATAGAGCGCGGCGAAGGTGATCATGCCATTCCATCCCAGCGCGCCGGAGTGAACATGGCCGATCGTCCAGTCCGTATAGTGGCTCAGGGAGTTGACCGACTTGATCGACATCATCGGCCCCTCGAAGGTGCTCATGCCGTAGAAGGCGAGCGCCATCACCATCATGCGGATGATGGGATCAGTGCGGATCTTGTCCCATGCGCCGTTGAGCGTCATCAGGCCGTTGATCATGCCACCCCAGCTCGGCATCCACAGCATCACCGAGAACACCATGCCCAGCGTCTGCGCCCAGTCAGGCAGGGCGGTGTAATGCAAGTGGTGCGGCCCAGCCCAGATGTAGAGGAAAATCAGCGACCAGAAGTGGATGATCGACAGACGATAGCTGTAGATCGGCCGTTCGGCCTGCTTCGGCACGAAATAATACATCATGGCGAGGAAGCCGGCGGTGAGGAAAAATCCGACCGCGTTATGCCCATACCACCATTGCGTCAGCGCGTCCTGCACACCCGCGAAGGCGGCATAGCTTTTGGAGCCGAGCAAACTGACCGGCATAGACAGGCCGTTGACCAGGTGAAGCATCGCCACAGTGAGGATAAAGCTGAGGAAAAACCAGTTCGCCACATAGATATGCGGCTCGCTGCGCCTCAAGATCGTGCCGACGAACACCGCGAGGTAGCTGACCCAAACGACCGTCAACCACAGGTCGACATACCATTCCGGTTCGGCATATTCCTTGCCCTCGGTAATGCCGAGGAGATAGCCGGTTGCGGCAAGCACGATGAACAACTGATAGCCCCAGAACACGAACCGGGCGAGCGCCGGGAAGGCAAGGCGGGCGCGGCAGGTGCGCTGGACAATGTAAAAGCTGGTAGCGATCAGCGCGTTGCCGCCGAACGCAAAGATCACGGCGGAGGTATGCAGCGGACGCAGCCGACCGAAAGTCGTCCATTCCAGGCCCAGGTTCAGCGCAGGAAAGGCGAGTTGCAGCGCGATGTAGAGGCCGACGAGAAAACCTGCCAGCCCCCAGAATACCGTGGCGATCACCCCCCATCGGATCGGGTCGTCGTCATATCGGCCGGTATCCGTCGGCGCGCGGATCACCCCGCGCGCGATCGCGCCATAATCCGCCCGGCTCATCGTTATCCACAAAGTGATAAGGGCGGCGAGCATGACAATAGCCATATGGATGGCAAAGCCGCTGTCCGCACTGTAAACCAGCGCAAAAAAGGCAAGCACGGCTACAAGCAGCCAGCCGCCAGCACGCATCGCTAATGATTCCATTGTGCCTTCCCCGCTTTACTGTGGGGGTTGGTCCGAATTGTCACCGACCCCCGTCAGTTTGATGATCGCTCGCTATGCGCGACGGGGGCACTATTCCTTGACACGGGTCAAGAACAGGCACTCCCTTGCATTTTCTTTTGCGACTGCGAAGGGAGGGGAAATTGCGGCGGCAGCATCAGGCTGCTTCGGCAATGGCCTCCAAACCTTCACGGTTCAGTATTTCGATGCGGCGGCGCGAGGGCACGGCAATCAGCCCCTGCACCTTGAAATCGTTGAGGCGTCGGCTCACCGTTTCGATGGTAAGGCCCAGTATGTCCGCGATCTGCTGACGGCCAAAAGGCAGGTCAAAGGAGTCTGCCGGGCCATCATGCGCGCAATCGGGACGCACCAGCCGCCCGGACATGTCGAGCAGGAAATGCGCCAGTTTTTCCGAGGCGGTCATTCGCCCGAGCAGCAGCAGCCAGCGCCTGGTGCGGTCCAGCTCTGCCAGTGTCCGCTCCAGCAGCTTATGCTCGAGCTGGGGATGTTCCTGCGAGAAACGGTCAAAATCGGAGCTGGCAAAGGTGCAGACATGCGCGTCGGTCAGCGCGGTGACATTGTGCTGCGTGCGCGTGCCAAACGGGCGCCCTATGAAATCCGCAGGATAGACCACGCCAACGATCTGCTCGCGTCCGTCGCTAAGCGAGGTGGACAGTTTCAGCACACCCTCGATCACGTTGGCGACCAGCAAGGAGTCCTCGCCTTCCCAAATCAGTGTTTGCCCGGCAACCAGCTTGTGGTGGCGGCCCATTTTACCGAGAAGGCTGATCTCGTCCATGTCTAGCGCAGAGCATATGGCACGATTACGGACGACACAGGTGGAGCAATGATCCATATCAATGCCCTAGCAGTGTGATGGCGTGCTGACAATTCTTATGGGCATATCTTTGGTCTATATGTTGCCCTCCCCTGCAATGCCATGCATGAGAGCCACTTACTTGCCAATATCGAGACTGACGATGCCCCACACACTGACCCTTTATGGCATACCCAATTGCGACATGATCAAGAAAGCGCGCGCCTGGCTGGAACAGCGTGGCATTCCCTATCATTTTCATGATTACAAGAAAGCCGGGGTGGATGACGCCGCGCTAAGCAAGTGGGTGGCGGAGCTGGGATGGGAGGTGATCCTTAATCGCGCCGGCACAACCTTCCGAGCGTTGCCAGATGCCGACAAACAGGGACTGGACGCGGAAAAAGCGGTTGCGCTGATGCGTGCCAACCCCTCTATGATAAAGCGGCCGGTGCTTGATCTGGGTGAACGGCGGATCGTCGGTTTCAAGCCTGAAAATTATCAGCAAGTCTTTTCCTGACTTGAAAGGTTGAAATTCTTTGCCAAGCGGGCAATGGTCTGATCCATGCTCTCGCAAAAGACCCGCTATGCCATCCGCGCCCTTCAGCATCTGGCCGATAAATATGGCGAGGGGCCAATTCCGCTGACGGATATTTCCGATACGCAAAAAATCCCTTCCAAATTCCTCACCGTGATCCTCTCCGAAATGTCGCGCGAGGGGCTGGTGGATACGCAGCGGGGACGCGACGGAGGCTATTGGCTTGCCCTGCCGCCGGTGGACATCAGCTACGGCGATATTGTGCGCCTTACGCGCGGCTCCGTGGCGCTCACCCCATGCGCCAGCCGCTTTGCCCATGAGCAATGCAAGAATTGCCTGCCGGAGGAAGAGTGCCGCCTGCACCGCATCATGCTGCTGGTGCGCGATGAAACCGCCAAGGTGCTCGATGGCATCAGCCTAGCGGAGGATATTCCCGCGCTGGGGGACGACCCCGCCGACGGATGAAGCGGGGGCTGGCCCTTTGAGGCGGGGCAGGCTAAACGAGGCCCATGTCCACGACCTTCACACTCGACACCGCCACCAGCCGCGCCAATCCCACGCCCGCGCCGCTCCGCCGCCTCACCGTCCCCGCGATCCAGCAGCGCAAGATTGGGGGCAAGACGGCCGAACCGCTGGTGATGCTCACCGCTTATACCGCACGGCAGGCGCAACTGCTCGATCCGCACTGCGACATGCTGCTGGTGGGTGATTCGCTGGGGCAAGTAATCTACGGCCTGCCCTCGACCGTGCCGGTCAGCCTTGAGATGATGTGCGCGCATGGCGCCGCTGTGGTTCGGGGCAGCTATCATAGCGTCGTCATCGTCGACATGCCCTTCGGCAGCTACGAGGGTTCGCCGCAACAGGCGTTCGAGAGCGCCGCGCGCCTGTTGAAGGAAACCGGCTGTGCTGCGGTGAAGCTGGAAGGCGGCGAGGCGATGGCCGATACAATTGCTTTCCTGACCAGGCGGGGCATTCCGGTCTGCGCCCATGTCGGCCTGACACCGCAGGCGGTCAACACGCTGGGTGGCTATGGTGCGCGCGGCCGCAGCGAGGCGGAGTCAGCGAAGATCCTGCGTGATGGCAAGGCTATAGCGGATGCAGGCGCGTTTGCCGTGGTGGTGGAGGGGGTAATCGAACCGATTGCGATCGTGCTGACACAGACGCTCCCGATCCCCACCATCGGCATAGGGGCATCGGCGCAGTGCGATGGGCAGGTGCTGGTCACAGAGGATATGCTCGGCATGTTCGAGCGGGTGCCGCGTTTCGTGAAGCGCTATGCCGATATGGCCGGGCTGATCTCGCAAACCGCTGCAACCTATGCATCCGAAGTGCGCGCCCGCTCCTTTCCGGGCGAGGAGCAGACCTATCAGCCGAAAAAGTGACTTGTGCGGTGCCGTGCGCTCGCTAAGGTCCGCGCCGTATCGGGCCGGTAAGGCCCGTATCTCGGATTCTATGGAGACTCCCCTTGGCTGATGCCCCGCCTGTGAACGAAGCCTTCCTGCGTGAGGTGGACGAGGCTGTCCGGCAGGACCGCATGCTGGGTATCTGGCAGCGGTTCGGCCGCTGGATCATGGTTGCTGTAGTGCTTGGGCTGGCGCTGTTTGGCGGCTGGCTGTGGTGGGATCATCACAGCAAACAGGAATCCGGCGAGATGGCCGAAAAGGCACAGGAAATGCTGCGGTCCGCCAGCACAGGGCAGATGCCCGCCGCGCAGACGATCGGTTCTCTCAAGCAGGCAAGCCAGCCCGGCTATCAGGCCGTCGCGCTGCTGGCTGAGGCTGGGATGGCAGCGCAAAAGGGCGATACCGCGGGGGCCGCAACGCTTTACGGCGCCATTGCCGCCAATGCCGACCTCGCGCAGCCCTATCGCGATCTGGCGAGCCTGCGCGAGGTCGCGCTCCAGTTTGACC
>JAGNYO010000099.1 GCA_017984895.1 Sphingobium sp. | reverse complement strand
TCTGGTGCCGCTGGCGATTGTCCTTGCTTTCCCTATCTCGGTGTCGATTGCGCATATGAACATCGTCAATGTCCAGGACCCGCTCGGTATTGGCACAGGCTTGGTCATCATGGCGCTCAATGGTCTTATGGCGCTCGGATATCTCGACAAGTTCCTGCCGATGCTGACCTATGACAGCGGCGATCCGTCTCCGGCCGGTCTGAGGTCGTTCTTTTCCCGCCTCGGCTGAGAGGGACGCGGCATGACATTCTGGAATTGGGGAGAGACGGTATGAAGGGTATGACACATTTGCTGAGCATCGTCGCAGGGCTGGCGGCGCCGATCGCGTTCGAGGGATGGACCACGTCCGACAGCGGTCCGCGCAGCAAGGCGCACTATGCGGCCATCGTGAATGCATCCCAAAGCCCACGGGACAGGGTAATCGCCTTCGGTATGAAGGCTTTCGACGATGGCAAGTCCGCTGACGCAGTGCGCCAGTTCTTCGCGGAAGATGCGGTCGATCATGCCGCGGGCCTGACTGGCCGCGAAGCGATCGCCGCCAAGGCAGGCGAGCTGGAGTGGCTTAAGCCGGGCGCTCCCCGCAAGCAGCTGCATGTCGGCAGCGAGCGCGGGGTAGCGTTCGCCCATTATGCGGTTGGCGGTGATGCCGCGCATGAGCGCGTCGAAATCTATCGCATCAAGGCGGGCCGGATCACCGAGCACTGGTCGGTCGTTGGCGCGCCCTCCAAAGCGCCGCAACCATGACTGGCGGAGTTGGCCTGCCTGATTCAGGTCGTGACCGGGCGATCCTCGCCGTGCGGTGGATCCTCGGCCTGCAATGCCTGATGTCTGGCCTCAACTGGTGGTTCAAGATTCTGCCCTTTCCCAATATCGCAGAGCCGCTGGTCCTGCCGATGAAGTCCGAGATCGTCGCGACGATGATCAAGTCGGGCTGGATGTTTACGGCGGCCAAATGCATCGAGACGGGGTTGGCCATTTCGTTGCTGACCAACCGTTTTACCGTACTGATGCTGGTGGTAGCCTTTCCCGTGCTGATGATGACCTTCCTGCTCGATACCATTCCGTTCCTGCTCGGCATCCCGAAGTGGATCGTGGGGGACATGACCGGCAGGAACATGTGGGCCGCCTTTCTCGACATGCTGTTCTTCGGCGGATCTGTCTTTTTTATGCAGATCTATCTGATGCTGGAATGGGTGAACCGCTATGTGCCGATGTTCGTTGCCCGGCCAGATGACGCACGGCCGGCAGTAACCTTCGAGTGGCTGCGCACTCATGCGCTCGTGCCGCTGCGCTGGGTAGCGATTCCCTTGGGTCTAGTCGCTACACTGTGGTTTGTCGGCATGATCGACCAGTGGCTTATCCCTTGGAAAAGCCTGGCCCTGCTGGCGCCCGTCAAACCTTAAGACCGGTCATTCCGCAGCCGCCCCTCTTGCGCAGCCCTGCACCGCCGATTACCCTAGCGGTGCGAGGAGCTGGCTGAACTGCCCATCCTGCTTGCCGGCCGCCGCGTCGGCGGATGTAGGCAGTATAAATGGAGCAAGGCACATGGATACAGAGTGTCACGAGCTGGGCGTCGAAATTTTTATCGACGCGCCGCCACAGAAGGTTTGGGACATCATGACTGGGCAGCTGGCCCAGTGGTGGTGCCCGAGGCCGTGGCGCACCGAGATTATCGAGCAGGACTGGCGCACAGGCGGGCGCTCGGCGATGGTGATGCGCGGGCCGGAGCCAGGCGAGGAACATGTGCTCGAAGGCATATTCCTGGAGGTGACGCCCGGCGTGCGCTTCGTCAGCACCGATGCGGTGACGACTGGCGGCGGGGATGGCAACTGGACCCCCCAGCAGCCGTTTATGATCGGCATCTGGGAGCTGAGCCAGCAGGGGAAGGGCACGCTCTATCGTGCCCGGTCGCGCCACTGGACCATCGAGGCGAAACAGACGCACGAGGATATGGGCTTTACCGAGGGGTGGCAGGCCTGCGCCCGCCAACTGAAGGAGCTGGTTGAGGGGCAATGACCCGATCTCGCTTAAAATAAGTCTCGACTCCGCGCGTCGTGCCAGCAATAAGAACAAAAGAGGCACAAGTGGGCGGGGGATGAGCGGCGTGATCGCGACAGTATCGACGGTCGCCTATCTGGGGCTGGAGGCACGCACGGTAGAGGTGCAGTGCCAGATGGTTGCCGGGCTGCCCAATCTCATCCTTGTCGGCCTCGCGGACAAGGCGGTATCCGAAAGCCGGGAGCGGGTGCGCAACGCGCTTGCCGCCATAGGCCTCGCCTTGCCGCCCAAGCGCATCACGGTCAACCTATCCCCCGCGGACCTGCCCAAGGAAGGCTCGCATTATGATTTGCCTGTGGCGCTCGCCGTGCTGGGGGCGATGGGGGTCGTCGATGCCGAGGCTTTGGCGCATTATGTGGTGGTGGGCGAGCTGGGGCTGGACGGCCGGATTGCGCCTTCGCCTGGCGTGCTGTTGGCCGCGCTCCATGCGGGTAGCCGTGATATGGGCCTCATCTGTCCTGCCGGGCAAGGCGCCGAGGCGGCGTGGGCGGGCAATGTCGAGGTGGTCGCCGCCCCTAGCCTGCTTGGCCTTATTCACCATCTGAAAGGGCAGGGGGTGCTGCGCCCTCCCGAACCTGGCAAAGTGGAGGCGCGGGCGCCGGGGCCGGACCTGCGGCAGGTGAAGGGGCAGGAGAGCGCCAAGCGGGCATTGGAGATCGCGGCGGCGGGCGGGCACAATCTCTTGATGAGCGGGCCGCCCGGTGCGGGCAAATCTTTGATGGCGGCCTGTATGCCCGGCATTTTGCCAGACCTGACGCCATCGGAGGCTCTCGAAGTATCTATGGTAGCGAGCGTCGCGGGGGCTTTGGAAGGGGGACGGATGACGCGCGCGCGGCCGTTTCGCAGCCCGCATCATAGTGCGTCGATGGCGGCGCTGGTCGGCGGCGGGCTAAAGGCGAAGCCGGGCGAAGTCAGCCTCGCGCATCTGGGCGTGCTGTTCCTTGATGAACTGCCCGAGTTCCAGCGCGCGGTGCTCGACAGTTTGCGCCAGCCGCTCGAAACCGGCACGGTGACCATTGCGCGGGCCAACAGCCATGTCACCTTTCCCGCGCGAGTTCAGCTTGTGGCGGCGATGAACCCTTGAGCTTGTGTGGCTTTCGCACGGCCTTTTATGTTGATAGGGGTGGAGGGTGGGGTTGCAGGCGGATTGCTTGAAGGTTCATGAAGGAAGGTGAACTCCACCTCGTCAGTGGCAATATCAGCCCGCACAAGGATAGCCTCAATGATGAGGCGCTTGTGTTCCTTGGGCATGGTTTCCCAGCGGGAGAGAATGTCCTTCGTCTCCCTCAAAGCTTCCTCAGTATTACGAGCGGAAAGCCTGACCGTCTCCTTGCGGGCCAAGAGACGCGGTAGTTCTTCCTCTAGTTCGCGCTTGCGGTTCGCGTGAGTCTCATAGCGGGGTGTGCAGGGCGGTGACAAAACCAGCCACTGGAACGCCGGCGATTTGCTGAGCGTGGCGGCGTAAAAGCCAGCCAGTGGTTAGGCTGCTTCTTTTGGGGGGCGGTCGGGGATGTATGCTGTGGAGAT
>JAGNYO010000098.1 GCA_017984895.1 Sphingobium sp. | reverse complement strand
CGGGTCTTGTCATAGTCCGCGCCGAACACCAGCTTGATGACCGCGGTCATCGGGCTGCGCTCCTGCACAGTGATGCCCGCATCCTCCAGCATTGCGTCATAGTCCTGAGACGCTGCCTGCGCGCTCAAGGCAAAGTCGTGTGCATGGCCGATCGCGCGATAGAGCGCCGCGCGGCTGCGTGCGTCACAATCGCGCACTTCGGCGGCACTATTGCGGGCCTCGGCCAGTAGATCGGCCAAATCACCGCCAACGGAGATCATATCCGCCGACAGCGAGGAAAAAACTTCCTCCTCTTCGGAGACAGGAGCAGAACCCTGAGGCGCGTCCCGCGCAAAATCCTCGATGCCGATATCGCCGAGCAGATCATCCAGATCGAGCGTCTGGTTCAGCTCGCTGCTCTGTCGCTCGGCTACCGGCGCCTGTGGTGCCGGTTCGGATGGAGAGTCGAATTCCATGCCGGAAAGAATATCGTCCACATCGGGCAGCTCTTCGAGAGCTTCCCGTAGCTGGAGAACAGCGGTTTCTTCCGCCGAGGTAGCTGTCGGCTGCGGCGTTTCCGGTTGCCCGATATCACTGATGAGATCGTCGATACTGAAGTCCAGGCCGTCGTCAGTGCGATCAATTGATGGGACGCTGGCTGGCGCAGACGCATCTTCCGTCATCATGAAAGCCGATAGGTCCAGCTCATCGAGCGGCGCTTCGGCACCCGGCTGAACCTCGGCGGCTGGAGGCGCGCTATCTTCGCCCGGCATGGCCATCAGATCGTCGAGCGAACCGAGTGCGTCGCTGTCCTGTTCTGCGTTGATGTCCGACGGCGCTTCAACCTGCGCGGTTTCGGCGGGGGCAACCTCATCGAAACCGTAATCGCCGTCATCCGCCTCGCTGCTCTGTGCTTCCTCTAGCATGTCTGCTGGCTCAGCGTCGATCGTACTGAGCGCGTTGTGATCGGTTATGTCCATGAGATCGTCGTCCAGATAGTCGTCCTCGCGCTCATTTTCATCCGCAAAGTCCGATGTGGCCGAGGGGCCGTCGGCCCAAATCGCCGCGTTCGAATGCGTGGCCGGTGCTGCCAGCGCAGCTTCCATTTCCGCGCCAAGCTGGTCCCGCAGGCTGTCGCTCACCGCTTCCTTCCAGTTGATAACGCCATAGATGAAGTCAATTGTCTCATCATCCGATGAGAAGGGCATCAGAATGCCGCGGTAGCGGATGGAGGCATCGCGCTGGTTGATGAATTCTGCCTCGAAACCGACCGGCGCCGCATTGGCGATAATCTGGAGATAATGATCCGTCAGCCGGGTCAGCAGCGAACGCGCCGGCACCTCGTCCACCCGCTCGATCGGCCCGGTGATGCCACATTCGTCACGCAGTGCGGAGCCAAGGTAAAGAATTGCCGGGTTTTCCAGCCCCATCGAGAAATCGAGCAGCACACTGTGGGCGCTAAAATCCTCGGTATCCTCGGGGTTCAAATCCTCAATCGAGGGCAAGGTGCGGTTACCGAGCAGCGAAACCCAGTAATTATACGCGCGCACATGCATGCGCCGCTCCTCGGACTGGAACATGGGAGGCGCCTCTATCGCACCGAAATCGTCAATATCGTCGTCACCAAGATCGGCCTGACCGCGTAAACTGTCCATGCGCGCACCTGTTCCTCACCCTGAGCAATAGTCTGGCTCAGCGCCCGACATTGGCACGTATGTGGTTAACAAAGCCTAAAATAGGGCTCTGACGCACCAACCGCATCGAGGGCAGCGCAGGCAGCGTAGCTTGTGCCAGACGCGTGACCCCGGAAAACGACAGGGCGGTTTCCGGCGCGCTCCGTGTTATTCCCACTCGATGGTGCCCGGCGGTTTGGACGTATAATCATAGACGACGCGGTTAATACCCTTCACCTCGTTGATAATGCGGGTGGCGGTGCGGGAGAGGAATGCGGCGTCGAACGGGTAGATATCGGCTGTCATGCCATCGGTAGAAGTGACGGCGCGCAGCGCACAGACGCTGTCATAGGTGCGCCCGTCGCCCATCACGCCAACAGTGCGCACCGGCAACAAGACAGCAAACGCCTGCCAGATCGCGTCATACAGGCCCGCGTTACGGATTTCTTCGAGATAGATTGCGTCCGCCTTGCGCAAGATGTCGCATTTCTCTTGGTTGACTTCTCCGGGAATGCGGATGGCGAGGCCGGGACCGGGGAAGGGATGCCGCCCGACGAAAATTTCCGGCAGGCCCAGCTCGCGGCCGAGCACGCGCACTTCATCCTTGAACAACTCGCGCAGTGGCTCGACCAGCTGCATGTTCATACGCTCAGGCAAGCCGCCAACATTGTGGTGGCTCTTGATCGTGACACTTGGCCCGCCGGTGAAGCTGACACTTTCGATCACATCAGGATAGAGCGTGCCCTGGGCGAGAAAATCCGCGCCGCCCACCTTGCGCGCTTGCTCCTCAAACAGATCGATGAATGCCTTGCCGATGAACTTGCGCTTCGCCTCCGGGTCGGTAACCCCTGCCAGCCCGCCGAGGAACGTCTCGGAGGCATCGACATGCACAAGGTTGATGCCATAATGCTGGCGGAACAGGCTGACGACCTGATCGGCCTCGTTCATGCGCATCAGGCCATGATCGACGAACACGCAGGTGAGCTGGTCGCCGATCGCTTCATGGATCAGTACGGCGGCGACGGCGCTGTCTACCCCGCCAGAGAGGCCGCAGATCACCCGGCCCTGCCCTACCTGCGCGCGAATTTCGGCAATCTTGGTGGCGCGGAACTCGGCCATCGACCAGTCTCCCGCGCAGCCGCAGACATGGCGCACGAAATTGGCGATGAGTTTTCCGCCATCGGGCGTGTGCACAACTTCGGGATGAAACTGCATGGCGTAGAAACGTTTCGCCTCGTTAGCGACGACGGCGTAAGGCGCACCGTCGCTCTTCGCCACCACCGCGAACCCATCGGCAAGCCGCGTCACCTTGTCGCCGTGGCTCATCCACACCTGATGCTTTTCGCCCGGCCGCCATAACCCGTCGAACAGGGTGCATGTGCCTGTGATATCGATGAAGGCGCGGCCGAATTCGCCGCCCTCGCCGCCCTCGACCTTGCCGCCCAACTGCTCCATCATCGTTTGCTGGCCATAGCAAATACCGAGAATAGGCACGCCCGCATCGAAAAACGCCGCTGGCACGCGTGGGCTGTCTGCCCATGTCACCGAGGATGGTCCACCGGAGAGGATAACGCCCTTGGGCTTCATCCTTGCAAATGCCTCGGCGGCGGCGCTGAAGGGCGCGATTTCACTATATACGCCAGATTCGCGCACCCGGCGCGCAATAAGCTGCGTCACCTGGCTGCCAAAGTCGACGATAAGGATGGATTCGTGGTGCTGGGCTGTCATAGGGAGCCGATACGGCGGGCCGCCGCGCCTGTCCAGCCCCGCCCCTTGCGCATCCATGCAAAACGGGCCGCCTGCCTTGATGACGAGCGGCCCGTTCTAGAGCGTAGTGACGATTTAACGATTTGGGATTCCCAAGTGGGGTGAAATCGGATTCAAGGCTGATTTTGGGGATCAGCAATGGATTGTGACACACTACGAGATGACCAATGGGAACGGATCAAGG
>JAGNYO010000067.1 GCA_017984895.1 Sphingobium sp. | reverse complement strand
CATTATGTGGCAGCTGCCCAAAATTATAGCGCACTCGTCACTTGGGCCTACAAAGAATCCGCATTAACCCGTTATTAATAAACTGGCACAGCTCTTGCGTATAACTCCCTGCACACCAGAATTAGGGGGTAGCATGAAACTAGTCATGGCAATTATCAAGCCGTTCAAGCTGGACGACGTGCGGGACGCTCTGTCCTCGCTCGGCGTAGCCGGCATGACGGTCAGCGAAGTCAAGGGCTTCGGACGTCAAAAAGGGCAGACCGAGATTTATCGCGGCGCCGAATACAGCACCAACATGGTCCCGAAGATCAAGGTGGAGGTCGTGTGCGATGATGCACTAGCCCCCCGCGTGGTCGAGGCTGTGCAGCAGGCCGCTAACAGCGGTGCCATAGGTGACGGCAAGATCTTCGTAATCGATGTCGGGCAGGCGGTGCGCATCCGCACTGGCGAAACCGGCGACACCGCGCTGTGATGAAAGGGGAAATAATGAGCATTTCCAGAAAAATTTGCGGTGTGGCCGGGGCGATGGCCGCCCTTGCCGCCGCTACGCCCGTGTGGGCGCAGGATATGGTAAAAAATCCTACCGTCGAACAAATGGCCACTATGGTAAACAAGGGCGACGTCGCGTGGATGCTTGTCTCGGCGGCACTGGTGCTGATGATGTCAGTTCCAGGTTTGGCGCTGTTTTATGGTGGCCTTGTGCGCACCAAGAACATGCTAAGCGTATGCATGCAAGTATTCATGATTGCCTCGGTTTGTGGCCTGCTGTGGTGCATTTATGGCTATTCGATGGCCTTCAGCAGCGGTGGTGACAATCATTTCTTCGGCGGCTTTTCCAAGGCGTTTCTCACTGGGGTTACTAGCGGCACATATGCGGCAACCTTCAGCAATAACGTCTATCTGCCCGAACTGGTGTTCATGGTGTTCCAGATGACCTTCGCCATGATTACGCCGGCACTCATCATCGGTGCCTTTGCCGAGCGCGTAAAATTCTCGGCGGTAATAGTTTTCGCGATCGCTTGGTCGACGATCGTTTATTATCCGGTCGCCCACATGGTCTGGTATTGGGCCGGTCCAGACTTCTTGGCTGATGCGTCGACCGATTATGGTCTGCTCTGGGGCTGGGGCGCGCTGGACTTTGCAGGCGGCACCGTCGTGCATATCAATGCGGGTATCGCCGGTCTTGTCGGCTGCCTCATGGTCGGCAAGCGGATCGGTTTCCCCAAGGAACCAATGGCGCCGCACTCTCTGGTAATGACCATGATCGGCGCCAGTCTGCTGTGGGTCGGCTGGTTCGGCTTCAACGCCGGTTCCAACCTTGAATCCAATGGTGTTACCGCCGTTGCTTTCGTCAATACAATGGTCGCAACCTGCGCTGCGGCGGTGAGCTGGGCAGTTGTCGAGCAGATTCACCATGGCAAGGCATCCATGCTGGGTGCGGTTACTGGCGCGGTGGCGGGTCTTGTCGCCATTACCCCGGCTTCGGGCTACGGGGCGCCTATGACTTCGATCCTGCTGGGCTTTGCAGTCTCGCCGATCTGTTACTTCTTCGTTGCGAAGGTGAAGAGCATGTTCGGCTATGACGATAGCCTCGACGTGTTCGGCGTGCACTGCATCGGTGGTGTGTTCGGCGCAATCGCGACCGCTGTTGTCGCCGATCCGGCGCTGGGCGGACAGGGTTTCTTCGACTATACCCAGTTCCCTGCCGGCGTCGGCGTCTATGACATGGGCGCGCAGATCATCACGCAAATCAAGGCGGTTGCAGTGACCCTGCTCTGGTCCGGTGTTGGCTCGGCTGTAATCTTCTTCGTCATCGACAAGACTATCGGTCTGCGTCCGAGTGCGGAAGCCGAGCAGCAAGGCCTGGATCTCACCAGTCACGGCGAGCGCGCATACAATATGTAAGATTTGGCAGGGCGGCGTATAAAAGCGCCGCCCGCTTCACGATGTTCCTCCTGCGAACACACCTGGGGCCGGCGCAGATATGTGCCGGCCAATTTTTATGAGGATTAGCTGGACGAGGAAGCTAGAGCGTCCATGATCTGGCGCACAGGCGCAAGGTCATATCCCGCCGCATCCGCGATACTTGATAAGTCATCGGGATTTTCACCTGCGCGCGCGCGGCACAAGGCCCACAGCAGCGTGGAACGCGTGCCGGAGCGGCAATAGGCGAGCAGCTTTCCTTCACCGCTAACAGCATTCAGTGCCTCCTCCATCCCATCGAGCTGCCACGGAGCAAAGCCACTGTGTGTCACCGGCACGGCGGCATAGCCAATGCCCGCCGCCGCCGCCGCCGCCGCGATCTCCTCGCCCGGAGTCTGATCCGGGGATTCGCCTTCGGGCCGATTGTTCAGGATGAAGCTGATGCCTATCCGCTTCGCCATCGCCACATCCTCCACATTGATCTGCGGCGAAACGAGAACAGTTTCGGTGAGCGAACGGAACATAGATGAACCTCCTTATGGCAATGGATCATCTCATAGATCGCACAGCGGCAACTTCAAGCGTCGAGCGGCTCCGCCGTATCATTCACGTCGCGCTCTTGCGCCTGCTGTGCCCACATTTGCGCATACAAGCCGCTACGCGAGGCCAGCGTAGCGTGGTTGCCGCGCTCTGCAATGCGGCCCTCATCAAGCACGATAATTTCATCTGCATCGACCACGGTAGAGAGACGGTGAGCGACGATGATCGTGGTGCGCTGGCGTGCCATATCACGCAGAACCTGCTGTATCGAGGCTTCGGTGCGGCTATCGAGCGCGCTGGTCGCTTCGTCAAGGATCAAGATCGGCGGGTTCTTGAGTAGAGTGCGGGCGATCGCTACGCGCTGCTTTTCCCCGCCGGACAGCTTCAACCCGCGCTCGCCCACGCGCGTATCATATCCTTTGGGTAGCGAAGCGATGAAATCATGAATCGCTGCACCGCGCGCCGCCGCCTCTATCTCTGTCTGACCAGCCCCTTCGCGCCCATAGGCTATGTTGTAAGCAATGGTATCGTTAAACAGCACCATATCCTGCGGCACTATACCAATTTGGGCGCGTAAGGAGGCTTGCGTAACTCGCCCGATGTCTTGCTCGTCGATACTGATGTATCCACCCTGCACATCGTAGAAACGGTAAAGCAGCCGTGCGATAGTGGATTTGCCAGCGCCCGTCGGCCCGACAATAGCAAGTGTATGCCCGGCAGGAATGGTGAGTGAAAGGCCATGCAGGATTTCACGGTCCGCATCATAACCAAAGCGAACATCTTTGAATCGCACCTCGCCCGCGCGGACATGCAGCGGGCGCGCATCCGGCGCGTCGTTGATCTCTCTGGGTGTATCGATCAGGCCGAACATTGCCTCCATGTCGATTACCCCTTGGCGGATGGTGCGATAAACCATGCCGAGCATGTCGAGCGGGCGAAAAAGCTGGGCGAGGAGGGTATTGACCAGCACCACGTCGCCTGTGGTGAAGCTGCCCCGGCTCCAGCCCCACACGGTATAGCCCATCGCGCCCGCCATCATCAGATTGGTGATGAGGGCTTGGCCGATATTGAGAGCGGCAAGGCTGTTTTCAGACTTGATCGCTGCGCGGGCATAGCTGGTCATCGCCTTGCTATAGCGTCGCGCCTCGCGCTCTTCCGCGCTGAAATATTTCACCGTTTCGAAGTTTAGCAGACTGTCCACCGCATGGGCCATGGCATCAGTGTCCAGGTCCACCATGTCCCGTCGAAGCTGGTTGCGCCATTCCGTTACCGTGCGCGTAAACCATATATAGCCAACAACCATCGCCAGCGTTGCCGCAACCATTCCCCAGCCGAATTTTATTAGAAAGATAATGCAGACGGCGGAAAGCTCGATGATTGTCGGAGCAATATTGAACAGGAGGAAATAGAGCATCGTGTCGATGCTCTTGGTGCCGCGCTCAATCACCTTGGTGACGGCGCCGGTCTTGCGGTTCAGGTGAAAGCGCAGCGAAAGCTGATGCAGATGAACAAACACATGCTCTGCCAGCCGCCGGGTCGCTTCCTGCCCTACGCGCTCGAATGCAACATTACGCAGATTGTCGAACAGCACGCCACCAAATCGGGCGCCCGCATAAGCACATACAAGTGCTATGGCGAGCATAGCACTTGCTTCCATGCCAGGGACCATTCGGTCGATCACGCCCTTGTAAGCAAAGGGCATAATAAGCGTTATGGCCTTGCTTCCCATCACCAGCGCCATGGCCGTTACCACCCGCAGGCGCAGCGAGGGTGCGTCCTTCGGCCAGAGATAAATCAGGAAACGGCGCATGGTGGCCCACAGGGAGGGCACCAGTGCATCAGGGGCTGAGGGATTGTCCGGTGGCATTGCAGGCCATTTAGGGAATGCAGCACGGAATGCCAAGCTAGCGTTTCGCCCGGACCGGACATGGCTGCTGTGGGGTTCACCATATCCGGCCCAGGCAGGCCGCCGAAGCAGCCCTACGACTCATCCTCCGAGTGGGGTTGGATGATGGCCGCGGGCCATTCGATGTCACGCCAGCCGGTCCGCCGCAAGACCAAAAATTACAAAAAATGCAATTAATTTAGTTAATTACCGAGGCCTTGCGCGGTCTTTCCTTCAATCGCGCAGTAGATCATTGATTGCAGTCTTTGCGCGGGTTTGCGCGTCCACACGCTTGACAATGACGGCGCAAGAAAGATTTGGACCAGGGGTGCCATCCGGCAGCGGCTTACCCGGCAATGAGCCTGGAACGACTACGGAATAAGGCGGAACCTCACCTGCAAAGATCTCTCCGGTGGTGCGATCAATGATCTTGGTGGTGGCGGAGAGAAATACGCCCATGGACAGCACCGCGCCACGTCCGACCCGCACGCCTTCCACGACTTCGGACCTTGCACCGATGAAACAGTCGTCCTCAATGATGACAGGATCGGCCTGGAGTGGCTCCAGCACGCCGCCAATGCCGACGCCTCCAGAAAGATGCACATTCTTGCCGATCTGCGCGCAGCTCCCCACCGTCACCCAGGTATCGACCATCGTGCCTTCATCCACGAACGCACCGATGTTGACGAAGCTGGGCATCAGCACGACATTTTTCGCAATATGCGCCCCTGCGCGCGCGATGCTGCCCGGCACGGCGCGGAAACCGGCGGCGCGATATTCCGCCTCGCCCCAGCCCGCAAACTTGCTAGGCACCTTGTCCCACCAAAAGCTGGCGCCCGGCCCGCCGGGGATAAGATGGTTATCGTTGAGGCGGAAAGAAAGCAGCACTGCCTTCTTCGCCCACTGGTTGACATGCCAGTCGTCTGTCACAGGCTCCGCCACCCGCACTGCGCCTGAATCAAGCAGCGCCAGTGCGCGGTCTACGGCGGCGCGCGCACTTCCTGTAGTGGTGGTCGAGATGGTGGCCCGATCCTCCCAAGCGGCGTCTATGGTGGCGATCAGATCGGCATGGTCGGTCATGAATTTTCCCCGCTTATGGCATTGGTCTGGCGGCGCATATCCCCGATGCGTCCGGCTGACGCAAGAGGCAGACAACTATTTCAGACAGTCATCAAGTCCCTGGTTTTTGACGACACCGACCCTGCGTGTGATGCTGTTGCCATAGCGCCTGGTAAAGCCGGAGGGCGAAACTGCCGCGCGCTTCTTGGGGAGGGGCAGCACAGCGGCGATACGCGCTGCCTCCGCACGGGTAAGAGTGCTTGCGTCATGGTTGAAATAGCGGATTGCACCTGCATTGGCGCCGTATGTGCCAATCCCTGTCTCCGCGACATTGAGATAGACCTCCATGATCCGTTTCTTACCCCACAGAGCCTCGATCAGCAGAGTGAACCACCCCTCCAGCCCCTTGCGCAGATAACCACCATTCTGCCATAGAAATACATTCTTGGCTGTCTGCTGGCTGATCGTGGAACCGCCACGGATACGC
The DNA here is from genome assembly GCA_017984895.1 of Sphingobium sp. GTDB lineage: Bacteria > Pseudomonadota > Alphaproteobacteria > Sphingomonadales > Sphingomonadaceae > Sphingobium. The sequence goes on along the minus strand of JAGNYO010000067.1, from coordinate 6,957 downwards.
CCGCCGCGTGCATTATGCCTGAACGCCTTTTCGATCGCCTCAGCATCGAAACCGTGGTGGACGCAGAATTTGCTGTCCTCCGCCGCTATCGCTGCACGGGGCATATCAGGGTCCATATCCTCAAGGCTCATCCAGTCCTTGGTGATGCCGTTCTTGTCGAACAGCATGGTCAATGTCACCGGCGGTGGCACGAAACGGTAGATCACCACCATCACCACCGAAAGGGCCAGGAAACCCCCGATAATCCGCACCGGCCAGCGCATCACGTCCCGCAGGGAGAGCGAGGAACGCGTCTTTCCAATAGTGCGGTTGCGAGCCATGACAAAAGGAATAGCCGCAGCCGGGCCTTATAGTCCAGAGTGCGCGCGTAGTTGGTTTAGATCTGCCTCGGGCCGCGCCCCATAATGTGAGATTATCTCGGCCGCACACACCGCGCCGAGCTTCAGGCACTGGGTGATGTCTTGCCCTTCGATATAGCCTGCAAGGAATCCGGCGGCAAACAAATCTCCCGCGCCGGTGGTGTCGACCACCTCCTCCACACCGGCGGCATAAACCTCGTGCCGCATGCCATGCGCAATGGCGATGGCGCCTTTTTCGCTACGGGTGGAGATGAGCACTGGCACTTTGGGTGCGATGGCCGTCACCGCCTTTTCGAAATCATGCACTTGCGCCAGCATCTGGATCTCGGCCTCGTTCGAAAACAGGATGTCGATCAAACCGCTGTCGATCAGGTTCATGAAATCCGTGCGATGGCGCTCGATGACAAAGCCATCGGACAGGGTGAAGGCGATCTTGCGTCCCGCCGCCCGCGCCATTTCGATCGCTGCGCGCATCGCCCTGCGGGGTTCTTCCGGATCCCAAAGATAGCCTTCGAGATAAAGGATGCCGCCTCCCCGGATCATCTCGGGGTCCAGTGCGGTGGCTGGCAGATGCTGCGAAGCGCCGAGGAAGGTGTTCATCGTCCGTTGTGCATCTGGCGTCACCAGCACGAGGCAGCGCGCAGTCGGCTCTCCGCCATTGGAAAGGGGCGTATTATATTCAACGCCCAATGCCTTGATGTCGTGCACGAAAATATTACCCAGCTGGTCGTCCGCCACCTGGCCGATGAAACCGCATGCCTTGCCCAGCGCGGCGAGGCCTGCCAGCGTGTTCGCCGCCGATCCGCCGCTGGTTTCCTGCCCCACCCCCATTTCCGCATAAAGGAAATCCGCGGTCGCTGCGTCGATGAGCTGCATGCCTCCCTTGGGCAGGGCGTGCTGAGCGAGAAAGGCATCTTCCGCCGGGGCGATAACGTCGACGATTGCATTGCCTATGGCGACAACATCATAGCAGGGCTGGGTCACGCGCGGAGTTTCCTTGAGGATGGCGATAGATTACTTCGCACGTAGCGACGGGGCAGGGCTTGTGCAAGTTCGCGTGGGCAGTTTAGTGTGAGGGAATGTCACGCCTTGTCCCTATCGCCCTTGCGTCTCTGGCTGCACTTTCGGCCTGCGTTGCGCCCGATCAGCCCGATGTTGCCGCCCTCCCCGCGCCACCGCCAATGGCAAGCGCCTATGGCCCGCCCAAACCGCTCGTTGGGTTGGATGCCAAGCGCCTGATCGCCCGCTTCGGCGAACCGCGGCTCGACATTCGTGACCGCACGGTGCGGAAGCTCCAGTTCATGACCGGCGGATGCGTAATCGACGCCTATCTCTACGCTACAGCGCGCGGGAAGGAACCTATCGTGACGCATACCGACGCACGCACGCCAGAGGGAAGGGATGTAGATCTTGCTGTCTGCGGGATCAGCTAAGGCAATGCAGCGCCCATTGTGCGGCTTCGCGCACCACGGCATCCTCATCAGTCAGCAGAGGCAACAGGGCAGGGACGAACGCCGCGTCTCCGCTGTTCCCCGCAGCGATTGCAGCGTTGCGCACCATACGATTGCGCCCGATGCGCTTAATGGGCGAGCCCGCGAAAATTTCGCGGAAGCTGGCATCGTCCAATCGCAACAGATCGTCGAGACGCGGCGCGACCAGCTCGGCGCGGGGTAGAAAGGCGCGGTGTGCCTGCGCCGCGTGCGCGAACTTGTTCCAAGGGCATACGGCTAAACAATCATCGCAGCCATAGACGTGGTTGCCGATGCCGGGGCGCAATTCTTCAGGGATCATACCTTTATGTTCGATTGTGAGGTAGGATATGCAGCGCCGCGCATCGAGGCGGTAGGGAGCTATGAAGGCATCCGTCGGGCAGGCGCTCTGGCAGGCGGAGCATGAGCCGCATTTATCCTGCGCAGGATTATCGGGCGTAAGTGCCACTTCCAGATATACCGCGCCCAGAAACAGCCAATTACCATGGCTACGGCTGACCAGATTCGTATGCTTACCCTGCCAGCCTATCCCGGCTGCAGCAGCGAGCGGCTTTTCCATCACTGGAGCGGTATCGACAAACACCTTGAGCGCGCCAATGCCTTCCTGCTCTACCATCCATCGGGCAAGTATCTTCAGCGCCGACTTCACGACATCGTGATAATCGCGGCCTTGGGCATAAGTGGAGATGCGCCCGCGTTCGCGCTCGGCAGCGAGCGCCATAGGATCGATTGCAGGGGCATAGCTCATGCCAAGGGCAATGACGGAAAGCACCTCTGGCCATAACCCCTTGGGCGCTGCGCGCTGCTCCGCCCGGTCAGCCATCCAGAGCATGTCGCCATTGCAGCCATCAGCCACCCAGGCGCGCAGTCGCTCGCCCGCTTGCTGAACGGCATCGGCATCACAAATGCCGCACGCGGCAAAGCCAAGCTCCGCTGCCTTATCTTTCAGGCGTTGTTCGAAACCGGGACGGATCATGTGTCGCAGCCTTATACCAGGCGCGCACCAGCGCAATCGGGATTATCGGGCTGTGGAGATTGAATCCTTTTAGCGCACGATGCGATAGATTCGCGTCGGATCTCCACCTTTGACATGCACCTGCGCCAGCCAGTCTGGCACCTGCCCTTTGATCAGTCGGGCGGCGAGTCCGTTGGGCGCCTTGCTGCTATAGCGTTTGATCTCGTTGCCCTCGGGGAACAGGAGCAGATAGTGCGCGGGGGTGGCGAGAATGATCGCCTTGTCTTTGCCGGGAGGTGCGGTGAATCCGTGGATCACCTCGGTCATGCCCACGATATTACGATGATGAGAGGTAGCAATTACGCTATGGCGGGTGCGCAGCAAAATCTCCGGCCCCATATCGAGCGAAGTGAATAGCACAGAGCGCGGCAGCGCGCGCAGTGCCTCGATTTGGCGGTAAACATGCGGCTGCTTTCGGCCGGACTTTATGTCGTCCGGTGTGTGCGAAATGACCGAGATCGCAGTGCTGGAAAGCGCCGCACTGCCAAAGGGGGTGAGCACGCACAATGATGCCGTCAGGCCGACACGGGCAAGCATATGCTTCATCGCGGCGATGTGTGGATAGAGCCTGGCGATAATCCACATGTTGCCGACCAGCATCAGCAGATGAGCAACGCCCATCGCACGTAACACCAAGATGCTCACCGCAAAGGCGCCAAGCGCCATGCCAAGAATCGATAACCAGTCAAAGCGGCGGTCTGCATCTTTCTCGCTCAGCACTGCACCGATCATTCCACCTAGCCCCAGCAATGCAGGTAACAGGATGATCGCCACAGTGGATAGATCTTGTTTCCAGACCGGCTGCCCTTCCGCAATCGCGAGATACCAATAGTCATACACAAGGGGATCAAGCGCCTGAAACGGACCGGAGAGACATTGTGGCGCATAGGAGACAAGCACGCAGGCGCCAGCCAGCGCAGACATACCTAGCGGCGCAAGGCGGCGGGCAAGCGTGGCCTCACCCAGTAGCCTGTGTCCCGCCCAGAGCGATACTAGCACCGTGACAAGCGGGAGCAGATAGGGAGGAGACATGGAGTCGCAATGCGTCTCAAGGCTTGCCGCCCAGCCATGTGTGGCAAGCAACAGCGCTGCCGATCCAACCGTCAGCGCCGCGACAAACCTTATAAGCCGGGCCCATTCCGCGTGTGGCCGCACCATATAACGCATGCCAAGTACCGCCCCATTGATCACTACGTATGGCAGTGCTTCGCCCGAAACATGCAGCCATATTGCCATGGAAGCGCCAGCCAGCCAGCCTCCAAGGCGCGGGTAGCGCGCCAATATGCCTCCCAGCACGCCGACAGAGGCGACTACCTGCCAGGCATGGTGGTCGATCCGCAGGGGGGCCATCTGGGTTAATATAGGGAAGGATGTGACAAGCAGCGCCACCACCAGCAGTGTGCGATGCACACCCAGAAGCCGCTTCAGCGCGGCATAGACGGCTAGGCACATCGCCGCCAGGGTCAAGGGTGGGACAGCAACGCAGGCGATGACTTCTGCTAAGGGATTGCCGAAGAAAGGCCGCATCGCAAGGATGATGCCCGCTATCGGCAGGTCGATGAGGCGGGACCAGTGCATCGGCCCACCCACCGGCGGGTTTATGCGGTGCATGCTCACATCGAACCAGCTTTGCCCGGCAAGAAAATTGCGCACCTGCACGAGGCGCATCACGTCGTCAGGATCGCGGAATTCAAGATGGGCAAAGCTGGCCCAGTGCCACGCCAGCCAGACTACCGTGCATTCGAGCCACAGCGCGCCAACCAGCCACAGCGCGTTGTGCCCGCGCTCTATCCAGGGAGAACGGCGTGCATCAAGCGCGGTGGCGCCGACTGTAAAATCGCTGGGAAAGAGAGGCCGGTTCACGCAAAGACCACGGACCGGCGCAGCAGATAGGTGGCTTGAAAGCTGACGGCGACGGCGATCAGCTTCGCGAGGCGGGGGTCAAGTCCGAAATGACTGCCGGTACCAACGATGAGGCTGGTGATCGCGAGGCCTATCAGGGTCGATACCACGAACAGGGCTTTTTGCCGTTTGCGCTGTGCGCCGCGAAGAGCTTGCGCTGCAAAGACGAGGCGGGAGGAAATGATCCAGTGGACGATAAGCCCGGCAGTATAGCCCGCCATGGAGGCCGGCACTGCATGCAGGCCAAGCCGCAGCAGCGTCATGAACAGGCTGAGGTCCGCTGCCAGCGCCAGCGCGCTCGCCATGATGTAGCGCGCATAGGTGATTCGCCAGACGAGGGTTGCAGCACGTGCGATCATATCGGAAGGCTATGTCCTAGGGTGTTACCGCTTCGTTAATACGGCTGGGAACGTCGCGCACGCTGGCAAGAGCCGCGCGCTCCCCAGCGGTAAGGGCGCTGTTGCTCACTTCGCCTTCATCGCCCGCTTCATGATATTCGGCGTCTTCATTTACCTGCCAGGTATCATAGATGCGCTCGCCTGCCTCGATATTTCGGACGGTCAGCATCGCCGTCATCATCGCATGATCCTGGTTGTTGTAGCGGTGCATGCCGTTGCGGCCCACAAGGTGAAGCGTGGGATATTTATCCTCCAATTCATGGCGCATGGCGGAGACATTGTTCGCATAACCATCGTCATAGACCGGATAAGCCTTTTCCTGCCGCACCACTGCGCCGCCGATGACATCCTCGGGCTTGCACAGGCCGAGGATTGCCATTTCCTTCTTGGCGAGTTCGACCAGATCGGCGTCGGATGAGGCCCACAGCGTGTCGCCCTCGAAGCAGAAATATTCCAGGCCAACGCAGGCGATGCTCGGGTCAGGCACCATTTCGGGGGACCAGCTGCGGAAGTTCTGCACCCGACCGACCAACACCTTGCTGTCGTGAATGTAAATCCAGTTGTCAGGGAAAAGATCTTTAGAGCGGATCATCAGCGCGACGGTGAGAAAGTCGCGATAGCTGAGTTTGTTCGCCTCGACGATTGTCTGCGGCTGCGGCTCGATCCTGCCCGCCAGTTCGCGCATTGGCGCAGAACTGATCACATGAGCTGCATTGATGCTGATGATGCTGCCATCCGCCTGCCGCGCCTTGACAGTCCAGCGGTTGCCGCCGTCCTGACTCAGGCTTTCAAGCGCGTGGCTCATCAGCACATGATTGCCCTTGGCGCGCACATGGTCGCGCGCCGCATCCCACATCATGCCGGGGCCGAGGCGGGGATAGCGGAAGGTTTCCAGCAGGGTCTTGGTTTCCATGCCATCATTGGGTTTCTTGTTAAGCCCGAGGCTGCGCTTCAGGCCATCCATCACAGCCGCGCCGAGGCTCAAGCCCTTGATACGCTGCGCCGCCCAGTCCGCCGACATCTCGTCGCATGGCATGCCCCACACTTTTTCGGTATAGGTCTTGAAGAAGATTGAGAACAGTTTGAAACCGAACTGGTTGACCACCCAGTCCTGAAAGCTGCGCACTTCCTTCTTCGGAAACATTTTCCAGCGCAAATAGCTCAGCATACAGAGCGAGGAGCGGAATATTCCCAGATTCCACAGTGCCTCGAACGCGCGCAAGGGATAGCTGTAGAATTTGCCTTCATAATAGATGCGGCTCATGCGCGGACGCTGGATGAAGTCGTCAGGCAAAATTTCATTCCACAGGTCTACCACCTCTTTTGCCTTGGAAAAGAAGCGGTGGCCTCCAATGTCGAAGCGGAATCCCTGATATTCCACAGTGCGGCTGATGCCGCCAACATAATGGCCATCCTTCTCGATGACAGTCACCTTGTATCCGCTCTTGGAAAGCAAATAGGCAGCGGTAAGACCCGCAGGCCCGGCGCCAATAATCGCTACATCCGTGCTATGGTCGCCTAGCGACATCTTCATCCCCCAATATGGCGGTTACCCGCATCACCGCATGCAGTAAATTGGCTAAGGAAAGTTTAACCCAGCTTCCCAAGGCACCCTTTTTGCTTGTCTTTATTCCCATGCTTTAAGCGTCCGCAATAATGGATATTTCTTGCGCTGCAACATGAAATGGAATCCTTTGGCCTGGATTTTCGCTGATAGGTGAAGCGCGCAGCTTGAGGACGAGGGCAACAGGATAGCGCCTGCATTTCGCCTTGGTGGCGTACTACACTGAATA
>JAGNYO010000014.1 GCA_017984895.1 Sphingobium sp. | reverse complement strand
GGTGATATCCAGCCCGCTCTCATCGCGCGCTACATGGTTCACCGAGAAATAGACAGCCATATACAGCGCCAGCGCGCCCATGCCGCACAAGAATAGCGGCCGCGCGAGCCGCTCCAGCCGCCCCGCTCCCTCCAATCGCGCAAACGCCAGCAGCCCACCGAACGCAAAGCTATCGAAATGCAGCAGCGGCGCCGCATATACCCCGAAGGCAGCGTCGAGCAGGGACCAGCCGCTCGTTGAAAGCACCTCAGCCACGACAAACCTCCCGGCTGGGCATAGCAGCAGCAGCGCGACAAGTAGTGCACGCGTCAGGCGCCTCGGCAGCAGGCTCAAGGCCAGCCCATAGAGCATGTAAAACTGCATCTCTACAGAGAGCGTCCAGAGATGCCCGCTCGGCCAGCCCGCAATCCGGCCGTCGCCGCCGATCAGCGCGACATTATTGAAAAACAGCGCGAGGCTGGCGAGGCTGAACAAGTCCTGCCACGCGCCTAGCCCTGCGCCAACTGCCAGCCCAATCAGGCAATAGCCATAATAAACCGGCAGTATACGCGCCGCACGACGGCGCATGAAGGCAGCAAATCCGGCCAATCCGCTTTGGTCCGGCTTGCTGCTCGCCAACACAGATAGAGTCACGACATAACCGGAAATGACGTAAAACAGCCATACGCCGATCCACCCCATCGGCAGGATGTGGCTATGCAACGCAATCACGCTGAGCATCGCGAAACAGCGCAACGCATCAACCTCGGAGGATCGTCCGGGGTTATGGGAGCTGAGCGGTGTAAGGGTCGCGTTTGCCGGTGCCATCCGCACAGCGATATGACCATCGGATTGCAGATTGATGGCAGCAGCACGATTTTTCGCGGCTCCCGTTTCGCATAAACGCAACGAAAGCGGTTTAGGCGCGCTGCTCATGGGGACGGCAGGCACACTCAAGGCACGACTTAATCCGCTCATCGAGCGAGTGGGTGCAGGGCTGTTTGGCGTCGATCAATATGCTGACATTTTCGAGCGGCTTGCCCTGGCTCATGGACCAGCGTGGCTATGGCGGCTGCTTGCCCGCCGTCGTCTCGCGCTGGAAATCGCCGCCGCGCCGCTGTTGTTTATCCATGTCCCCAAAAACGGCGGCACATCCGTCAAGCGCGCGCTCTATAAGAGCGACCCCGGCCATGCGAGTTTGCGCTATTATCGGCTGTTCTTTCCCAGTTATCTGGCGCGGGCCGAGACATTTGCGATAATACGCGAGCCGACCGAGCGTTTCCTCTCCGGCTATGATTTTCTGATGAACGGCGGCGGGCGCGATGTGCGGATACAGCCGGGACTGATGCGGCGGATGCGCCATGTCCGCACCATCGACGACTTTCTCGATTTCCTTGAAGCCGCACATGGCAACTGGCTGAAAGTGGATACCTTCGCCCGCCCGCAACACTGGTATGTCACGGATCGAGCGGGAGTTGTCCGCGTGCGGCATCTGTGGCTGCTGGAGGAAGCGGGCGAGCGCCTGCCCGCCTTTCTCGCTGACCACGGCGTGCCCGGCCTGCCCCATGCCAACCGCACCCAGCGGGAGCAGCGCGCGCTGACAGCCGGCCAGCGGGGGCGGCTGGCACGCCTCTATGCCGAGGATTTCCTCCTTTATGCGGCGCTGAAGGCGCGGGGCGGATATTCGGATGCGCTCGACGGCGCACCACTGAGCGCATCCAGCCTGCGCATCACTTCGGCCTCCACCGCGTCATAGTCTATTCCCTCGGTCACGCGGTCTGGCGTGGGCCGAAGGTCAGGGAAGGATATGCCAAATGCATCCATGACCCTGTGACGCATCGTCACGTCCTCGCAGAGCTGGGTGAGCGAGAAGGATAGCGCATGGCCCGCCGCCCCCGCGCGATAGCTCAGCAGCCAGCTCAGGTAGAACAGCGCATAGCTCTGTTCGGCGGTCATCTGTGCTGCAACCGGGCGGACCAGCCTGTAGCGATCGCGCGTGCGCCAGTCCGGCAGCAGGCGCGCGAGGCGCAGACGGAGCGCGCGCAACCCCTCTGGTGCCAAATCTGCCGCGAGCCCCGCATAGCGGTCGGAAAAGCTGAGCTGGAGTAAGGTTCCGGCCATAAAATAATCATTACCCGGCCAGCCATAAGACGCGAACTGCGCGCGCGGATCACGCCAGAGGTGCAATCCCTGCTTGCCGAGCATAGAGCGCAGCCGCGCGGTCTGCGTGCCGGATCGGCAAAAACCTAGAAAGGCGACCTTCCCTTCCGCCCGCGCCACGCGGACCAGCGCCATCAGAAAATTGGCTGCATTGTCAGATCCTTCGTTATAGACATTGCGCACCGCCATATCGGGCGCATGCAGCGCGCGCAGCGGCATGCCGTTCTGTGGGTCCAGCCGCTCATAAGTGCCGAAATAACCGCCCTCCATCTCGGGGTGGCGCAGGTCGCGCTCCCGGCTCCGGTCCCGATCCCGCGCTGCCGTCGGCTTGCGGCCCACACCCTCGTGGCATGGCTCGTAAAACAGCATGTATCGGCCAGACTGCGCGAAGCGGCTGGCGAGATAGGTGCTGCCCGATCGCCACATCGCATCGGCAAACAACGCATTGGCAAACAACACTGGCATAGCTTGGTCAGCCATGCGCCCGTTCCGCCACAATCTCCAGCAGACGCTCCGCCGCGCGCGCCCAGGTGAATTGCCGCGCCTGCTCCATCCCCAGCGCCGAGGTGCGCGCCCAGAGGGCCGGATTATCCGCCAGCGCGCACAGTTGTGCTACCCACGCCTCCTCGTCATCGGCATCCGCATAAAGCGCCGCCGCGCCGCATACTTCCGGCAGCGCGCCACAGGGCGCGACCACAGCCGGGCAGCCAAGCAGCATCGCCTCCAGCGGCGGCAAGCCAAAGCCCTCTGTGCGTGAGGGAAAGGCGATGCACAGCGCGGCTTCATAGAGCGCGCGCAGCTCTCCGTCGCTGATGCGGCCGCTCAGCACCGTGTTGGCGGGCAGCATGATACCGCTCGCCGCAAAGGCCTCGCGCTTTGTTCCGCCGACCAGCACCAGTTTCAGCCCCGCCAGCCGCTGGTGGGCGAAGGCGCGGGCGAGCAGTGCGATATTCTTGTGCGCCTGCGTGGCGGCGAGCGCGACGACATAGCGCCCCGGCTCCAGCCCCAGCCGCGCGACGATACCCGGTTCGGCCTCCACTCGTAGGATATGATCCACCCCGTTGTGCACCACGTCGATCTTCCCCGCATCACACACACCATGATGCGCGATCTCGGTGCGCGAATGTTCTGAAACGGTGAGGATAGCCCGGTTGCGCCGCCCCAATATGGGCTGGATGCCCTTGTACCACATGCGAAAGAGGCGCGAGTAGGACTCCGGCGTCGCGTAGACCTGCGCATCGTGGATCATCGTGATTGCGTTGGCGCGCAGCACCGGGCCGATATTGCAGAAGTTGAGCAGCAGGCGCTCGGGATCGCGGAGCGGGATTGAAAGCTGCTCCCATGCAATATGGCGCAACGGCGTGATGACCCGCACCGGCAGATCGAACGCGCGCGCCGCCTCCGCCGCATCAGGTGGCACCCACAGCTGGATATCGAGCGCGCCAGGCCGCTTCTGGGCGATTGCGCAAAGGGCATGGGTCAACTCTGCCGCGACACGGTGCACGCCAGTCGGCTGGGCGGCGAGGAATTTGCCGTTGATCGCCAGCGGGGGCAGCGCTTTTGGCATCACCCCAGCCCAAACGCGCGCGAGCTACTGAACCGGCGGACCACCGCATGGACGAGAAGCGGAACCAATAGCCCGGAGAGGCCGCATATAATCAGGATCAGCAGCGGGTCAGCACCCGGCACAGCACGACTGAGCATGATGCGCGTACCCGCAATGAACAACACATGCAGCACGAAGATCGTCATCGTCCTGCGCCCCAGGAAGGACAACATCTTCGCCATGCCCCCGGCGGGAAGGAACGAGCATGTCAGGAAGGCGAGCGTTACCGCGCAGGCGATGGGCAGCAGCGGCAGCCGCCAGGCCAACACGCTGATTTCGTAGGATTTGAGTTGGTAGAACTCCGGCCCTCGCGCGGAAATGCTGAAATGCACTGCCACCGCGACAGCAGCGATCGCGCCAACCAGCACCGGCGCAACGAGCCATCTCCGCTCCGACAACCATTGGCGCATCCGCTCTACCCCCTCCACCCCTGCCCACACCCCTGCGGCATAAAAGATCCCGTGCACCATCAGCAGCCGGATCGCCGCTGGCGGCACATAAGGCTGGGCCAGCGCCGCAATCAGCAGCTTTGCCACCGCCGCCGCCAGGAAGAAATTGCGCGCACCGATGCGTGGCACCAGCACCAGCGCCACAAAGTGCATGAAAAACAGCACATAGAGATACCAGAACTGCGAGATCGTCGCCCATGGCAGGTTGAGGATGGCGGACCAGAACAGCGCTACAGGCCGGTTAACGAGCGATCCAGCCGCATAGATTGCGCTATACTGAATGATCGACCAGAGAAAATAGGGATAGGCGATCGTGATGATGAGGTCGATCAGAAAGCCCTTGCGGCTGCGCGCGAGCCGGGGACGAACCGTAAGGCCAGACAGCATGAAAAACACCGGCATGTGAAACACATATATGCCAACAAATATCTCGCGGAATACGGAAGGAACGGTCCTTCCCGGCATGTCTATGATGCCGCCGAGCGCATGGCCGAGCACCACGAGCAGGATGCCCAGCCCTTTCGCCACATCGAGCCAGAGGATGCGCGCCTTGCCCGCTCCGGCATGCACGGCAGAGCGCGACGCTGGCATCGCTCCTTTCGGCTGATCGGGCAAGTTATGCGAGAGCGAAATGATAGGGGCCTCCTGCGGCGCAACGGTCGCGCCTGCACAGCACCCTTTGGCTACACTAATATTGCAGCAGGCATAAAAGGCGCCAGCCAGCCAAGCGCCGAAACGAAATGGCACGAATTTTAGCCATTCCGGTCATTATATTCGACCTGTTCCGCGCCACCGTCATAAAAACGCATAGATTATGAAAATTATGTGCAACGGCGAATCGCCTCCGGCCCTCGACAAAAAGGGCTGGCTTGCGGTGCGCTGACGGGGGACTTCGCAACGATCCGGGACGGCATGCTGCCGATCCGGTTTTCCGAGAAGCGTCAGACAGGAAACACGCGGCGGAGGCCGAAGGGGCACCCAATCCCATCCACCTTCTCCGGCAATATCTGGACGCATGAACCCTATCGAACATACGAACAACAGGAGAGAGATTATAGGGTCCGCCGGCGCTGTTAGTCGCGACGGAGGCAATGCCGTCGCAGCGCCCGCCGATCGTGCTGTTTCGCCGCGCGTCGCTGGTGCAGGCAAATCTGCCGCCAGCGTAGCGGACATGATTATTGCGCGCTATGGGGCTGGCCGGTCACTGCATGATCTGGCCCGCAGCGCGAGTGCAACCGGCCAGAGCGCACGGCGGCAGGAAATATCACTACAGATCAGGAAGGCGGCGGAACTGCTGTTTCCGCTGGCGCAGATGATCCGCGCCTTTGGTCTTAACCTAAAGGTCATCGCCGCCTCCAACATTTCCATCACCGCCAAGGTCGGCGGCGGGCGAAGGCTGTGGGCCTATGCAGCCACCGGCGATGATATGATGCTAGGCGGCCAGGTCATCACCCCGCGCGCCATCTGGTTTCAGGTTACGCCGGACCGTATAGGCGGGTATGCACGCAAGGAACTTTTCGGGTTTCAGGGTGCGCTGATGGCGCCGCCCGGCATAGGGTATGAAACGATATGCCGCGCCGGGCCATGCATCTGTGCGGGCTGCTGGCACCATATCGCCACGCAGGCGAGGGAGCTGGAACTGATCGCTCCGCATCCCGTAATCGAGAGGCTGTTGAGGACGATAGAGACGCTGCGTCTGACCGAGCGTGATGCCGCAAAGGCCAGCAATGCCGAACGGGTCCACCTAAGACAGACGCGGTCAGCACCTGCGGTTATGGATTTGAAAAGCGCTTTTGTCGCGGCGCAGGAGACAGTCCACTCCCGTTCTGCGCTGGGCCGGTTCCTGTCTGACACGCTCGATCAATGGCCTGCGCTGACGCTCTTTCTGGATAATGGCGCCCTCCTGCCGGAGAACGGCGCAGTTGAGCAGATTCTGGAGCGGCTTTCATGGCGGGACCGCTGGATTTTTTCCTGGCACCCCAATGCACACCTCTGGTCAGCGACGATCTACACGATCCTGGAAACATGCGCCGCGAACAGTATCGACGGTCGACTCTACCTGACCGCGCAACTGGAGATCCTGCACGGCAACAATGGCCAGGAGATCGGGCAGGAGATGCTGCCTTGGCAGTTTGGTGTGAATAATAAATCGACCATAATGCGTTAGATTCTCCCTTCAATTTCGTAATGCAGCGTTTGCAGCAACGCACCGTCGCAAAACTTAAACAAAAATTCACGATTGCAGCCCTGCGGCGGACGTGACTCGCGTCCTGTCGCCATGGAGTCGTCTTATCATATGGGTTCCGAGCGGGTTCAGCGCAGCATGCCAATGCATCAAGGCCGTGCCAGAATTTTTCATGCAGGTGCGGCATGGGCCGCAGGCGCGCTGCTGTCCTGCATTCCATCGGCTTCCGCGCAGGACAACGCGGGAACGCAACCGCAGGTGCGCGCCGCGCCAAACAGTTTTTTCATCGCCGCCTTCGATGTGCTCGGCGCCAAGTCGCTTGACCAGTCGGTTATCGAGCAGGTGATCTATGATCATCTGGGACCGGACCGCACCACCGCCGATGTTGAGGCCGCGCGCAAAGCCATTCAGGATGCCTATGCCGTGCGGGGCTTTGAATCGGTTCAGGTCGATGTGCTGCCCCAGCCGGAGGAGCAGTTTACGCAGGGCATCATCGCCATTCAGGTGACCGAAGCGCCGGTCGGCACGGTTGCCGTGACAGGCGCAAAGCATCATTCGATGACACTGGTGCGCAAGCAGATCCCCTCGCTGGCGGAGGGAAAGCCGCTCAATGTGAAGCAGCTTCAGACCGAACTGGCGAGCGCCAACCAGTTCCCGGATCGCACGATCAACCCGTCTTTCAAGGCAGGCGCGACGCCGGGCACGATCGACGTGGATCTTGATGTGGAGGATTCGCTCCCGCTGCATGGCAGCCTGGAGCTGAACAACGACAACAGCCCCTCCACCAAGCCGCTGCGCCTCAACGCCAGCCTGCGCTATACCAACATGTGGGGGTTGGGCCACACGATCAGTGGCTCCTACATCACCGCGCCGCAGGACCGCAAACAGTCCGAGGTCTTTTCCGGCTCCTACACCGCGCCGCTGCTCGGCTCGCGGTGGACCATGCTGCTCTATGGCTACAAATCGAACAGCAATGTCGCGGCGCAGGGCGGCGTGAGTGTGCTGGGCAATGGCTATCAGATCGGCACGCGCGCCATCTATCGCCTGCCCGGAGACAAGCTGATCCAGAGTGTGACGCTGGGCTTTGACTACAAGCATTTCGATCAGGATACGCGCGTAGCGGGCCAGATCGCGGCCAAGACGCCGATCGAATATCTGCCGCTCTACGCCGCTTATGGCCTCTCGACCGGCGGCGACAAGAGTACGCTCGATATCACGGTGTCCGCAACGGCGGGCTTCCGCGTGTTCAAGAATATCCGCTGCTTTGATGTGGGCACCACCACCTGCATCCCCACGGATCAGTTCAAGAACAAGGACTTCGACAGCAGCGAGAATTTCGTGCGCGGCAATATCGAGGTCGATTATCGGCGCACGCTGCCCAAGGACTTCGTCGCCGCGCTGAAATTCTACGGCCAGATCGCGGATTCCCACCTCGTTACCAACGAACAATTCGCGATTGGTGGCCTCGGTACGGTGCGCGGCTATTACTCGGCCGAAAGCGTGGGCGACATGGGCTATGCGCTCTCGCTGGAGCTAAACTCGCCTTCGCTCGCGCCCTATCTGCCCAAGTTCATCGATGAACTGCGCCTGTTCGGCTTTGCCGAGAATGGGCAGATCCGCCTGATAGACCCCCTGCCAGACGTTACGCGCCATGAAGCCCTGCTCTCAGTGGGCGGTGGCGCGCGCCTCAGGCTGTTCAACCGCATATCGGGCGAAGTCTCGGTTGGCCTTCCGCTGTGGAACGGCTCCGCTACCCGCAAGAACGACGTCCGCACCACATTTACCGCGAAGGGTGAGTTCTGATGAGCCAGTTGTTTTCCGGCTTTGGGAGAAAAAGCATGCGCACGCTACGCACCGTTCTGGCCTTGCTGCTCGCTATGGCCTGCCTTTCCACGCCAGCCTATGCCTGGTGGAACAAGGACTGGAAATACCGCAAGGCGATCACGGTGGATACCAGCCCCAGCGGGCTGAATGTCTCCGGCCAGATCGGGCGGACTGTCCTGCTCGTCAAGCTCACCAGCGGCAATTTCACCTTCACGGAGGCGATGCAGAACGGCGCGGACATTCGCATTGTCGATGCGGACGACAAGACGCCGCTCGCCTTCCATATCGAGCGCTATGACGCGACGACCGGCATTGCCTATCTGTGGGTATCCGTTCCCGCGCTCAATGGCGGTGAGAAGAAGGCGCTATGGCTCTATTTCGGCAATGAGAACGCGCCGGTCGGCTCTGATGCCAAGGGCACTTTCGACCCGGATTATCTCGCCGTCTATCATTTTGGCGAGAACCCCGGCCAGCCCAGCGCAGACGCCACTGCCAATGCAAACATCGCCCAAAACCCACCTCCTGGCATAGATGATGGCGCGATTATCGGCCGCGCGGCGCGCTTCTCCGGCCAGGGTGCCATTCAGGTTGCGGCCTCGCCCTCACTCGCCATGCCCGCCGGTGCGCCAATGAGCGTTACCGCATGGGTAAAGCCCGAGCAGCTTGGCGGGGCGCAGGCCGTGTTCGCGCGTGGCGCGCTGGTGTTTGGCATCAATAAGGGCGTGCCGTTTGCCACTGTCGGTGGTGCGACCGCTCAGGCTACCGCCCCCATCAAGCAAGGCGAATGGGCGCACCTCGGCCTTGTGGCCGACGGGCAGACGATCAAGCTCTATGTAAACGGAGTAGAGGCAGGCGCTGCTTCCGGCGCACTGCCTGCCCTCGATGGCCCGCTCTCCATCGGTGGCGCGGAAGGGCGGCCCTTCACCGGCGAGATCGATGAGCTGCGCTTGTCCAAAACCGCGCGCCCTGCCGCCATGCTTATGGCGATGGCAAATGCCGAAGGACCGTCCAACAAGACCATCAGCGTCTCTGAAAGCGCGGAAAAGGCAGAAGGCGGGGCCAATGTTATCGGTTTCATCATCGGCAAACTTCACACCCTGGATGCGTTCATCGTCGGAATCTGTATGATCCTGCTCGCGGTGGCCATCGGCGTGATGGTCACGAAAATCCGCTACTTGAATGCCTGCGACCGCGGCAACAAGGCCTTCCTCCGCCGCTTCCGCGAGATGCATGAGGAGCTGGTGCCGGTCACGGACATCCGGGGCATCAGCAAGCTGGAGGTTGCCTATATCGAAAAGTCTCCGCTCGGCCATCTCTATGAAACCGGCATCGACGAGCTGGAGGTGCGGCGCCTGAAAAACCCGAATCGCGGCCTGTCCGGCGAGGCGGTGGAAGCCATGCGTGCGGCGGTGGACGCGGAAGTGGTGATGGAAAACCAGAAGCTCGACAAGTGGATGGTGGTGCTCACCATCGCCATTTCGGGCGGGCCGTTCATCGGCTTGCTGGGCACGGTCATCGGTGTGATGAGCACCTTTGGCGGCGTGGCGATGGCGGGCGAGGTGAACGTCAACGCGATTGCGCCCGGTATCGCGGCGGCTCTGCTCGCGACGATCGCGGGCCTGGCGGCAGCGATCCCCTCGCTGTTCGGCTACAATTATATCAACTCGCGCCTCTCCGCCCTGTCAGACGAGATGCGCGTGTTCGTGGACCGGCTCATTACCCGACTGGCAGAAATGCAGGCCGAGCTGGCCAATCCTCCCCACCCCCATCTTCCCGTCGCTGCGGAATAAGGAGCCAGGATCATGCAAGTAGGTGGTGGCCGCAAGGCTTATGACGACATCAATATCACCCCAATGCTCGATCTCGCTTACGTGCTGCTCGTCATCTTCATCCTGATGGCGACGGCATCGGTGCAGGGCATCAAGGTCAATCTGCCCAAGGCGTCCAGCGCGGAAAGCCTTGTGCAGCCCAAGACGATCGCGCTCACCGTCAACAATCAGGGCCAGATATTCATGGATGCCTACCCGGTAACGATCCAGGATCTGGAAACCCGCCTGCGCAGCGCCAAGGCCTCCAACCCCGATGTGCCGATCGTGCTGAAGGGCGACGCCACCGCGCAATATGGCAAGGTGACAGAAGTGCTCGATCTGTGCCGCAGGCTGGACCTGGACAAGGTCGGCCTCGTCACCGGCAAGCCCACGGCAAGCTGAGCAGACCGAAGCTGAGCCATGAGCACCGTCGCGGATCAGAACGGATTTCAGGAGCCACACGGCAACCGGATCATCCAGATCGGGTTGATAGTGGTGGGCAGCCTGCTTGCGCTGTGGCTCATGTGGTATCTCTACTCCGCGCTCACTGGCGTGCACAGCGTAGCGGTGAAGAATGAGACTCCGGTGATCTCGCCTTTGCTCCCACCGCCGCCTCCCCCCCCTCCGCCGCCACCCAAGGCAGAGGAAAAGCCACCCGAGCCAAGCCCCGATAAGGTTACGTCTACGCCCGAACCCAAACCACAGGCGCCCGCACCGATGCAAATGAACGCCGAAGCTCAGGCTGGCGCGGCGGGTGGCATTGCGGCGGGATCTGGCGGTGGCATAGGATCGCCAAGCAGCACCGGCACCTGCGTCGGTCCCAATTGTGGTATCGGCAAGGGCGGGATCACCGACGGCTTTTACGCCCGCGCACTCAGCAGTGCGCTTCAGGCACGGGTGCAGCGGGACAGCAAGCTCTCGCGCATGGTATTCTCGGCGGACTTCGCCATCTGGGTCAGCAGCAGTGGCGCGGTAACGCGCGCGGAGCTGGTCAGCAGCAGCGGCGATTCCAAGCGCGACGCCATGCTCAAAACCCTGATCGAGGGCGCGAGCGGGCTGGATGCTCCGCCCGCCAGCTTCAAATTTCCCCGGCGTATCACAGTCAAAGGCCGACGGTCGCTCTAACACCCCTATCGCATATCTCAGGAAGGAATGGACATCATGGTTCGGCAATTCAACTGGCGGGTAAAGCGGAGCGCGCAGGGCGTGTCTGCCATCGCGCTGCTCTGCGCCGTTCCTTTCAGCGCAGCGTTCGCGCAGGATGCCGCCCCGGCAGCTGCGAGCCAGCCCTCGACCAACGCGATGGAAAACCTCATCCGTCTGCTGGTGAAACAGGGCACGATCACGCCGCAAAACGGGCAGGCGTTGCTGGAGCAGGCGCAGAGCGAAGCCGCGCGCGCCGCCGCGCTCAACCCGCCGCCGCTCACCGCGCAGACGGCGAGCGCGGACAACCCTCTGCCGCCCGCACCGCCCGCCCCGGCTGGCGTGATCCGCGTGCCCTATGTGCCGGAAAGCGTGCGCCGTCAGATCGCCGAGCAGGTGAAGGCCGAAGTGATGGGCCAGGCGAAGTCCGAAGGCTGGGCCGCCCCCTCCAACGCCGCCCCAGACTGGACCCGTCGCATCACCCTTTCGGGCGACATCAGGGTTCGCTCGCAGTCCGAGCTGCAGTCGAGGCTGAATGACCCGACAATCGCCGATATCGCGCGGCTTGGCGCTTCTTCCAGCCCGATCAACGTCACCGACCTCAACAACCTGCCGCTGCTCGACACCACGAGCGACCGCATCAATCGCCTGCGCCTGCGCGCGCGGATCGGCCTGACGGCGGACATCACTCCAGCGGTGAAGGTGGGCCTTCAAATCGCCACGGGTGACGACAACAGCCCGATTTCGACCAATGCCAGACTTGCAGGCGGCTTTGCCAAGCGCGACCTGTGGCTGGACAAGGCCTATCTAGAGCTGAAGCCGACCGACTGGATCAAGGCGAGCTTTGGCCGCTTCCAGAACCCGTTCCGCTCCACCGAAATCTTGTTCGACGACGATCTGCGCTTCGATGGTGTGGCCGCAGAGGTGAAGGCAGACAAGTTCTTGCCCAAGGGCCTTACGCTGGCGGTGCGCGGCGGCGCCTTCCCGCTCGAATCAAGCTCAAGCAGCACATTGAACAAGTTCACGGACAGTCCGGTTTTCAACCTAGCCGCTGAAAAGCGTATATCGCCATCCAAATGGCTGTTTTCCGGCCAGATCGAGGCGGGATACACAATGGACAACGGCGTGGAGATCAGCGGCGGCGTTGGCTATCATGATTTCCACAATCTGCAGGGCAGGTTGTCGTCCGCATGTGAGTTCAGCGGAATTCTTTTCCCCTTGGTAGGCGCCGATCCTGCCGAATGTTCTACTGATGCCACGCGCGCGCTATTCCCACGCAAAGGCAACACGCTCTTTTATATACGCGACCTAACCGTGGGCACTCCTGGCGACGAGGTCGACGCCCAGCGCCAGTACCTGGGCATGACCTATAAGTATCGCGTGCTCGATCTCAACGCCTCTGTCACGGTTCCGATTAGCGATGCGATCAGAGCCACCATATCCGGAAACTATCTTCATAACCTCGCCTTCAAGCGCAGTGACGAGTGCCTGCTGCGCAGCGATGGCATAAATTTCCGTGGCGCACTGACCAATGTTGAAGCGAGCGGCGATCCGGCTTCTGCCGACTTCGGCAATCCCTGCGCTGGCGGCGGTACGCTGCATTCCGGCAACACCGGCTGGCTCGGCTCGCTCGTGGTCGGCCATACCAAGCCGCGCAAATGGGGCGAGTGGCGCGCGATGGCGGGCTATCGCTATCTCGAAACGGACGCCGTGCCCGATGCCTTCCCGGACAGCGACTTCCATTTGGGCGGCACCAACACCAAGGGCTACACCATCGGCGCGACTTTTGGCGTGATGGACGGCGTGGCGCTCGGCACCCGCTGGATGAGCGCCAATGAGGTGAGCGGCTCGCCACTCTCCATAGATGTGCTGCAAGTCGATATCAGTGCGGAATTTTGACAAAAATGAATGGCTGATCCCGGCCGTCATTAACCCTTATTCCGCGGAAAACCCGGCTTTGTAACACTCTTTTGAGGTAAGCGCGGCGCAAAAGTGAAACATAAGGTCAATAAAGACTTAACCGCCTGCCGAATCGGCGGGCGGAATTCTTTGGCTATTTCAAAGGCGAGTGGAGGAAATATGCGGGTTGCAGCCGGAACCGGAAACAGCGCACGGCCACTGCTTCGCTCCATCCTGCTCGGCGGCGCGAGCGGGGCGGCGCTTGCCTCCATGTTGTCGTTCGCTCCGGCACACGCGCAACTCCGCAATATGGCGGCGGCTCTGGGCCACACGGTCAACGTTGTGGTGCCCAACGCCCAAAGTGCTGCATCCAGGTCGGTCATATCTCCCTCCATGGCGCAGATCCAACAGCGCCAGGCCGCCTATCGCGCCCGTATCACCGCGCAGGGGAATGTCGTCGCCAATGCCAACGCCGCCGCACGCGCTGCGGCCCTCGCCGCCGCGCAGACAGTGCGCAACGGCCTTGGCGCGGGCGGGCTTGATCCGGTAGCGAATGGCGTCACTTCATCGCTCGATGCCAGCGGTCTCAATGTCTGGGAAGGCGCGAGCCTCCCGACCCAGACGACCAATGGCGCACTCGTCGATGTGACCATCAACCAGACTCAATCGCGCGCACTGCTCTCGTGGAACAGTTTTAACGTGGGCCGCGACACGACGCTAACCTTCAACCAGCAGGGCAACAAGGACTGGGTGGCGGTCAACCGGGTGGTGGGCGGCATCAACCCTGCGACCGGGCTGCTCGACCCCACCAAAGGGCCGACGCCCAGCCAGATTCTCGGCTCGATCAAGGCAGACGGCACCGTCTATATCCTCAACCGCTCCGGCGTTTTGTTCGGCGCGACATCGCAGGTCAACCTCAACTCGCTAGTCGCCAGTTCGCTGGAGCTTGGCGCGGCGACGATTCAGACCAGCTCCACAACCACACGCACCCTCAGCCTGGCGGAGCGCAACAACGCCTATCTGCAGAACGGCCTCCTGACTGGCAGTGTGAGCGGCATAGTCGCGGGAATCGCGGGCGAGACATATGGCTCCGTCGACATCACGGCGGGCGGGCGGATCACCTCTACCGGCGGCTTCGTTATCCTTGCCGCGCCGAAGGTGACGAGCGCGGGCGAGCTTAAGGCGACGGCGGGTGGTCAGATCAGCCTTGAGGCGGGCACCCAGGTCGATGCCTTCAGCTCGACCGGCGCGGCAGGCAGCGCAGACCCCTATGTGCGCGGGCTTGTGCTTACTTCAGTTGGGGGCGGCTCTGTCGATGTCAGCGGCTCGATCGAGGCGCCGACGGGTTATATCTCGCTGGGCACCGACCAGACCGGCACGGTCGATTTCAGCGGCATCCTCTCGTCCACCACCAGTGTCTCGCGCAACGGCAAGGTCAGCCTGATAGGCGGCACAGTGAATATTGCGGCAAGCGCCGCCATTTCGATCCTGCCAGACAGCGGCCCGGACACGATCCCGCTGAGCACCGACTCGATAAAGAATTTCAAGACCTCGCAGATCGACATCGGCAGCCATCATTATCTGATCAATCAGGGGCGGATCACCAGTGGATCCGGCGGCGTGGTGACAGACCTGCTTCCCGCGCTCATCAGCATCGGGCAGAACGCGACCATTCAGGCGCCGAGCGCCGACGTGAACATCGGCGGCACATCCAAAGGCCGCAGCTATAGCGTTGAGGAAGGTTTGATTGCCTCCTCGAAGGTAGATATTGCCTCCGGCGCGGTGATCGACGTCAGCGGCATGGCCGATGTTTTGCTGGATGCCAGCCGCAACCAGCTTGTCATCGCTCCCGCCAAACGCAACGAGCTGCGCGATACGCCCACCTATCGCGAGCCGACTACCGACGGCAGCTTCACACTGAATGGCCAGACGCTCTATGTCGACCCGCGTGTCAGCGGAGTGCGTGACGACGGCGTGGCATGGATCGGCTCGCCTCTGCTTGAGGCGGGCAGCCTCGCCGAGCAGATTGGCGGCACCGCCTCTGAGCTGATGACCAAGGGCGGTAATGTCACGCTCTCGACCCTGTCTCACACCACGCAGCCTGCATCGGCGGGTTCGATTCCCGGCGTAGCGGTCGCCAGCAACGCTGTGATCGACTTTGCGGGCGGCTGGGTGCGCTATCAGGATGGCGTCATCCGCACCAGCAAGCTCGTGACACAGGACGGGCGCGTAGTCGATATCGCCGAGGCCGACCCGAATGACCGCTATGTCGCGGTGGCGGGCGGCTTCGTGGAAAATCTGCCGCAGCTTTCTAACCCCCGGGTTTTCGCCAACGCGTTCTCCAACGACTCCCGGTTTGAGGCAGGCTACGCCGAAGGGCGCAATGCCGGATCGCTGACGATCAAGGCGCCTACAATCAGCATGAACGGCCAGATTTATGGCGAGGCCATAGCGGGTGCCCGGCAGATCAACGATGGGATAGCGGCCAGCGCGGCCTCGAAACTTACTGGCGATGTGCGCAAACTTCAGGCTAACGGGCGCCAGCTCGCCTCGGGCGGTTTGCTGCATATCCAGTCGACACTCGGCGGCGACATTGTCGTCGGCGGGGCCGGAACCGCCCTTCCCATCAGCATCACCTATCTCAGCGAAACGACCCTCAACACCGCAGGCCTATCAGGCCTCAATTTGCAGACCAGCGGCAAGGTCGATTTCGCGAGCGGCAGTGCGGTAAGACTGGCCGATGGCGGAGCGGTCACCATCGACGCCGGACGCGCCATTACCTTCAACGGTAAGCTGACGGCGGCGGGCGGCTCGATCACCGCGCGCACCTTCGGCAGCCAGCTTGGTTCACTATTCGAAACGCAGGACGACCTTTCGTTGAATGGCGTCATCAGCACATTCAACGCACCGGGCATGTTTGATGTCACCGTCAATAGCAGTGCGGAACTGTCGACCCGCGGGCGCTGGGTGAATGACCTGTTGGCGACGGACGGCAATTTTCAGGGCGGCGGTTATACCTCGGGCGGCTCCATCACGCTCGTTGCCGCGCCACATGTCACAGCCTTTACAGATGCCAGCCAGACGCGCGCCATTGATCTCAGCGGCAGCATCCTCATCAATTCCGGCAGCCTTCTCGATGTATCGGGCGGTGGCTACGTCTCATCGACTGGCGCGTTGGCGCTCAACGGCAAGGGCGGCCATGTCAGCCTGATCGACGAGACAGTCTATTTCCAGCTTCAGGGCACAGACGCTACCAACACCGGCAATCTGACCGACCGGAATCTCTTCCGCAGCGATATTGCCACATTCGACGTTACACCCGTTCCCGGCAGCACGGATGGCTCGGGCTACAGCTCGGCCATCATACCGGATGTCATCAATGCGCGTGTGGATATTGCCGATGGCACGATCCGGGGTTTCGGATTCGAAGGCGGCGGCACCTTCAAGCTGGTGACGCCAGACCTTAGCTTCGGCAGCAGCGGCGGAACCGGCACCGCCATCCCGCTCGATTTCCTGCAAAAGACCGGGTTTGCCACGCTGGATCTCAGCGCGTGGAATACCAGCATCATCGACAACGTGTTCAGCAATGGCCGCACCGGCAAGACTGCCATCGCCTCGACCGAAGTGCTGAAGATCAACGCAGGCGAGACGCTGAACCTCACGCAGGCCATTTTGCCCTCCATTCTCACCCAAAGCCAGACAGATATAGTACGCGGTCTGGCGAGCGGCACCGATGTCAGCCGTATTGCCGCGCTCGCGCCGACCAGCGCACTGGGCGATTATGACAATCGTGCCGCGCATCTCGTTCTCGGTGGTCTTACCGAACTTCAGGTTCTGAGCGGTGGCAGCATCATCGGCGGGCCGAAGGCCAGCATCACCGCGCCCAAGCTCTATAACGACGGCATCATCCGCATTGCGGGCGGCAGCATCACCCAACGCCAGATAATGCCAGCAAGCTATACCAAAATCCGCCCGGCCATCGGTGTGCATGCGGCTAGCGATGCGGATGGGGTGGATCGCGGGGCAGGCCTTTCGGTGGTGTTCGGCGCCGCTGATGCCAATGGCAAATTCAACGAACTTGCCACCAACGCGCTCGGCCTGACCAATGGCAATGGCGGCCCTCTCCTCAGCAACCGGGAGCTGATCGCGAAGTCCGGCTCCGACCGGCAGATTTACTATCTTGGCACGCTTGAAGCGGATCAGGGCATCTTGCTAACCGGCTCCAGCATTACTGATCTCTCAGGCACCAGCGTCCGCAACCCTCGTGCGCCTTCTCGGCTTGGCGGTGCGCAGATCGCGACCGGACGCATGATCGACGGCGGCAGCATTCGCACGCTGGGACTGCAGACCAGCGAATCGAAAATCTTCGAAAAGCCCTTCTTTGACGGAATTTCGTATAATGTCGCGCAGACACAAGGCAGCTATGTACCGTCCGGCAGCCGCAACGCCTTGCGCCTCGACGCCCTGGCCGGCGCTACGATAGACCTCTCCGGCGCGAGCGATACTTACGATTTACGGACAGGCTCCAACAGCTTCACGCCCACTGCGCAGTGGAGCAAGGCGGGCACGCTGTCTGCGCTCGGCGGCGGCGCGATTTCCGGCGCGATTATAGACGCCCGAGGCGGCGCAGCGCAGGCGCTCGGCGGCACGATCGAATGGCTGAGCCCCACACTGACCCAAGCCGACATCGCAGGCTTAACAGACACGCTTTCCGCCGATCAGATCATGGCGGCGGGCTTCTCCAGCTTCATCGCGCGCGGCAATCTCGACACCGCTGGCGATGTTAGCCTCAACCTTGGCCGCTCCTTCCTGCTGATGTCACCAGACTATCTGGGTGTCAGCACACCGGGCAGCACATATTACACCATCTCGATCGCCTCTCACGGCGATCTTGCCATTATCGCGCCGCATATCGGCCTGCTGAGCAGCGATTCCAATGTCGGCTCCGTGCCAGATTTACTGACCAGCAGCGCAGGTTCTGACAGCCTGCTCCTCAGGGGCGACAGCATCGACATTGCCGGCGGGGTAACTTTCGGTGCGTCATTCGACAGGGCAACACTGGATGCCGCAGGCGATATTCGCCTGATCGGGGTTCAGCCAATCGATCGCACCTTCAATCCCGATGCGACCATTGCACCCTCACTGACGGGCGGACTGGTAGTAGCGGGAGATCTTACCCTTCGGGCGGCACAGGTCTATGCGACAACCGGCACCGGGAACCTGCAACAGATTATCGAAAATCCCGGCGCCAAGGCCACGCCGTTCGTCATCGCCTCCTTAGGTGGCCTGAACCTTGGTGGGGCGGTGCGCGGCAAGCCCAACGCCACTATTCGCATTGAGGGCAATGGCACGATCACGCCCAATGCGCCGCTATCGGCGGGCAGTTATCTCTCGATCCTCGCGCCCAACATCGAGCAGGCGGGCGTGCTCCGCGTGCCACTGGGGCGGCTTGACCTTGGTTCGCGCTCTGGCGCACTCGTTGTCGCGGGTGGCACGTTCGCCACCGTCACCACCAGCAACCTGACGCTGGAGGACGGCAGCATCACCTCCGTCTCCGCCAACGGCCTCTCCATCCCCTATGGCATCACGACCGACCTCACCGAATATTATTTCTCGCCTAATGTCCTCTCGCCTATCACGCGGCAACCGGCTGCACAGCTTTCGCTTTCAGGCGCCAATATCATCACGGGGACAGGCGCTACCGTCGATGTCAGCGGCGGCGGAGATACTTATGCCTATGAGTTCGTCTCCGGCACGGGCGGCTCACGCGATGTTCTGAGCCGGTTTAACTCCGACGCCTTCAGCAGCAATGACGGCTTTCAGTATGCCGATGGCAGGCACGTCTATGCCATCGTTCCTGCTGCGACAGCGGCGTCAGTCGCGCTCTATGACCCACTTTACTCCGGCGATTATGGTGCGCTTTACGGCACGGATGTCGGCAAGACAGTGAAGCTGGATGCAGCGCCCGGCATTGCCGCTGGCGACTATGTGCTGCTGCCCGCCAAATATGCGCTGCTGCCCGGCGCAATGCGGCTGGTCGAGAATGTGGGCGCAACGGCTTCTGTTCCCGGTGCGTCTGGCCAGTTGCTTGATGGGTCGATCGTTGTTGGTGGCGTCTATGGCGTGTCTGGCACCAGCTACGCCGAGTCCCAGCGGCGCTCGTTCACGGTGCAGCCACAGGGTGTTGTGAAGTCCTACTCCCGGATCGAAACGACATCGGGCAACACGAGCTTCGGCAAGAGCAACCCGTTCGCCCGCATGGCGCGGGACGCCGCGCGCATCGTCCTCGATCCGCTCACCATCCTCAACATCGGCAGCGCGTTCAACACCGCTGGGCAGAGCGGCGGCAGAGGCAGCCAAGTCGATATATTGGGCGACGTTCTCGCCGTGGTATCAAGTCTCGGTAGCACGCCCGCATCTGGCGGAGCGGAACTCGCAGTTGCCGACCTCGCCAAGCTGAATGCCGACAGCTTGCTGATCGGCGGCACCCGAACCGATCTGGCGGATGGCTCGACGGATATCCGCATAACGGCCAAGAGCATCACCATTGCCAACGACGACGCCAACCCGCTTGCGGCCCCGGAAATCTTGCTGGCTGTCGATGGCGCGCGGTCCAACCTCGTGGTGGCGGATGGGGCCAGCCTCGTCGCCACCAGCGCGCTGACCGATACGCGCACAACCGACTATACTGTCGCCAGTTTTAAGCTCGACAGTGGCGGCAATATCGTTTCCGACAACAGTGGCGCAGGCGCTGTGCTGCGCCTCGCCAACGGGCCGGAGCGGCTCATCAACCGCTCGGGCGCGCTGGCGGCTGCGGCTACTTCCCAGCCGGTGAACTTCTCGATCGGCACCGCAACTCTTTCCGGCACATCGCTGGCACTGGATTCGAGCCGCAACCTCACTATTGACGCAGCATCGCGCATCCAGGTCCAGAATCTGGGGCTAAGCGGCGACAATATCGTCTTTTCATCGCGCACATTCGGCATCAGCGGCCTCGTTGTCACGCCGGAGCTGGAGCAATCCTTCAGCAGCATCGACCGTATCACGCTGCGATC
This sequence comes from Sphingobium sp., assembly GCA_017984895.1. Classification (GTDB taxonomy): domain Bacteria; phylum Pseudomonadota; class Alphaproteobacteria; order Sphingomonadales; family Sphingomonadaceae; genus Sphingobium. The sequence goes on along the minus strand of JAGNYO010000014.1, from coordinate 29,180 downwards.
CCCCAAGGTCATCGGTTTCACGCCGGGCGCGCACAGCTTCAACAACATGGCGATAGACGCGCCAGGCGTGCGCGTGCTCAACCCGGTAGCGGGCCAGCCCAGCCAGCCGTTGTCGGTGGCCCTCAATATCGCGGGCGAACTGAAACTCGGCAACAGCTTCACCGATCTCGGTGCCTGCACCCAGAGCGGCCTGCTCGCCTGCCTCGGCACTGGCAACAACCTCGCGATGGCTGCCAACACCGTGCGCTTTGGCTCCGGCACCTTCCGCACTTATGGCTATGACAGCGCAGTCTCGATCACGGCGCGCTCCGGTGCCACTTATGAGGGCAAGGGCGCGCTCGATGTCGGCGGAGCGGCGCTCAACTTCACCACGCCGTTCCTAGTGGATCGCGGCACTGGCGCAATGCCGACAGACAAGAGCGTGCAGGCAGATCTGACGCTGCTCACTTCCAATACGCTGACGATCAGCGCCCCCTCGGGCACTCCACCAATAGCGCCCACCACCCCGCTGGCGCCGGGCGCGCGGCTGGCCTTCGGCGCGCTCTCCAGTCCGATACAATCCGTTTCGATCGACAATGTGCTGCTGCGCGCAACAGCAGGAACCATCGACATCAAGGCGCAAGGCAACATCGCCCTCACCGGCACGACGGTCCTTGCCACGCCCGGCTATTCGCAGAAGTTCGGCGAAGCGGCGGATCAGGTCACGGTATCGGCGGGTGGCGGAACGGTTGCGCTGCTCAGCAAGACCGGCGGCATCGATCTCGGTGCGGCCTCGCGTATCGCCATTGGCGGCATGACCGGCAAAGCGGGAACTCTCAAGCTGATAGCCGCGCAGGGCACTGTGGCGCTCGATGGCACGATTGATGCGACCGCTCCCGATGCCGGGGCCAGCTTTACGCTGGACAATGGCCTCGGCAGCTTTGACTTTGCGAGCTTCGCCGCCAGTTCCAGCAGTGCCTTCACCGGCGATGTCGCCATCCGCACCGGCGCGGGCGACCTTATCCTCAACGCAGGCCAGTCGCTCAAGCTCGCGAGCCTCCGGCTCACGGCGGATGGCGGCGCGGCATCGATCAACGGCACAATCGACACATCCGGCATCAACGGCGGTGACATAGCACTATATGCGCGAGATGGCGTGATCCTCGGCCAGACGGCCGTGGTTGACACCCATGCCAACGGCTATGCCGACACCGATACGCGGCAGGCCAGCGCGGGCGACATCACAGTGGGGGTAAGCGGATCGGGCACGATCTCGGTAGCAAACGGCGCACGGATCGATATGGGCGCACGACGCCTGAATGACCGGCTTGTTAGCCATCAACAGATCGATCCGCGAACCCAGAACCGGATCACCGCATACACCTATATTGAGGCGGACAAGGGCGGCGCGCTGGTGCTGCGCGCGCCGGTTATCAGCCAGCCTGCTGGTGACACGGTCAACATCAGCTTCGCGGGTGCAGTTACAGGCGCCCGTTCGGTGACAGTCGAGGGCTATCGCAGCTACGATCTGGCGAGCATCGCGGCTAACAACGCCTTCACCGGCGTGACGGTGGTGAACAACGTCGTCACGCTGGATGTCGGCGCGACCGCAGCGGGCAAGGCTAATTTCCTCGCCGACAACAGTGCGGGAACTTTGGTCGATTTCATACGCAATTTCGATATTTCCGCATCCCGACCCAGCCTCGGCACACTCTCCTCCCTCGCCAATTATCGTGAAAAACCGGGTGTCGAGCTGACCTACAGCGGCAACATCGTACTAGCCTCCAACTGGAATCTGGGCGCGGGTACCGTCAATGTCGCCGCCGCGCTGAACGATGGTGATATGCAGCTTTCTGCCCTCGGCGCCTATGCCAACGGCCAACCACGCTATGACGTGGTGGCTGGGCGAGAGGCGCATCTGTTCCAGAACCATGTCGACATGCTCTATCGTGTCGGCGGGCGTGTGGATGGCGTGGCGGGGATGCTAACGCTGCGTGCGGGCCACGATCTTGACCTCCAGAACAGCATCACCGACGGGTTCTTCGCCTTCAGCGACCAGACTGACCCGGATTATATAAGCTATCAGCTCGGCGGCGGCCAGCGCAGCTATCACCCCTCGATCAACATCTCTTGCGGCAATAACGGCTGCGATAATCTGACCGATTTCGTGCCAGACACGACTGGCACACCGACGCTGCCGCCGAGATCGACCTCGATCAACATCACGCTGTCCCAGATTTCACCTGGCCAGGAAATTCTCGCAGTGTCCAGTGCGCCATACAGCGCAGCGGCGAACGCGGTGGCACCCACAGGCCTGCAAGCGGGTGGCGCAGGCGATCCATTGGGCAGCGCACAGCTCTTCCCGTTGCTCGCTGATGGCAGCGCAGCGGACTCCTTTGGCATTCGTCTGGTTGGCGGGGCGGGAACCAGCCCCACCGCCAACCCTCTCCATGTCGATGCGGCCTCGGGCGGCAGCATGATCCTCGAAGGCGAGAGCAGCTATACGCTCAACTCGGTGAAGGCGACCGCCGCCTATAACGGCGATGTAAAACTCGACTTTGGTAACAACAGTCAGTTTCTCGGGAACGACCTGTATCAATCCTTTGCTGACCTGTCGGGCGTCGACCCGGTAACGCTCAGGAGCCGGGTTGCCCATGTGCAGTTTGGGGCGGCATCTTCAGCGGCAGTCTCGTTCCTCCAGCAAGAGGCGCTCAACTTCTTCGCCGCTTTCCCAAGCGATGTGCAGTTCGTCTATCCGCGCAGGGGTGGACAACCGACCGGATTTGCCGCCACTTTCGAGCGGTTTACACAGTTCTTGCAATCACCAGCCAGCGACGGCAGCGGGCAGACGATCCTCCAGCGGTTTGGCGCGCTCGTCGCCGACGGCAGCTTCGGCTACAAGACGCCGCAGCCGCGCGGCAACGGCATCAATCCACTCGCCAACACCGTGCATGTCCGGTCGCTGGTGCGGACAGGCACCGGCAGCATACACGTTGCGGCGGCGGCGGATGTCGACCTGCGCAATGGCGCAAGCCCAATCACGCGCAATCAGAATGGCGGCAAGGGTGCGGCGACGGGCGGGCAGGTCGCCCAGGTCGGCGGCACGGCGATCTATACGGCGGGCCATGTTGTAAACCCCGCTGCCGTGTCGGCGCGTGTGGCGGGCACCAGCCAGTTCCTCACCATAGACCCCACCGCCTATCTGCCACAGGCGGACCTGCGCACGAACCTGTGGGCACCGGACAATTCGGGCCGGCTACAAGCGAATCCTGTTTTCGCGAGTGGGGGCGGCGCAATCAGCGTCCGGGCGCTCAACGACGTGCTCGGCAGGCGCGATGTGTGGAGCGAGGCGTTCAATCCGGCAGGCGGCACCGTGACTATCGGCGGGCTGGACCGCACGCTGACAGACCTCGATATGGTCGGCACTGGCGACCAGAGGTGGCGGACGGGCGACATGGGCAGCACTGGCCTTGCCACCACGATCCGCGTCAACGCGCAGCAGTTCTCGTCCGGCCTGGGCACATTGGGGGGCGGCGACATCAGCATTGACGCGGGCGGCGACGCACGCGAGCTGACGGTCGCGCTCGATACCACTGTCGCAACTGGCGATGTCGGTAACAGCTTTGGCTCCATGATCTTTGGCGGCGGCAATCTTGATATCGTCGCCGGGCATGATGTAGCCGGGGGCCGCTTCGATGTGTCCACTGGCACGGCTAGCATCAGTGCGGGCGGAGACATCGGCTCGTCCGGCCTGATGACCTTGCTGCCGCGCAGTGGCAGGCTCGCCGATGTGCAGGAGGCGAATCTGCCGGAAATTCGGCTGACTGGCACGGTCGTTCAGTTGAAGGCGGGCGGCAGCATTGCTCTAGGCAAGATCACGGCACTGGGAGTCAACGATGTTGAAACTGTCAGCGCTGTGGACGAGAACGCTTTGGGCTATTACACTGGTAACAGTGCGGTCCTCGCGCAATCGGCAGGCGATTTCAGCATTAGAGGCGGGCCAGTCATCGCGCAAACACCGGGCAATGCGCTGAAGGTTCTACCCTCGAGCCTCGAGATAACGAGCTTCTCTGGCAATATTGACCTCGGCCGGCTGAATAGCTTCCTTTATCCCAGCACTACCGGCAATCTCTCGCTGCTCGCCGCAGGGACGCTGCGCGCGGGCGCGATCAATCTGGATGACGGCGATGCGTCGCTGCTGCCCGGCATATTCTCGGCCAACCGCTATGATGCGGCAGGTAATATCGTATTCGGTCGCCGCTTCGGCCTGCCCGTGACATTGCCCAACACCAGCGATGCCGAGCGCCGGACCTATCATAATCTTGCGATTACGCACGCAAACGACAAGACACCGGCGCGCATCGCGGTGGGCGGGGATTTGACGGACCTCACCCTTTTCCTTTCCAAGCAGGGGCGGATCAGCGCGGGCCGCGACATCATCAATATGGTCTTCAGTGGCCAGAATCTCTCTGCCGAAGATGTCACCCGTATCACTGCCGGGCGCGATATCACCGCTACGACGACGCGCACTGGCACGACCTCGTCCTTCGCGCCAGATCGCGGCCTCGTGCAGGGCAATATCTATACGCTCGGTGGGCCGGGCGCTCTCTTCCTGGAGGCAGGGCGCAACATGGGGCCATTCCTGAACTCTGCGACGATCGACGATGTGCGCTTTGAAAATGGCCAGCCGGTAATTGGCAATGGCACGTCCAGCTATGGCGGCGGCATCTTCGCGGTCGGCAATGATTATAACCCATGGCTTACACCCAAAAGTGCCGATATTTATGCCTTTTTTGGTGTGGGACCGGGCATGAACTTTGCGGCCCTGCGCGAAGCCTATGTGAATCCGGCCAATTCCGCCGCGCTGGATGGCGATCTGTTCGAGCAGAATGTCGATGTATTCGGCAACAAGACACCGGACCGCACCCGGCCCATCTATGTTCCGATCCTGATCGAGTGGATGCAGACCAATCAGGCTAGCGCGCTGATTGCTGCTTTGGGCACGACCGATGTGACAGCGGCGCAGGCCTATACGGTATTCGCCGCCCTGCCAAATCTCGTGCAGCGGCGCTTCCTGCTCGACAAGGTCTATTTCAATGAGCTGGCCGCCCCGTCGCGCCCGGATGGCAACAGCTATCTGCAATATGTGCGCGGCTATCGCGCGGTGGAGACATTGTTCTCGGCGGCGCTCGGCTATACCGCCAACGATCTCTCCGGCGCCAGCAACGGCGGCGCGAAGGTGACGACCGGCAATCTCGACTTGCGCCTCGCGGCCATCGAGACGGTGCGCGACAGCACCATCACCATCCTCGGACCCGGCGGTAGCGCGGTGCTGGGTTCTGTCGTGCGCACCTCCACACAGGCGGCCGGCCGCGCCTATCAGCCGCAGGTGTTCGGCGATGATTTCATCAGCGGACGGCGTGGGCCTAACGATCTAAACTTCCAGGTCCGCTCCATCCCGGTCGGCTATGAGGGCGTGTTGAGCTTGCGCGGCGGAGCTATCCACGGCTTTACCGATGGCGATCTACGCCTGAATCAAAGCCGGCTGTTTGCGCAGCAGAGCGGCGATATCGTGCTCTGGTCCTCCAACGGAGATTTGAACGCGGGACAGGGGCCGAAGAGCGCCGCCAATGTGCCGCCCATCGTGCTACGCTTCAATCCCAATGGTGGGTCCGAGGTCGACACGGCATCAGGCGTGGTCGGGGCGGGCATCGCTGGCTTTGCGGGCACCCGCAGGCTGGACCCAGCGACTGGCCAGTTTATGCTGGTCGATGTGCTGAACGATGCGGATGTTGCTGTGGCCTCGGTTCAGCTTGCAGCCCTTCCCAAGGGCGCGCAGGTGACGATCAACGGCAAGACCTATAGCCGCGATATTCCCACTATCACCCTCATCGCGCCCGTTGGCACTATCGATGCGGGTGATGCAGGCGTCCGCGCATCAGGCGATATTTTCGTCGCGGCGGCTAAGGTGGCCAATGCCGACAACTTCAAGGTGGGCGGCTCGACGATAGGCGTTCCGGCGCTCACCTCCACACCTCCGCCAGTAACCCCCGCCAGCGCAGCGTCTGCGACAGCCAATGTTTTCCGCGCCAGCCAGAACGACAACGCCGATCAGCGGTCGCGCATCACGGTCGACGTTCTGGGCGTCTATAATTTCAACAACACCTGCGTCGACGATCAGGGCAACCCGATCGAGAATTGCGAAGTAACACAATAGGCATAGCTGCTCGCGACATGGTGAACTCGCGCTTCACCATGTCGCTTGACCGAACGGTGATCGGCTTGCGTCATGACCATACTCCATTAGTTTATGGAGACTTGGCAGATGCTGTTACCGATCCTGTTGCAGATTGCCGCCCTTGCCCCGCCAGATTCCGTCCCCACTCCGGTCGCAGCACCCAAGGCACCGAAGCAGGGTGCCGTGGCAGCAGCGGCAATGGCTCTCGACGCTGGCGCGTCGGCCACTCCACAACGGCTTGTGCTGTTGGGGCCGCCCCTCACGCCGCAGGGCAGCGAAGTGCGCCGCGCGGCGGACGGGCTGTTCTATGTGATGGCGATCGTCAATGGCACGCCGGTCAAGTTTCTGGTCGATACCGGGGCCACCATGGTGGTACTCACCCCGGATGACGCGCGCCGCGTGGGCGTTTCTCCTGATGGGACGCTCTACAACAGCAGTGCTGAAACGGCAAATGGCCGCACCGCAATGGCACGCGTGACGCTCAACGAGATGATCGTCGGCAGCAAGCGTACTGAGGCGATCGACGCTGCGGTAGTGCAAGGCAATCTGCCCGTATCGCTATTGGGACAAAACTGGCTCGCCCAGCTTAACAGCATCACTATTTCCGGCGACAAACTGCATTTCAACTGAATACAAAACGGCCCCGGATCGCTCCGGGGCCGCAAGTTGGTCGCTTACCGAATGTTTATTAGTTGACGCCGAGATGACCACCCGTGGTCGCGCCACCAATGGTGGTATCGCAGGTCGGGTTGGCAGCAAGAACGTCGGTCGACTTCTTCTGCAGCTTGTCCTGGATCCACAGGTTCAGGCTGGCCGGGTTGTTGAGCGTCGTAACCTTGGTGAGGAAGGTTTCGTTGATCGCGGTCGCCCACTGAGCCGGCATTGGTGCAAAGCCGTTGTTCGGCAGCAGGCCAATCGCCACTCCGCCGCTATTCTTGGACGTGCTGGTCAGCAGTTTGGCCGGAACCTTGGTCAGGTCATCGGAGATGGTGACCTTGCCGAGATACATGGACAGGTGGTTCTGCAGAGCATTACGCACATTCTGATCGGCATAGCAGGTGTAGATCAGCACGTTGCCGGTGCCGACGATCGGGTAGCCAGCGGTCGGGTTGGCGAGGCTGCCAGCCGAAACCGTAGTGGCGGGGACCACCCATGCGAGCGGATCGTTGCGCAGGCCGTTGGTGAGGTTGGAAGGCAGATACTTGCCCTTGCTGTCAGACTGCGGCGGCAGAATGCCCTTGAACGAGGCAATAGCGTCGGTCGCGGTCGGCGACTTGAACGCGGTGGTTGTGCCCTGCTGGAGAGCAGCCGAATGAAGCTGCTTGCCGTTGGGCAGAACCGTCGGAGCCAGCCAGTCGGCGCCGTTATAGCCCAGATAGCCGGCGAAGGTGTAGTTGCCTACGCCAACCGGATCGGGGATCGACTGCGAAACAGCGTTGGCAACGCCGTCATTGCCGTCAGCCAGGCCGAACAGCCCAGCTGTCTCTGTGCCGCTGGTGAGAAGGCCAGTGGCCTTGTTGTATACTGCGGTGCCCTTGGCAGCAGCGGGAAGCTGATCCGTGCCGCCGGCAGTGAATTTGCCGCTGCACTGCGCTGTCAGCGCGCGGGTCAGGACGTTGGTCGTGCCGGAATTGTCCGAACGGCCCACGAGCTTGATGGCAACACCGTTGGTGTTCCAACGGGTCAGATCGTCATCGGCATCCATCAGCGACTGGCCGCCATTGTCAGCCTTGAGCGCCGGGTCGTTCCAGTTGGTGATTGTGCCGTTGACAATGCCGCAATAGGTCGCCTTCTTCATGCGCAGGCCACCGAGGTTGGTGGTGGTGCGCGGAACCTTGATGTTGAGCGTCAGATCCTTGAGGCCCGTGCCCGTCATAACCTTGCCATAGAGCGGCAAATAGCTGAATCCGACTGAGAACACCATCATCGGCAGCTGGATGCCTGCACCGCCGGCCGGAGCGGCAGACGTGTTGTAGGTGGTCAGGTCGGAGGAGCTGATCGGCGACTCGGACCAGGCATAATGGATGTTCGACCAGGTGCCGAACGGATTGGTGGTGATACCTGCGATGGCGTTCTTGTTGCGCCAGTTGGCCTTGCCATTGCCGGAGCCGGTGGAGATATAGTAACCCTCGACATTGTCCTGAACCGACTTGACGGCGCAGTCGTAGACTGGATTACCGGTGGTGGGCGAAACCGGCTGATAGAGGTGATCGCCAACCGCACCCGTGGTGCCGGTGCCGAAACCGATCGGATTGTTGGTGGCGTTGCCGAAGCAATTGAGCGACTCGGCGACGACGACAGCGACGCCCGAAGCGCCATTGCCGCGCAGCTCGGCCGCAGGGATGATGTTGTCGGCAGCGAAAGCATTGGCCGAACCGACCAGCGCAATCGCGGTCGAACCCGCGAGCGTGACGATATTCTTGAACATGATAACCCGTTCCTTCCGGTTGCGGGCCTGGAAAGACAGGCGCACAAAGCCGCTTCGGCAAACCACAAAGGCATACCAAACCGAAATTGAACAAACCTGTGAACCAGCGCCCTTAGAGAAATGCCGTAATTTTTGACGTTTTAACCAGTCGGAAAACAGTAAAACCCAGCAGCTCCGGCGTTTAGGCCGCCTTACCGAATTCAGCCTGTTAACCTTTGGCGAGCGAAGTCCTACTCAGCAAACATGACGGATTGATGATGCGATGAAGAAAGTTTGATGTAATCATGGCATTCTATAATCGGAATGACGCGTTGAATATTTATGACGCAAAGATGAAACAAGTATTTCACAAAAGTGACACAATATACGTCAATAGCAGATTTGTTCATGGCTCTCGACGGGGATAGAGCGATGATTCTCTGGTCACGGCGGATAGTGGGTTATGGCCTTATTCAAAAAGGAAACGGCGCCCGTTTCAATCCGGTCTACACCGGCGCACTCAGAAGATAGCGCGCTTGAAAGCCTGATGATCGCCGAGCGCGTGTTAAGCGAAGAAGCGCTGTCTCGCGCACGGCTGGTGAGGCAGGAAAGTGGCGAGCGGCTGGAGGCAGTTATCACACGGCTGGGCCTGGCCTCTGAAAGCGCACTGGCGCAGATGTTCCTCCGCGCGACAAGTCTGGAGAGGCTATCTGCCGACGGTTTTCCCGCCGCACCTATAGGCGGACGCCCACTCTCGCCCGATTTTCTGCGAGATATGCGTATGATCCCGATCGCACTTGATGAGCAGGCAGTAACGATCGCGCAGGCCAACCCGCTTGATCGCTTTGCGGGTGAAGCGATGCGCTTTGTTTTCGGGAAGCCCATCCGCGCGGTCATCGCCCTGCCCAGCGACATTGATGCTGCTATAGAGCGGCTCTATGGCGAAGCTACGCCGGCGATCGATAGCGACGGCAGCAGTATCGACGAGGACGACCTCGAACGCATGAAAGATCTGGTGAGTGATGCGCCGGTGATCCGTGCCGTCAATCGCCTGATCGCGGACGCGGTGGACGCCCGCGCCTCCGACATCCATATAGAACCGACCGATGATCGCCTTTCCATCCGCTTTCGTCTGGATGGCGTTCTGCAAGACCGGCCCGCCCTTCCCCCTGCCATGCGCGCTCCGCTCGTCTCGCGCATCAAGGTTATGGCCGGCCTGAACATCGCCGAGCGCCGGTTGCCACAGGACGGACGCCTACGCCTCGCCGTGCGTGGGCATGAGATCGATCTGCGTGTCGCCACCGCCCCTTCCATTCATGGTGAGAGCGTAGTGCTGCGTGTACTCGATCAGTCCAACCTCGCGCTGGATTTCGGCACGCTCGGTTTCGATCCGAAGCTGGCGGATGATTTTCGGCGCGCGCTGCACCGTCCACATGGCATCGTGCTCGTTTCCGGCCCTACAGGCAGCGGCAAGACGACGACGCTTTACGCCGCGCTGGCGGAACTGAATGAAAGCGGACGCAAGCTGCTTACCGTGGAAGACCCGATCGAATATCGACTGCCCGGCGTGATCCAGACTCAAGTGAACCCCGGCATTGGTTTCAGCTTCAGCAGCGCGTTACGCTCCTTTCTGAGGCAAGACCCTGACGTAATGATGGTGGGCGAAATCCGCGATGGCGAAACAGCGCAGATCGCGGTGCAGGCGGCACTGACCGGGCATGTAATCCTCTCCACACTCCACACCAATACGGCGGTGGGCGCGGTAGGCCGCCTGCTCGATATGGGGGTAGAGCCCTTTCTGCTCAGCTCGGTGCTGAACGGCGTGCTGGCGCAGCGGCTGGTGCGGCAGCTATGCGTAATATGCAAAGAGCCATCTGCAATCGACACCGAGGCATCAGCCGACCTCACTCGACAACATGGGATACATGCGCCTGCCCAGCTTTATCGCGGGGCTGGCTGCGATGCGTGCAGTGGTAGCGGCTATAAAGGGCGGGTTGCTCTGCATGAGTTGCTGATTGTGACGGATTCGATTGGCCGAATGATCCTTCACCGCGCGGATGGTCGCGATATTATTCAAGAGGCAACGCAATCCGGTATGCGATCCCTTATGACGGACGGCATCGCCAAGGCCGCAGCGGGCCACACCAGCCTCGCAGAGGTGCTGCGCGTGGCGAACGAGAGCTGATGCGCATGGCGAGCTTCGCCTACAGGGGCATCACGCGGCAAGGGCAGACCAATACTGGAGAGCTGCAAGCAAGGAACCTCGCGGAGGCGGTGCAACGCGTCCGCAGCTTGGGCATCGTTCCAGTCGAGATCAGGGAGAGACTAGAGTCCGGCGCGCGGACACCCAAAGCGAAGGGCGATGCGCGCACCCGCGCCGAGATTGCGAGATCCTTGGGCGAGCTGGGCGTCTTGCTGAATGCGGGCATCCCGCTTGATCGTGCTCTGGCGCTCTGCCTCGATACGATCGATCGACCAGCCGTCACCGAAGCCTTCCGCCGCCTGCTGGCGCAAGTGCGCGAGGGCACCCCCTTGTCGCAAGCGATGTCAGAACAACCCGCGCTGTTTCCAACGAGCGCGCAGGCAGTGATCGAGGCGGGCGAGGCGAATGGCAGGCTTGGCGATGCCCTGGCCCGCGTGGCGCGCATCTTCGCGCAGGAGGAGGAGATGCGGCGGCTGATCGGCGGCGCGATGATCTATCCCGCCGCCTTGCTGATGCTCGCTGGCGCGGTGATCCTCGTGATGCTGCTTTATGTCGTGCCGCAGTTCGAAAGCCTGTTTGCCTCCGCGCAGGATAAGCTGCCCGCTTCATCGCGCGCATTGATGGCGGCGAGCCGGGCCTTGCGCGAACATGGCATTATACTGGCGGTGCTTGTGATTGCATCCGCATTCGGCATCCGCCAGATGCTGCGTCAGCCCGCCGCACGCGAAGCCCGCGACAGGATTGTGCTGCGTCTGCCACAGGTCGGGCCGCTGGTCCGCACCATCGAGGCGTCGCGCCTTGCGCGCACGCTAGGCGGGTTGATCGAAGGCGGAGTGCCGCTGCCTGACGCGCTAGCTATGGCCTGCCGCTCTGTCTCCAACCGCAGCATTTCCAACGCTATCACCAATGTCGCCACGCAAGTGCGCGAGGGTGGCGCGCTGACGCCGCTGATCGCCGCGACCGGCGCGTTGCCACGCATGGCCATCGGCTTCTTCCGCACCGGCGAGGAGACGTCTCAGCTCGGCATGATGTTGGAGCGGCTGGCGGATGTGCTGGAGCGGGACGTGACACGGCGTATCGAGCGTCTGGTCGCGATCCTCACGCCAGCGATCACGATTGGGCTGGGCGGCGCGGTAGCTGCAATAATTGCGTCAATTATGACAGCTATCCTGGGCTTTAACGATTTGGCGGTTGGGCAATGAAAACATCAAAAAATATTAAAAAACGGACGAAAAACGGGTTCACTCTGCTGGAGCTTCTGGTCGTGCTGTCCATCATGGGGCTACTGGCGGCCATCGTCGGGCCGCAGGTCATCAAATATCTCGGTTCCTCGCGCAGCGGGACCGCGCAGGTGCAGGTGAAGAACATCGCTGCATCGCTTCAGCTTTTCCGCCTAGATGCCGGGCGCTATCCGACCGCGCAGGAAGGGCTGGAGGGGCTGGTGAAGCAACCCGCCACTGTGCCCAACTGGAATGGCCCCTATCTGCCCGACGCCACCGCCATCACCGATCCGTGGGGCAAGCCCTATCGCTTCCTTACTCCGGGCAAGCATGGTGAGGTAGATGTCTATACGCTGGGGTCAGATAGTGCGGAAGGTGGAACCGGAGAGGCCAAGGATGTCGGCAATTGGTAATGCCGCGCATCCGCACCAGGAACACGGCTTCAGGTTTGCGAGGCGTTCCGCCGAGTACGGCTTCACGCTGATCGAAGCGCTGGTCGTGGTAGCCGTAGCGGCTCTGGTCGCGGGGATCGGTTTTCCTAGGATCGAACAATCCCTATCGGCCTGGCGCATGCAATCCTCCGCCGTCGCGGTGCAAGCCGCGCTGGAGGACGCGCGGGCGCAGGCGCTGCGCACCGGCGCGCCAGCGCGCGTCTCCGTTATGCGCGACACCGGCGATTATGCCCGGCCCGGCGCTCCGGCGGGAAGATTGCAGCCATCAGTCCGGTTCGGCGCAGGCAGCGATCAGATCCTCTTCTTCGGCGATGGCAGCTCCCGCGGCGGGCGCATCCTGCTGGAAGCGGAATCAGGGCGGCGTACGATCATCAGCGTATCTACCGACACCGGGCTGATCCGATGAGTCGCCCGACCCTACCTCCTGTTGGCGAACGCGGCGTGGCGCTGCTCGAGGTGCTGATCGCTTGCGCGATCATCATGGCGATGCTGGGCGTCACCTATCAGGCGATGCAGACGCATGCGCGCGCAGCACATCGGCTGGATGACCAGCGCGAGGCGGTGCTCGTTGCGCAATCCGTGCTGGCGCGGGTGGGCGCAGACATCGCGCTTGCGCCGGGTGTGACCGATGGCGGCGAGCGCGGCCTGCACTGGCGGATTGAAATCGACCGCTATCGAGGCGATGGCGCCGGGCCAAACGACGACCCTGTCTTGATGCAGGTAAAGGTCATCGTCGGCGCGAAGGTTGACAGCACCGGCGGCTTCACCCTCGCAACGCTGAGGCTGGCGTCATGACCCGCCCATATCATGCGTTTCCGTGCCCCAGCAGGCAGCAAGGCTTTACCCTCATTGAGCTGCTGGTGTCGCTGGCGATCCTCTCGATGGTCGCCACCATGCTGTTAGGCGGAGTGGTAAGCGCCGGGGCACTCACGCGCCGCGCGGAGCGGGCAGATAGAACCGCCAGCGAGATCAGCGCCGCGCAGACGATCCTGCGCCAGCGTATCGAGGGCTTGCGCCCGGTGATTCGGCTGGACAGCAGCGATCCGATGATGGACGTGGGCGGAACAGAGGGCCGGTTCGATTTCTTTGCCGTGCCGCCCGCGGGAGACCCGACCAGCGGCGTGCAGAAATACCGGCTTGTGCTGAGCGCGACAGGCGATCTCATCCTGTTCCGCGCGCCGGAGCTGACCCACAGCTTTGACCTCCGATCCTATGGCGTGACAGGATGGAAGGCGAGCCGCCTGATCGGCGGCGCGACCTCGCTCTCGATCAGCTATTATGGCGCGGGCAAGGCAGGCCCGCTGCGCAGCTGGCGCAGCTTCTGGGACGACAACGCCACGGCGCCGGAGCTGGTGCGCATCCGCGTCGGCTTCGCGCCCGGCGATCCGCGCGTGTGGCCAGACCTCGTCATCCGCCCCGCCGTCTCGGTTGATCTGGCGTGCGACCCGGAAACCCAGGCGCGGAACTGCGGCAACCGCGCATGAAGCCCGCATCTATCCTCAATGCTGATATGGCGACGCTGGCGGGCTGGCTGCGCGAAGGCTGGCGCTGGTGGCTGGACGAACTCTCGGCCATGGTCCCGCCTGCGTGGCGCGGAGATCGGCGCGGGGCCGGGCAGCTCGCCTGCTATCAGGCCGACGGAACAATCGAGATTCTGCGCGGCAAGCAGGGCAGCGCGGACCAGCCATGCTGCACGAACCTTGCCGTGCCCGCCTCGCTTGCGCTGATGCGAGAGGTCGATCTGCCCGCGATGAGCAAGGCCGACATGCGGCAGTATCTGGCGCTGGAAGCCGGGCGGCTGTTTCCCCTTTCTGACGCGAGCCTGATCGTTGACGCGGAGGCGGGCAGGCGCGCGGCGGGCGCGAGCGTGCCGGCCATGCGCGTGGCCGCGCTGCATCGCGAGACGATCCTGCAAGCCCTCGCCGCCGCACACGCCGCCGGTCTGTCACCCCGGCGGATCGCGCTCGTCGACGCGGCGGTGCCGGAGCGACTGGCATTCGATTTCGCCCCTCAGCTCCGCGCCGAGGGCGTGTTGCCGCCACTGAGCCAGCAGCCCTTGCTGTGGTCGAGCCTCGTCGGTTTCGCCTTCCTGCTCAACATCGGCCTGCTCGTGTGGCGGGATCAGCAGAGCGTCGCGCGGTTGCAGGCGGCAGTGGATGCGCAGGCACCCGCTGTTGCGGTCTATCGCGCCATCGCCGGGCGTAGCGCACGCATCGAGCAAGTGGCGCGCACGACCATGTCGCGGCGCGCTCAGCAGGATGCACTGGGAGATCTCGCCACAACGACCTCCGTCCTGCCTGACAGCGCATGGGTGCAGCGCTATGACTGGGATGGCCGGGCGCTGCGCATCGCGGGCTATCTGCGCCCACCCACCGATGTCGTTGCCGCGCTCGGCAAAAACAGACGTTTCAGGAACGTGCGCCCGTCGGCGGCGGATGTGCAGGCGGATATACCCATCGGCCAGCCGTTCGACATCAGCGCCAACATCATGGAGAGCAGGCCATGAGGGCGCTGTCTCTGCGTGAGCGCAGGTTCATCGCGATTGCCCTTGCCGTGTTGGCGGTGGCGCTGGTGTGGCTGCTCGCCATCGCGCCGTTCCTCAATGGCTTTGCCGAGCGCGCAGCCGAGCGGGAGACGCTGAGCGCCGCCTATCAGCGCAACAGCCGCCTCATCAATGCCATTCCCGCCCAGCGTCGCCGCGCGGAAAAGCAAGGCGCGCTGAAGGACAGTTTTTTCCTCGCCGCGCCCAACGCCAATCTGGCGCGAGACAGGCTGCGCGAACGACTGCGCACCGAGTTCGCGCAGACTGGCGGTGTGGTCAGCGCGATACAAGATGTACCCTCACCCGCCGGATCGGCGCGCGCTTGGGTGCAGGGGCGGATGACCCTGCCCCAACTTCAGGCCATGCTAAGCACACTCGACAACAGCCCACCCTATCTCATCACCGAATCGCTCCGCGTCTCTGCCGACAAGGCACTGGAAACGGGCCGGCTCGACATATTGGACATACGCCTTGAAGCTTCGGTTCCCACTCTCCCCGCCGCGCGCTGAGGACGGCACATTGCTGCCCGCGGCGCTGCTGACGCTGCTGGTGGGCGCGGCTGTGCTCCAACTGGTGCTGGCGCGCGATGCCAGCCTGCCGCAAGAAGGTGTGGGCCGCGTCGCACCCGCACTTGCCGAAGCGGCAATCCGCCACCGGGATGCGCCGCCCGTTATCCTTGCACGACCTCTCTTTTCTCCTACCCGCTCGATGGAGGCGCGCCCGATTGTCGTGGGAGACGAGGCTGCCGTAGGCCCGCTGGAAGGGGCGGTGCCGGTAGGCATGATTGCGCGTGGGCGCACGGCGCGCCTGTTCCTCCGGCTGCCCGATGGGTCCATCCGCGTGCTGAGCATGGGGGGAAGCTATATGGGCTGGCGGCTGGCGGGGCTTTCGGCCACGGGCGCCACCTTTGTGCGCGGCGGCGAAAAGCGCGTGATCGACTATGGAAGCGCCGCGCCCGCCCCTGCGAGCGGCGGCGAAAACACCGACGACGAAGAAACCGAAGAAGAATGAGGTCGCCATGCATCCCGTAACCCATAAAAATCTCCTGCTGGCAGGCCTCTGTGCGCCTCTGCTGCTCTCCGCCTGTCAGGAGAAGCGGATCGAGCCGCTGCCGCCGGTCGAGGGCAAGCCGCTGTCCCAGGACGAGGCCGATGGCCTGCTCAACGGCCCCAACGCAAGCGCGACCATACTGCCCGGCCAACAGGCCGCGCCCATCGTGCCGCGCTCGGCCCAGATCGCGCCCCGCAGCGGTGATATCACGCTCAACTTCCCCAATGCAGATGTGCGGGTGGCGGCGAAAGCCATTCTCGGCGACATGCTGCGGCTCGAATATTCGGTCGATCCTTCTGTAACTGGCACCGTCTCGGTCGTTACCGCCTCGCCGGTCGCCCGGTCCTCGGTGCTGGAGGTGTTCGAGCGGGCGCTGCGGGCCAGCAACCTCGCGCTGGTGCCGCAGGGGCGCGGGTTCCAGATCACTGCTGCCACATCGCCAGGCGCTGTCGGCACGATTGCGCCCGGCGCCACCGGCTATGGCACGGAAATCATCACGCTCAAATTCGTCAACGCCGAGGAACTGAAGCGCCTGCTCGATTCGCTGCTGCCCGGCACGGTCGCCTCGATAGACCCCACGCGCAACATGCTGGTAATCGCGGGGACCACGGGCCAGCGCACCGCGGTGCGCGATATATTCGCGCAGTTCGATGTAAACTGGCTGCGCAACATGAGCTTCGCGCTCTATGTGCCGCAGCGGACCGACAGCCGCCTGATCGCGCCGGAGCTGGACAAGCTGATCAACGACCCCAGCGCTCCGACACGTGGACTCGTCCGCCTCATCGGCATGGAGAAGCTGAACGGCATCCTCGCCATCAGCGCCCAGCCGCAATATCTCGATGACGTGAAGCGCTGGGTGGAAATCCTCGACCGCGAGGGCGAGAACAACGAGCGCCGCCTGTTCGTCTATCCGGTGCAGAACGGCCGCGCACGCGATCTAGCGAAGACGCTGAATACCGCCTTTGGCGGCGGATCAGGCGGTGCGAACAGTGCCCCCGCCGTTGATCCCTTTGCACCCGATCAGGCCGCCACGGCGACAGGCCCGGCACAACCTGCAGGTACCCCGGCAAAAACGCCCGCCTCACAGACACCGGCGAGCGCCAACGGCGTCGCCATCTCGATCTCCGCCGACGAAACCAACAACGCCATCCTCGTCTATGGCACTCCACGCGATTACGCAGTGGTCGAGGAAGCACTGCGTAAGCTCGACATCCTGCCGTTTCAGGTGATGATCGAAGCCGCGATTACCGAGGTGAGCCTCACGGACAACCTCAAATATGGGGTGCAGTGGAATTTCCAGTCCGGCAACAGTGACGCCACCTTGAGCGAAGGGGCGACCTCTGCGCTTACCCGCACTTTTCCTGGCTTCTCCTATTTCTATTCCAACAACAACGATATCAGCGCGACCCTTAACGCACTCGAAAAACGCACAAATATCAAGGTAATCTCCGCACCCAAGCTCTTGGTGCTGAACAACCAGACTGCCGCGCTTCAGGTAGGCGATCAGGTGCCTATCAC
Source organism: Sphingobium sp. (assembly GCA_017984895.1). GTDB lineage: Bacteria > Pseudomonadota > Alphaproteobacteria > Sphingomonadales > Sphingomonadaceae > Sphingobium. The sequence continues at coordinate 11,571 of JAGNYO010000014.1, read as the reverse complement.
CACCCAGTCCGCCACCAATCTCAATTCGAATAACGGCTCGGTCGTCAACTCGGTGGAATACAAGGATACCGGCGTGATCCTGAAGGTCACGCCGCGCGTCAACAGCAGCGGGCTGGTGCTGCTCGATATTTCGCAAGAGGTGAGCGACGTCGCCACCAACCAGACATCGGGCATCGACTCACCCACGATTTCCACTCGCCGCATATCTACATCCATCGCGGTGCAGGATGGTCAGGTGATCGCGCTGGGCGGGCTGTTCAGAAACTCCAAGACGGCGGGCAAGAACGGACTCCCTGTCGTGTCGCGCATTCCCGTGCTGGGCGCGTTGTTCGGCAGTCATAACAATATCGAGAACCGCACCGAATTGCTCATCATCTTGAAGCCGCATGTGCTGCGCACGCTGGATGATGGCCGGGCTGTGACCGAGGAACTGCGCGCCAAGCTACGCACGCTAGAGCCATTTCGAACCAAGGGCAAAATCCCCTGAGCGGACAAGCGCGAGGTAGCGAGGCGGGCTATGCGCTCGTCGCGGCGGTGGCGAGTATCCTCGTCTTTGCGCTGATCGCGCTGATGGTGATAGAGGCGAGCCGCGGCACAATCGTTGCTGCTTCGGCCGAGGCGGATCGGGCGCGGGTGCAGGCGGCGGCTGATGCTGGGGTATCAATTGCCCTGCGGGATCTGGTGAACAGCGGGCCGGGCGGCGCAGTGCCGATCGACGGGCGGGTGCGACGGTTGAATTTTGACGGCGCGACGCTAGCCATTGCGATACAGGACGAGCGCGGCAAGATCCCCCTCAACGCGTTGGAGGACCAGCAGGCGCGACGCATGTTTGCGGAGCTGGGCTTGTCCGGCGAGCCACTCGACATCGCCACGGATTCCTTCCTCGACTGGTTGGATGAGGATGAGGAAGCACGCACCAATGGAGCCGAGCGCACCTTTTACGCGCCTTTGCGCATCCATCCCCGCGATGGCGCGCTGCGCTCCGTGGCTGAGGTCGCGCTAATCCGGGGCGTCGGCAAGGCGCTGGCCGACAGGCTGGAGAGCGTGGCGACCGTGCATTATGGAGTAGGCAGCTTCGAACCTGCCCATGCCTCGCTGATGGCGATCCGTGTGATCGAGGGGGAGGAAGGCGGCGCGATTGACCTGCTCAACCGGCAGCGCGAACTGGCCGGACAGCGCACGGCGCTGGAAATCACGCAGAAGGGCGCGCTGATCGGGCGTCCGCTGACGATAGAGGTTGAGGCGCGGCTCGGGCAAACAACGCGCACAAGGCTGCGCCAGATCGTGATCCTCACAGGCAGGGCGGCCAGCCCCTACGCGCTGAAAGAGCGCTACTGAGGGAGGCAAAGCGTCCCCCAATGCGGGTATCGGATTAGATCAGGATCAGCGCGCCGTTGGCGCCATCACTCGTCACCTGGAAGGTGGTGTTGGAATAAGCGCCGATCAGGTGAATGTCGATGCCGCCGCCAGCAAGGCCGCCCACGCCATCCACATGCAGCGTGCCGGCAAGGCCGCTGCCGTCGTCGGTGTAGCTCAGCACCACCTTGGTGAAATCCTTGGCGTTGATGATCTGGATCGCATCGCCCGCCGTGAAATCGGTGATCATGTCGCCACTAAGGCTCGCAGCGGTATCGCGGAAGATGTCGTTACCCAGACCGCCGGTCAGGAAATCGAAATCGACGTCGCCGGTGATGATGTCATCGCCCAGCCCACCCGAGAGCGTATCCACGCCGACCTCGCCATTGATGACATCACCCAGCGACGAACCATGAATGATGTCGTTGCCAGTGCCGCCCTTGATTCCGCTCACGCCGACCAGAGACACGGTGTTGAAATCGAATATCTCATCGCCAAACCCACCCTGAATGGTAACCAGTTTGGAGCCGTCCCAGGAGATAGTCTCGATACCGTCGATCTTGGTCGCGCGGATAATCTTTTGCCCAGCTTCGGCAACCAGTGTGTCGATGCCGTTCTCGCCATGATATTCGTCATAGCCGCTGTTAGCGCCCGCGATAAACATGTCATCGCCTGAGCCACCCCAGATAATGTCGTCCTGCGCGCCGCCGTTCAGTATGTCGTTGCCCGCATCGCCGAAGATCACGTCATAGCCGTTCCCGCCCATGATCGTGTCATGACCCCCACCGCCGTGTATTTCATCATCGCCCAGAAAACCGTTGACCGTGTCGTCGCCCAGCCCGGCAAAGATATAGTCGTAGGTCTTGGAACCGAAAATGGTGTCCGCTCCGTTACCGCCATTGATCGAGGCAATATCGTCATCGGTGATGAAAATGCGGCGCAGGTCGATCGTGCTGCCTGCTGCATTGGCAGCGCTGATCGTCATACCGACAAAGCCATTCGCCGAGATTTCCTCGATACCGTTCAACACACCCGTATCGAGCTGAAGATTGGCTCCGTTTTGCGCGGCATAGAGCGCGTCATAGCCTGATCCGCCCTTGTAGACGTCTGCGCCGCCGCTGATCGTGAAACTGTCGTCGCCAGACCCGCCATTGAGAACATCGTGGCCCTTGCCGCCGGAGAGCGTATCATTGCCAGCCCCGCCGTCGATGATATCATCACCATCGCCGCCCGACAGCGTATTGTCGGTCGCGGTTCCGATCATGGTGTCATTACCGTCACCGGCGTCGACATTGGCGATATTCTGAAGCGTTATCGTGCTGAAATCCATCAGGTCGTCGGCGGTGGTGCCGATAATTTGCGTGCTGAAGAACGCCGCGCCAGAAATCGTCTCGACATGAGTGATCGCGCCGAAGCTGATCTTGGCCCCTTCCTCCGCGGCGACGATCATGTCGTTGCCGAGGCTGCCATCAAAGCTGTCGAAGCCGGCATTCTTGCTGACGTAGAAGATATCGTCCGCCGCGCCGCCGACCATGATGTCGTTGCCGGTGCCGCCATCGATGACATTGGCAGCAAGCGCATTGCCGATGATGGTGTCGTTACCGCCGCCACCTAGAATCTGCCCGATACCGGTCAGCAGGACATTGGAAAAATCGAAGACATTGTCGCTCGAATCGCCTGAGACAGTGACGCCGGCATAGCCGTTGGCCGAAATTTCCTCGATGTCAGACAGCGTCTTTACGCCGATCGTCACATTGTCTGTCAGCGCCTTGATCGCGTCATATCCGATGCCGCCGTCAATGCTGTCAAAGCCATGGCCTGCGCCGATCAGGAAGCTATCGTCACCGTCGCCGCCGGAGAGCATATCATTGCCCGCATCGCCCGAGAGGCTGTCGTTGCCGCCCGAACCAGACAGCACGTCTGCGCCACCGAGGCCCGCGATGATCCAATCCTGATTGTCTGTGGCGGCAAATGTGTCCGCGCCCGAAGTCCCGGTATAAGTCGGCATGATGGATAGTCCCCGCTATGCGCCGCACGATGCAGCACGTCAGAATTCACGCGGCATAAGATGGTGAATCAATGTGACGGGGCTGTTACGCGCCAGTGTAATCCGTATGAAATCGGGGCGAATACGGCGCGATTATCAAATAAAACGCACAGATGAAAAGCATAGCCCGTCTACAACAGAGTTAATTCAGGCTGCTTTCGCCCACGTTCGGTACTAGCGACAATCCCCACGGCGAAAACGGTCGGGTATCCGCTGAAGGTGCGGGAGTCATGCGGACGGGAATACCTGCGTTTGACGCATAGCTGGCTCCAGGCGCACGATTGAGCGCCCCTGAGCTATAGAAAATATGCGCGCCGATCCGCCCGACGCGCATCAGGCTGGGCGCCCAATAGGGCGAGACATAGCTGGCGTGATAATGCGTTGCCGCGCCCACCCTGTCCGGCAGCCTGCCTTGCAGCGCATCTTCAGCCACTGCGCGCGCGGCGAGGGTGATCCGGTCTGGCATCCGTTTCGCCAGCGATCCATCGCAGGTGAAGGTGAACTGGCACCCCGTCCGCCGGGTCGACCCCTGATAGACGACGCCGCATACCGTCTTGGGATATACCCCGGAGCGAGTCCGGTTCAGGATAACCTGCGCCACCGCCTGCTGCCCGGCCAGTGGCTCCAGCCCCGCTTCATAGATGATCGCCTGCGCCATACAGCCCAATTCCCGCTCATGCTCTGCCTGCGCGGCCTGCTGTATCGAGGGCGCATAGAGGCCTTGCGCGCGGGCATCGGGTGATGCGAGCGAGACAAGCGCAGTAGCTGCGACACACCGTATATAGGATGAAACAGGCCCGCTCATAAATATGAGGGCTATCGTTCCCTATTGTGACAGTAATCTGACGATTCACACTCCTTTTTTCTTATGCTCCAAAAGTGCACGGATCAGCCAAGACTGCGCCTTGCCCCTTTCCCATTCCCGTTGCACTTGCTAAGGGAGCGCACAACGGACACCTGCTAGCGAGCGCGGCCCTCCTCATGAAATTCGTCTCATTGCCCATTGCCTCAGTGCTGATGATGGCGTCGCTGGTGTCTCCTCTGGTGCATGGCTCTAACGCGGCCTATGCGCAGGACCCTAGCGAATGGCGCGCGCCCGGTCCGGCGGGCAAGCGAAAGCCAGTAAAGCAGGAAAAGCAGCAGACGCTTCCAGCTTCGGCACGCGAAGAAACGACGCCTTCTCCTGCCACCCCGGCGCAACAGGCCTATCGCATCAGCACTGGCGACAAGCTGAAGGTTACGATCTATAATAACGAGAAGCTCTCCGGCGACTATCCGGTTGGCGGCGATGGCAAGATCGGCCTGCCGATGCTCGGCCGCGTGGACGTGGGTGGCCTGACGCTCGACGAGGTGACGATATTACTCGTCGGGCGCCTGGCCGACGGATATTTCCTCAACCCCAATGTCACGATCGATATGGCGGAATATCGCCCGGTCTATATCTTGGGCGAGGTGCAGAAGCCCGGCCAATATCCTTACGCCGAGGGGATGACTGTTTACCGCCTTGTCGCGCAGGCGGGGGGCTATAGCTATCGCGCCAATCGCAAGAAGATGGACGTGAGGCCTGACAACGCCCCGGATAGCCAGCCCCGTCATATCAGCGATGATGCGCTCGTGCAGCCGGGCGATACCGTGATCGTGCGTCAGCGTTATTTCTGAACGTCTGCCAGCACCGCCTCCACCACCTGCGACAGCGCGCCGAACCCTTCGGGCACACAAAGCAGACTGACGGGGATAGTGTTGGCGACGGCCGCGCACTGACGAAAATAGGGCGCCGAGTGAGGGCCAGACAGCAGGTCCGCCCCGAACTTCGGCATATAGGAATAGCGCATCAACGCTGCCAGCCGCTCTGCCGGATTGAGTTCGTTCATGCTGACATCCGCCCCGCGCTGCACCACATAGATATGTGATAAGGGGGTCGCATTTCCGCACCCTGCGTCTGCAAAGCGGAAGCGCAGCTTGGCCGCCTCGGGAAAGGCTTGTGGGAGGATATCGCCCGGCAGTGGTGCCAGCGCAACCAGCGCAGCGTGCGAAAGTTTCATCGCCGGGAATGCCGCTCGCGTCCGTATAGTCTCCGCGACATCCAGCGCAATCACATCATCGCTCAACACCCGGTAGCCCGCCTTGAGAAATGCGGCGGCCAGCGTGGATTTGCCCGCGCCATTATCTCCTACAAACAGTGCTGCTCGCCCGGACACAATCTCCACCGCGCTACCATGCATCACCAGGTCGCCCCGTTGATGCAGCAGCGCCGCCATCACGGGACCCAGCAAGAACAGGCCCAAACTATCAGGATCGACGCCGGGAAGAAGATCGATCTTGATCGTTCGTCCTTCGGCAACGGAGAATTTGCCTATGCCCTGCCACGCGAAATAGGCCTCGCCTGGTGCGAACCGGGTCAGCCGCCACTCCGTTGGCGGTGGCATCGGGCCATCAACGGCGGCCAGGCGGATAACCACATCGGTGGCAATGCCAGCCGACGCGGCGGATAGAATGTCTAGCTCAGGCAGAGCGATCGCCGAGGCGATGGTGAGATCGAACGCGCGGCGCACCCCCCGTTCAAACGTCATAAGCCGAGTCAGCCTCCGCCCTCGCATCTGTCACGATCACAAACATCCCGCTTTCCACCAGCGCATCCACAATGCCATGCAGATCCGCGTCAATATCGTCAGGCGCACCCTTGCATGCAGTGGCCAGAATCGCGCGCATTTCCCGGAAGCTCACCCGCTGGCGGGCGCTGTTCCAGATTATTGCACCGGTGCGATTAAGAGTGAAGGACGCGCCGCATCGTGCATCGAACAGTGCAAGTCCATCTCCCAGAGGGCAATCGACCGCGTTCTGGCTAATTATGAAAATTGCCTCAGGGTCACCCGCATGTCCAGCGGCGCATGGCTCCACGTCACTTGCAACATGGCCTCGTGGCGAACCACCATTGGTCATCATTGAGTGTCCGATCAGGAAACCCGGCCGTTGGACCAGTCTACGGGATCACCCGGCTGATAAGCCTTGGGAGCGAGAGTCAGTCCATGCTTTTCGAGTTCGGTGACGATATCGGCTATTGCGGCTACGCGCACCAGCGCGGGTGGCACATAGTCGATCTGATCCTGAACGTTAAAGTCGATCATGTCCGGTCTCTTCAGAAATACGGGCCAATTTTCGCGGCATTGCCAAGCGCATTCCACCTCAAGGCATCATGTTCGCACCAACGCCAAATTCAAAATCACAACCCGATTATATATCCCGATACATGGCGATCGGCATTGTTCAACAGACCGTGCAATATCCATAGAATATGACTCTTTTGCGTCATTTGCCCGGAATTCAAGACGAACGGATGTCGCCGAAATTTCGCCTCAAACGTGCCTGACCCAGAACCGTCAGATAGGGGCAATCATGCTGTAGCAATGCTCCGTTAGCGACCGCTTCACGCTGCCTCCAGCAATTGTGCTGCGTACGTGATGACATGAAAGACGCTGATATGACGCACCTCAGCTTGCCGATACATATGGTAGAAAAACCATGGGGCCGCACCAATCTGCCTGCGCCCTTTGTCGCGCCGAGCGGCCAGCGTATCGGCGAGATATGGTTTACCCCACCACCCGCGTTGGACCGCCTTCTGATCAAATATATCTTTACAAGCGAGCGGCTGTCGGTTCAAGTCCACCCCTCAGACACCCAGACCGAAGCTATGGGAATGGGGCGTCAGGGGAAAGAGGAATGCTGGTTGGTCCTCGACGCCGAGCCGGGAGCGTGCCTCGGCATCGGATTCGAGCGGGAGTATGACGAAGCCACACTCCGCGCTGCTGCGCTGGATGGACAAATCGAACATAGGTTGCGGTGGCAGCCAGTGAAGCCAGGCGATTTCTTCTATATCCCCGCCAATACCGTGCACGCTATCGGCGCGGGCATCAGCCTGATCGAGATTCAGCAAAACAGCGATACCACATACCGCCTCTATGACTATGGCCGACCACGCCAGCTGCATATCGATGCCGCACTCGCCGTTGCCAGCCGCACGCCATATGATTTCGCGCGCTATACCCAGCGAGGTGCTGCTGACGAGAGGATATTAGCGGATGGCCCGCATTTTCGCCTGATCCGGCTAGCTGGCCCACCGTCAAATAGGGTCGCCCGCGTCTTGTCTGATAATCCGTTCTATATCATGCCCGTAGTCGGCCAAGTGACCGGTGCGGGAGGGTATATCGAACCGGGCGCGTGTGCGCGTGTGCGGCGCCTTGAAGATATATCCCTCGCTTCCGATTGCCTTGCGCTCGTCGCACAACCCGTTCGCACTACGAAGACCAGTGTCTCACCCGCTCGAGCGCTGAAGGAGGCCGTATCATAGCCCCTCAGCCGACCTGTCGCTGTGCCACGCACATGTTGATATTCCTCTAATTCGGTGGGCACCTTAGCTAAGCCCTTTGGGGCAAGGAAGGTCAATAATTAAGCGGGTGTTCGCGCCCGAGTTCAAACGCGAGACGGTTGCGCTATTTGAAAGCAGTGGTCGACCGTTGGCCCATATTGCGGCGGAAGTTGGCATTATGCCATGGATGCTGCGGGCATGGAGGCGGTCGATACGCAGTGGGCCGCTTTGGAAGTGTCGACTAATGGCTATTACGCGTGGCGCAAGCGACCGGAAAGCCTGGGCAAGCTTGCCAACAAGAAGCTGCTGGGCGACGTGAAGCGCCTCCATCGACTTCACCGTGGCCGTTAGCTGCCCTTTCTTCGTGATCGTCGTTAGATGATCGATAAGCTGAGAGACGGCAGCCGTTGATAGCTCCTCGAATGTGAGGCGTTCAAGGAACGGCTTCACCAGCTCCATCAGCAATATCTTGTAATGGAAGTAGCTGCGGTCCCGCTGGGGTTCGAACCGTTTGATATAGGCATCGATCGCCGGACCGATCCGTTTGCCGACAGGCGCTTCGCCTTTCAGATATTTGATGTGGAGCTGATTATAGAGATCATCGGCGAATTTGAACGCCTGATGCTCATCGCCTGTCTTGGTGCTGCGGTTGATATAGCCCTTGGTACCCGGAACCTTGATCCGGCAGAGCCATGTGGGCTTTTTGAAGTCCGCCCGTTTGTAGAGATAGATCAGTCCGTCGCGGAAAGTCTTGCTCTCTATGACCGACCCCTTGGCAGGAGAATCGTCCTTTTTAGCGATCATTGCCACTGACGCAGAATCGTTAAGCCCCTGTTTTTCCAAGATCGGAATATCCCCGCCAAAATCCGAACACGATCCGAATATGGTATTTTTCCGATTTTGAGGGAAGCGATTTCTTCAAAAACCGCAGAAAACTGGTGCGTGGCGCAGTCCTGAGGGAAAGGGTCTCTGTACGATACTTGCGTGAGATAGCCTGTTTTTGCGTGATTTCGCTTAGAAACAGGCGGAAAGCTGGTGACTGCTTTCTATTCCACGTCAAATGTAGCTCAATTTCAGTGCCTTATCTAAGTGACGCAAAATCCTAAAAGCAGGCTCGAAATCTGTAAAAACAGGTCCATATCAGGATGAAAGCAGACATATATAAGCCTGCTTTCATCGGGCGGGGAGCTTGTTAATGTCGATGCGTATAATCAGGCTTGGACCGGGGGAATGCTCTGACATAGAGACAGGGGCCCGATTCTTCGCGGCGCTGGCCTTTCCTACTGTGGTCGAGGATCTGCAGCGTCAGGATGCCGTCGCCGCCTGGGTAGGCAGCTATCTTCACGAGGCCAATCGTATTGATGATAGCGACCAACCATTCGCGGATGATCGATTGAACGCATACGCTGCGTTGTCACCCAAATGGTGCCGCGCCAAATTGCGAACGGCCATGAGACGGATAAAAGACCGCTCCTTGCTTGCCCGGGCCGTCCGGCCTTGGGTCTGGGATCATTTAGGGCAACAGCACCGGCCATTGCCGGATATCGAAAAATTCACGCAGCGACAGATCGCGCTCTATTTGGCCGCAGAAAGTGGTCTGCCAGGAGACTTTGACGAACGCGCACGCAATTTTCAAAAAAGAGTTTGGCGGCCGGGTCGGCCGGTGATTCATCTGGCTATAACCTGTGATTTTTGGTTGGGCTCGACTGGCTACCAGGAGCCATGCTTGGGTCTGGACCTTACAGCGTTGCGCGCGATAGGTGGGCTTGTGGATCGTGCGCGACACGTTGCGAACCTGATCGTTCTCGACCGGCGCTTTGGTGTTACCGCCGATGATCTTTTGCATCTGGAATGGGTGAGCTAAGTAGAATTCGTTTTTCTGACCCTATTCTGCCCCTCCATATGTGAATAATTGGGTGCTCCATTTTTGAGGAGCACATCATGACACATCCACCGTTGCGGCGTAACGCGCCACTCTTTACCGAATACCTTACTACCGCCGCGTTGCGGCCTATGCCTGGGTCGCCGCGTAGCCATCCCAAATCGCAGATCCGGGCGCTCACCAAATCCTTCGAGGCTTTCGGTCAGGTTTTGCCGATCCTGGCGACTCGGGACAATCAGATCATTTCTGGCCATGCCCAATGGGAAGTTGCCCAGCGCCTGGCAATGAACGAAGTCATGGTGATCCGGATCGAGCATTTGAGCGAACCTCAAATCAAGGCGCTGATGGTGGCATTGAACCGCCTCGCCGACCTCTCGAAGTGGAACGATTCGGCGCTGCGCACTATCCTCTTTGACCTCTCGGCGTTGGACCTCGATTTCGACATAGAGGCGACTGGTTTCACCGAGATCGAGATCGAACTGAGGATACAAGACATCGACGTCGGCGGCCTTGGGGATGACTGTGTCGTTCTTGTTGGAGATGGCCCGGCTGTCACCATGCCCGGTGATATATGGCAACTCGGGTTACACCGCCTTATCTGCGGTGATGCGCTCGATGAGATGGTCTGGGCAGGCTTGATGGGCGCGGATCAGGCTGCGATAGTAGTGACCGACCCACCCTATAATGTCCCGATCGACGGCCACGTTTCAGGGCTGGGCAGGTTCAAGCACCGTGAGTTCGCTTGTGCTGTTGGCGAAATGACCGAACAGGAGTTTACCGCCTTCCTGCGGACAGCCATGGGTCATGCCTATGATTGGTCGCGGGCCGGTTCGGTGCACAGTTGGGCCATGGACTGGCGCCATGTGGGCGAGATCTGCAGCGCGGGAAAGTCGGTCTACGATCGCTTTCTCAACATGGCCGTCTGGTCAAAAAACCAGCCGGGCATGGGGAGCTTCTATCGCTCGCAGCATGAACTGTTCTTCATATTCGCCAAAGGAGGCGCGCCTTCGCGCAACAATATCCAGCTCGGCCGGTTCGGACGCTCGCGCTCGAACATCTGGAATTACCCTTCGGCCGCGAGCGTCGCACGCACCGCCGAAGAAGGCAATCCGCTTTCCATGCATCCGACCGTCAAGCCCTTGGCTCTTATCGCCGATATCCTGCTCGATTCCAGCGTCAGGGGTGATGTGGTGGCGGACCCATTTGGAGGCTCCGGCACCACCCTCATCGCTGCCGAGAAGCTCGGACGGGTGGCGCGGGTGATCGAGATGGATCCTCTCTATTGCGACACCATTATTCGTCGCTGGCAACGCTGGACCGGCGAAACCGCCCTGCGCGCGGATGGCCTGAGTTTCGCTGCACTCGAGATCGAAGCTGAAACCTGCGCGAATTCCGGGGGAGACTTGGCATGAGTACCGACAATCCACCGATCCATCGGGATCGGGCAGGACGTTTCCAATCGGGTGTGCCTAGCCCTAACCCTAGGGGGCGCCCGAAGAAGGAGCGCGGCGTCGACGCCGCAGTGCTCGGCGCCCTTTCGGAGAAAGTCCCCGTTACTGAACAGGGCAAGCGCAAGTGCAAGTCGAAGCTGGATATTACCGCCGCGCAGATCGCCAACAAGAGTGCCAGTGGCGATCTGCGTGCCGCTAAAATGGTACTCGACCAGGCGCGCAAAGCCGAAGAGCGTGCGGAAGAGCGCGCTATCCGCGCGCCCGCCATGACCGTGACTGACCGTGAGATTGCCGCGCGTGTGATCGCGCGGCTGGTCGCCACTCTTTCCAAAGGATCTTGCGATGACTAGCATTACAGTTACGATTTTATTTTGACATGAGCCCGTCTGGCGGCGGCTTGATGGGCGCGTCGCCAACATGACCATGCGATGATGTAAGCGGGCTGGATCCGACGTTGGCCAAGCTTGTTGGC
>JAGNYO010000097.1 GCA_017984895.1 Sphingobium sp. | reverse complement strand
GCTGAGGATATGGCGATGGCCGACATTGCCCATATGCCCACCAGACCGGCCACCCCAGCTCCCGCCAAATCCGTTGCGGGTCCGGTGGACAGAGGCTCCAGCGCAGACACCCCCCGCATGGCCGGCACCGGGCCAAATGGCGAGCCGCTCTACGCCGCCGAATGGCTTCGCAAGCCCTATGACAACGAACTGAGCGGCTATCTCTCCACCGCCAGCGGGCCGGGCTGGGGGCTGATTGCCTGCAAAACGGTGGCGGATTTCCGGGTGGAGGAATGCGTTGTGGTGGATGAATATCCCGAAAAGTCCGATATCGCGCGGGCTGTGCTTGCGGCAGCCTGGCAGTTTCGGGTGCGCCCGCCGCGCCGGGGCGGACGAGTGCTGCTGGGGGAGTGGGTCGGCATCCGTATCGATTATGGCGTCCGGCACGTCGGTATCAACTGACGGGCTGGATCAGCCCACCAGCCGCAGCGGCTCACGCGCGGGCATCTGCACCCCCGCCACGCCGGGGAGCGCACGCAGCCGCTCGATCGTTTCGGGCTCGATCTGGAAATCCCGGCCCAGCCGCAGGCTCGCGATAGTGCCCTGTGCGGCGCGCGCGCGGATGCGCACCTCGCCGCGTCCGCCCCGGCAACCGGAAAGCAACAGCGCGATCTGCGCGACGGCGGCCGGTTCCTCCACGTCGATCCACAGCTCGATGCGCATGCCACTGGCGGCGGACGCGAGAGATTGCACCCCGCGCACCGTGACACGCGGCACCTCCTCGCCCGGCATCCGCTCCAGCTCGACATTCAGCAACGCGCAGTCGCCCGCATCGGCCAGATCGGCGATCCTGGTGCAGCTCGCCTCATCAAAACAGCTCGCCTGAAACTGGCCGCTGCTGTCCGAAAAAGTGGCGGAGACATAGCGCGCGCCGCGCTTGGTGTCGCGCCAGCGCACATCCTCGACCAGCGCGGCCATCATCGCGCCGCTGCGGCCATCCGACCCGCCAGCGGGCGGCTGAGCACAGATCGAGCCGAAGCTGCGTGCGCCGCGCGCCTGCGCGATGTGGGCGTAGCGATCCACCGGGTGCGCCGAAAAGTAAAAGCCGAACGCGTCCTTCTCCTGCGCCATGCGGGTGGCGGTGGACCATGGCTCATGCGGCGGCACGCGCACCTCGGCATGGGGCGTGTCCTCCCCGCCGAATAGCCCGCCCTGCCCGCTGATCCGAGCCTCCTGCGCGCTTGACGCAACCAGCAGGATGATCTCTGCCGCAGCATGCACCCCGGCGCGATCCGCCTCGATGCCATCGAACGCGCCCGCCGCGGCGAGGCTCTCCAGCTGCCGCCGGTTCAGCACGCGCGGCTCGATCCGGTCGGCGAAGTCGTCGAGGCTGAGGAACGGCCCGTTGCGCGCCCGCTCCTCGACCAGTTGCTCCATCGCCTTTTCGCCGACACCCTTTAGCCCGCCCAGCGCATAGCGCACCCCAAATGCAAGGCGCGGATCGTCGCTCTCCGCCGCCACCGGCTCGACCGTGAAATCGGCCCCGGCGCGGTTGATGTCTGGCGGCAGGCACGGCACGCCAGTGCGGCGCATGTCGTCCACAAACACGGTCAGCTTGTCGGTGAGGTGAATATCATACGCCATCGACGCGGCGTAGAACTCCGCCGGGTGATGCGCCTTCAGCCACGCCGTATGATAAGCGAGCAGCGCATAGGCCGCCGCGTGACTCTTGTTAAAGCCATAGCCTGCGAACTTGTCGATCAAGTCGAACAGCTCGTTGGCCTTGGCCTTGGGGATGTCCGACCGCTCGGCGCAGCCTTTGACGAAGCGGTCCCGCTGCGCGTCCATCTCCGCCTGGATTTTCTTGCCCATCGCGCGGCGCAGCAGGTCGGCGTCCCCCAGCGAATAGCCCGCCAATATCTGCGCGGCCTGCATCACCTGCTCCTGATAGACGAAGATGCCGTAGGTTTCTTTGAGGATCGGTTCGAGCAGCGCGTGCGGATATTCGATACTCTCCTGCCCGTTTTTACGGCGGCCAAACATCGGAATATTGTCCATCGGGCCGGGGCGATAGAGCGAGACGAGGGCGATGATGTCGCCGAAACTGGTGGGTTTCACCGCCGCGAGCGTCTTGCGCATGCCTTCGGATTCGAGCTGGAACACGCCCACCGTATCGCCGCGCTGGAGCAGGTCATAGACCGCTTCGTCAGTCCACGTCAGCGCGGCGAGATCGACCTGCACCCCGCGCTTGGCGAGGAGTTCGACCGCGCGTTGCAGCACGGAGAGGGTCTTGAGGCCCAGAAAGTCGAACTTCACCAGCCCCGCCGCCTCGACATATTTCATATCGAACTGCGTCACCGGCATATCGGAGCGCGGATCGCGATAGAGCGGCACGAGCTGGCTCAAGGGCCGGTCGCCGATCACCACGCCCGCCGCGTGGGTGGAGCTGTGGCGCGGCAGGCCCTCAAGCTGCCTGGCGAGATCGACCAGTCGTTTCACCTGCCGGTCCGCCTTCACCTCGGCCACGAACTCGGCGTTGCCGTTGATCGTGCGCTCGAGCGTCCATGGGTCGGTCGGGTGGTTGGGCACCAGCTTCGCCAACCGGTCGACCTGCCCATAGCTCATCTGGAGCACACGGCCCGTGTCCTTCAGCACCGCGCGGGCTTTCAGCTTACCGAAGGTGATGATCTGCGCCACATGATCCGCGCCATATTTCTGCTGCACATAGCGGATCACCTCGCCACGCCGCGTTTCGCAGAAGTCGATGTCGAAGTCCGGCATCGACACGCGCTCGGGATTGAGGAAGCGTTCGAACAGCAGGCCCAGCTCCAGCGGGTCGAGATCGGTGATCGTGAGCGCCCATGCCACCACGCTGCCCGCGCCGGAGCCGCGCCCCGGCCCGACAGGTATGTTGTTGGCCTTCGCCCACTGGATGAAATCCGCAACGATCAGGAAATAGCCGGGAAAGCCCATCTGGATGATGACGTTCAGCTCGAATTCGAGACGGTCGAGATAGGGCTGGCGGCTATCCGGCGCGGTGACCCCCGCTTTCTCCAGCCGCGCGTCCAGCCCCGCCGCCGCCATATCGCGCAGCATCTGCGCCTCACCCTCTATGTCGCCCGCGAGGCTGGGGAGGATCGGCTTGCGCTGGGGCGCCATTACCGCGCAACGCTGCGCCACCACCAGCGTATTCGCCAGCGCCTCCGGCAAGTCCTCGAACAGGCGCTCCATCTCTCGCGCAGGCTTCATCCACGCATCGGGCGAGGAGGTGCGCCGGTCCGCGCTCTCGACATAAGCGCCCTCGGCAATGCACAGCATCACGTCGTGCGCCTTATGGAAATCCGGCTCGGCATAGCAGGTAGGGTTGGTGGCGACGAGCGGCAGGCCGCGCGCATAAGCGAGGTCGATAAGGCGCCGCTCCGCCCTACCCTCAACAGCGTCCCTGCGGCGGCACAGTTCGATGTAGAGCCGCTCCGGGAACAAGGCTTCCAAAGCGGTGCAATAGTCCGCTGCCGCATCCGGCTGATCCTCGGCATAGAGCCGCGCCAGCGCGCCTTCGGCCCCGGCAGTGAGGCAGAGCAGGTCGTCCGTCAGGCCGGCCAGCGCCTCAAAGCTGACATGCGCTTGCTCCTCGATCGGGCGGTCGAGATGCGCCATCGAGACGAGCGCGCACAGATTGTCAT